>JAGQRO010000386.1 GCA_020425315.1 Hyphomonas sp. | reverse complement strand
CATAGAGCCGGTAGAGCGCGCCTTCGGTATAGGGATAGACCTGGATGGCATTCATGTAGCCGTCGACGGAGGGCTCGATCCGCGCGGCCGTGGTGCCTTCGGCAATCGCAGCTATCGGAGAGACGTCCCGCTTTGCGGAAGCTGGCTCGACAGGCTTCAGCTGGCCCGGCAAGGGTAGCGCTTTCGCGGTCTCCACGATCTCCACCGCGCGTTCCGGCTCGGCGGTGACAAGGCCAGCGGCGTAGAAATCGGTCTGCTCGAACAAGGCCGGATCCTCCGCGGGTGCGGTCGCGCAGGCCGCCATCAGGGCAAGGGCAGAGGCAGAAAGGGCAAGGCGGATCATTTGTCGTCTCCTGTGACAAGGTCCTGGCCCCAGTTGAGGCTCAGGACATAAATTCCGAGGGGATTGGCGCGGAGCGTTTCGGCATCCTTCGGGGGCTGGATGATGAGGGAGAACAGGCCGGTGTAGCGCTCGCTCTTCACCAGCGCGCCATTCTCATAGGTTTTCTCGATCCAGCGGGCCTGGAACGAGTCGTCCGAAACGCGGACGACCGAGACCACTTCCACGGCACGTGACTTCCGGCCGATGTCCGCAAACGGATCATTGTCGCGGGCATACTCATTGAGGGTGATCGCCGCCTTGTCGGTGACGAAGTCATAGGCCTTGAGCCAGTTCTGACGAACGACAACCGGGTCGATCGAAAGGCTCCGCAAATGCTCGATAAAGGCGGCAAGGTGATGGGCTATCTGAGCATCGCTTGGGGAATAGGCTGCAAGCGCCGGCCCGACGGCGCGGATTGCGCCCGTCTCATCCACCTCGACCACGTAGGGCGTGACCGTCGATTGCAGGCTCCGCCAGACTAGCGCACCGGAGGTGAGCACCACGACGCCCAGCAGGCCAATTGCCATCAGGCGCCAGTTTTTTGCCTGGACCCGGGCCGAGCCGATCCGCTCGTCCCAGACCTGTCCGGCCTTCTGGTAGGGTGTTTCAGGGAATGGGTTCTCCCCGTAATGCGTTGCCGCGCGTCTGAAGCTCATCAGTCTAGTCCTCTTTGTGACCCAGGTCGGGGGAGGCGCTGCCCATGCCGCGGTCGCCATCGCGGAGCGCATGGACAGTCAGGGCGCCGGCATGCTGGAGGCGCTGCTCGGCCGTGAGCCGCCGGGCCCAGGCAGGTTTCGAAGGGGGTGCGGTCTCGCCAGCATTGGAACCACCTGCGCCGCCGGTCGCCGCAAAGGCCTGCTCGGCGCCCTGCCGATAGGCAGCGCGTAAACCCGCAAAGGGACGTCCCGCTGCCCTGCGGATTGAATCTCCACCAGCCGCGGCAACGCCGCGCGCACCGGCCATGGCCCCCCGCCATCCGGAAGTTCCGGAAGACAGCGATCCAAGATCGTAGGCCGTACGGGCGCCCCCTGCGAGCGAGGCGCCAGCCTTCACGCCAGCGGAGACACCGCGTGCGGCGGCGGCCCCGCCAGCACCTGCCAGGACGGTGCCTGCTCCGATCGCGGCGGCTGTCCCGGCAATCGAGCCCGCCCCAAGCTGAGGGGCGCCGGTGACAAGGCCGGAAGCAATACCGGGCCCGAACACGCCCATCCAGAGGAAGACCGTTGCGGCAAGGACGGTGCCCATGACCTCAGCCAGGGTCACATCCTCGGTTCCGGCAAAGGCATCGGTGATTGTCGCAAACAACGTCGAACCGATGCCGATGATGACG
>JAGQRO010000385.1 GCA_020425315.1 Hyphomonas sp. | reverse complement strand
ATCAACATCACCGGCGGCTATGACATGACCCTGTTCGAGCTCGACGAGGCCGCCAATGAGGTGCGCCGCGAGATCGATCCGGAGGCCAATATCATCCTCGGCTCAGCCTTCGATGCCGATCTTGAAGGCCGTATCCGTGTGTCCGTGGTCGCTGCCGGCGTGCAGGCCGGCTTTGCCACAGAGGCCCCTGCCCAGCCGCAGGAAGCTGCTCCGGCCACCGTGCGCCAGCCCATCGCCCCGCCGGTGGAGGAAGAGCCGGAGCTGGAGGCTGAACCCGAATTCGAAGCCGAAGCGGACCAGGATGTCGCCGCTGAAGCCATGGAACCCCATGAGATCGACGCCGCAGACGAAGATGCGGCCGCCGACGGCGCACCGGAGGACGAGCGCCCGGCCATCATCACCCATGCCCGCACCCCGTCATCGGCCCCTGTCTGGGCCGAAACCGGAGATGCAGACAGCGAAGAAGGAGACGAAGACGTGAGCGCAGATTCCGTTTTCTCCGCCCAGCGCGACATCCCCCTGCCCGAAAAGCCGAAAGCGGAGCCCAATGGCCCGGCCGGCTTCTCCAAACTGTTCGGCTGGCGCCGCCCGGCACCGGGCGAGAATGACGATTCGCCGGCGGCCAGCCCGGCCCCGATCGTCTCCTCCCCCGATGACCATCCGGAACCCGCCCCGTTCGACGACGAAGACCTTGAAATCCCGGCCTTCCTGCGCCGTTCGGCCAATCACTGACCTGTCCGGGAATTAACAGTTCCGCCAGCGCGGTTTGTTACAAATAAAACCTAATTTTATCAGGGCCGTACCCGTGGGTGCGGCCCGAATTGTAACACGGCGAAATAACCCGTGTTTTGCCTTGGTCACCCCCCTCCCTCAAATGATCGGTCAGGTTTTCGGGTAGCGTATGGGTCCCCCTCACATGGAAATGCAGCAGACCATCGAACGGCCAGCCATGTGCGCGGGCATCGGCGTCCACAGCGGCGAAAAGGCCCGTCTGGTCCTGAAACCGGCCCCGGCCGGCACCGGCATCGTGTTCCGCCGCACCGACATTGCCGGCCGCGACACGCTGGTCACCGCCCATGCCGAAAGCGTCTCCGACACCCAGCTCGGCACCACGCTCACCAATGAAGCCGGCGTTTCCGTCGCCGTGGTGGAACACCTGATGGCGGCCGTCTCCGGCCTCGGCATCGACAATCTCCTGATCGAGATCGACGGGCCGGAAGTGCCGATCATGGACGGCTCTTCGGCCGTCTTCTGCGAATTGCTGCTGCAGGCTGGCCTGAAGGCCCAGGGCGCCCCGCGCCGCCGCATCCGCATCCTCGAAACCGTGGAAATCGTCGACGGGCCGAAGCGCGCCACGCTCTCCCCCGCCCCTGACACGCATCTCACGCTGCGCGCCCGCATCGAATACGACAACAATGTCATCGGTGTGCAGCAGATGGCGCTGCGCATGGCGCCCGGCATGTTCGCCCGCAACCTCGCCTTCGCGCGCACCTATGGCTTCGCCCGCGATGTCGACATGCTGCGCAGCATGGGGCTGGCGCGCGGCGGCTCGCTCGACAATGCCGTCGTCATCGACGACGAGGAAATCATGAACCCGGAAGGCCTGCGCACCGAAGACGAATTCGTGCGCCACAAGATGCTGGACGCGGTGGGTGACCTGATGCTGGCCGGCGCCCCGATTGCCGGGGCCTATGATGCCGTCCAGCCGGGCCACGCGCTCAACAACAAGCTGGTGCGCAAGCTGCTGGCGACGCCGTCGGCCTGGTGCTGGGAAACCGATACGGCCGAAGCCGGCGCTGACGCCTTCGCGCGCGCCGCGCTCTAGGCCGGCGCCCCACAGATTACTTTTCTGAAACAAGGCCCGCCCGGCCAACCCGGCCTGTGAAAGTTCCTTGGAAAAGCCGTCCTGTTCGGGCTAAGCAGGTGGCGACGATATCTTCACAAAGCGCGCCGGAGCCCATGAAGCCTGCACAGCCCCTCGCCCTCGCCCTGATCGCCGCAGCCCTGACCCTCACGGCCTGCCAGGGCGGAAACAAGCGCCAGCGCGAACTCGCCTATG
>JAGQRO010000384.1 GCA_020425315.1 Hyphomonas sp. | reverse complement strand
GAAATCCTCGTCAACAATGCCGGCTTCGCCCTGATGGCCGACGTCGCTGAGGAGTCCTATGAGGACAGCTGGGGCCCGACGATCAATGTGATGCTGACCTCGCACCAGCGCGCCATCCGCGCCGCGCTGCCCTATATGCGCAAGGCCGGATACGGGCGCATCGTCAATGTGGCCTCGACCGAAGGACTCGGCGCGACGCCGGGCAACTCACCCTATGTCGCCGCCAAGCATGGCGTGATCGGCCTGACCCGCGGCCTTGCCGTGGACCTTGGCCGCGAAGGCATCACGGTGAATTGCATCTGCCCCGGCCCGATCCGTACCGGAATCACCGCCGGCATTCCGGAAGAGCACAAGGAAATCTACGCCAAGCGGCGCGTGCCCCTGCGCCGCTACGGCATTCCGGAAGAGGTGGCCAACATCACCCTCTCCTGCGTGCTGCCGGCCGCCAGCTTCATGACCGGCGTCTTCATCCCGGTCGATGGCGGCCTGACAATCAAGAACGCCTAGGCTCAGGCAAGAACGCCTAGGCTTCAGGGCGCGGCGAAGGCGGCGATCAGGTCGCCTTCGGTCTCCGCCTTGCTGGCAATGCACAGCTGGATCTTCTCGCGTGTCTCGGCGAGGGCACGCTCATGACCTTCGGCGAGATCGCCATACTCCGCAAACAGAGCGTCCAGCGCGGCAAGGCCGCCCTCATCGCAGAAGCTGCGGGCGAGGCGCGGCGTGTTGCGCTGCCACTGGGTGGGGATCGCCTTCAGGAAGGCCGGGAAGTTCGCCGTCAGGAACGCCCAGGTCTCCTCCTGCGTCGCGGTGCCCGCCATCTGGCCCGCGGCAAGCGTATAGGTCTCACGCGGGCCGAGTTCCGCCGAAGAGATCAGGTCGCGAACCATCGCCGCCTGTTCCGGGTCGGAAACCTTGGACAGCGCCGTCGCGACCGACTGGCCAAGGATCGGATCGTCAATCTCCGTATACGCCGCCAGCACCCGCTCGAACGCCGGCATCCCGCCGTCTTCCAGCAGAGCAGAGAGCCCAGCGGAGTAGAGATCGCTTGAGAGGCCCGCATCGGCCGACGGATCGGCGAGGTAAGCATCCATCCGGCTTGCCAGCGAGGTACGGACATCCGGCCGGCGCAGGTAAAACGCATCGAACTGGTCGAGCGCAGAGACAAGCTCCGGATTGGCTGGGCCAACTGCAATCTGCTCGCGCAGCAGGTCCGACAGCGCCAGCGCATCGGCTTCGAGGCCTTCCGGCACATCGCCGGAGAATTGAGAGAGCAGGTCGGAATAGGCTTCGAGCACGGAGCCGACTACGACCGGATTTTCATGCTGTCCGGCAGAGGCGAGCAGCTGACGCAGGGTCGCCGCCCCGATTTCCCCGGCGGAGAAGGCGCTGGTGCCGCTGTCGAGCGCTGAGAGCGCTTCCCCCGCTTCGAGCGACGGCATGGCGCGCACCATCTTGTCCCAGCCGGGACCGGTGAACGTGAACCGGTAATAGCCGGTGCCGCCGGCATTCGGGTGATAGACATCCGGGCAGGTCGCCCCGGTGAGCGGCACGACCGCATGGCCGGACTCCATCAGGCTGCAAGCCCGGCCGGTCAGATCGCCCTCGCGCCAGGACAGGCAGACCGGGATGACCCAGCTGCGATCCGGATCGATGGAGGAACCGAGCGGACGGTAGCGGCTCTGGCGCAGGGCCACCTTGGCACCGGACTCCGCACACTGAAGTTCAGCCTGCACCAGCGGCACGCCATTCTGGTGCACGAAAGATTGCAGCGCCCTGCCAAGCTCCGGGCGCTGCGTCGCCTCTCCGATCACACGGAAGAAGTCCTCGCTGTCGGCGGACTCGTCTGCAAACTCGGCGATGTACTGCCCCAGCGCCGGGCGGAACACATCCGGTCCGAACCAAGCATCCACCATGTTCAGGACGGCAAGTCCCTTGTTGTAGGTGATCGAGTCATAGGCGTTGCGGATGTCGGAATTCTTCGTGATCGGTTCGGCCACCGCGCGGGCGCTGGCCAGGCTGTCGAGGCGCATGGCGCCAATCGCATCGGCCACGGCGCCGACATCATGGCCGCCCTCCGGCTCCAGCGCGCCCAGCACGGCAGGTTCGGCCCAGCTGGCAAATCCTTCTTTCAGCCAGAGATCGTTCCACCAGGGCGGCGTGACAAGATCGCCGAACCACATATGCGACAGCTCATGGGCATGGATGCCCTTCAGCCCCCGCAGGAAGCGGGCGCCGGACTTGGAATTCGACAGGATGCGGCTCTCGCGATACGTCACCGCCGCAGCCAGTTCCGTCGCACCGGACGGCCATTGTGGCGCGGCGATGATGTCCAGCTTGTCATAGGGGTAAGGCTGGCGCAGCGCCTCCTCGAAGAACTCGATCATCGCCGGCGTGATGGAAAGCGCGTACTCAATCTCCTGCCCCTTGCCCTTGCGGGCATAGCCGGTCAGCGGCACCGGCCATTCACGGTACTCATTCGGCGGGATCATGCCGGCCGGTACACGGTCGAAATTGCCAACAGCAATCGAGAGCAGATAGGTCGACAGCGGCCGTGTACGGAGGAAGGTGACCGTCTCATAGCCCGCCCGCGCCGGCACGCGCGAGGCGACCGGCGTGTTGCCGATGGCTTCCATGCCCGCCGGGATGGTCAGCGAGATATCAAACGGCGCCTTGAAGACCGGCTCATCGAAGCCCGGCAGGTAGCGGCGCGCCTGGATGCTTTCGGACTTGGCGAGCGCATAGGCCTCGCCCTGCTCCTCAACACGGAACAAGCCGGCAAGGTTCTCGTCGAAGGCGGCGGTATAGTCGATGGTCAGGGTAACCGGGCCGGGGCGCACGCGGTTCGGGAAGCCAAGCCAGACGACGCCGGTCGGGTCCACCTCGGTCCAGGTGCCGGGCCGCGACTCGCTGCCCGCCGTCACCTGTACGGAGGAGACGTTCAAATCGTCGCCGTGAAGCCAGATGCCCGTAGCCGCGGCTTCCAGTGCGACATCGATGGAGACGTGACCGGAGAAATGCGTCTCCCGGGGATCGACATTCATGTCCACCCGGTAGGCCAGCGGCTGGGCGATGCCGGACAGGCGGCCTTCCGGCGCGTTCTGCCGGAGGTCCTCCAGGCTCGCCTCGCGCACCTGCGGCCCGAACGCCGAGGCAGGCGTACATGCCGCCAGGAGAAACATTGCCGCAGATGCCAGATATCGCATGAATCATTCCCCGGTATTGCTGTGGGCTCCTGCATAGCGCATCACGGGGCGCATGAAACCCGTCCTCTCCATCCTGGACCCGTCGCCGATGTTCGAGGGCCAGACGGCTGCAGATGCCTTCGCCGCAACGCTCGCCCTCGCCGAAGCGCTGGACGGAACGGGATGGCGCGCCTTCTGGGTGCAGGAGCATCACAATGCGCGCAGCTTCGCCGGCTCCACCCCGGAAGTCCTGATCGCGGCGCTGGCGCAGCGGACCAGGCACCTCAAGATCGGATCGGGCGGGGTAATGCTGCCGAACTATTCGCCCCTGAAAGTGGCCGAACAGTTCTGCGCGCTGGAGGCACTGGCGCCGGGGCGGATCGAACTCGGCCTTGGCCGGGCAACCGGGGCGGACCCGCGCGCCTCGGCGGCCCTGCTCGGCCCCGGAGCGCAGGCCTTCCCGACGATGATGCAGATGCTGCTCGACTGGCTGCTTGACGCCAGCGGCGAGGTGCCCCTGCCGGAGGGCCACCGCGCCACCGGCATCCATGTCGGCCCGCGCGGGGCACGGCCGGATGTGTGGATGCTGTCATCTTCCCCGGACTCGGCGGCGTTTGCCGGCGCCATGGGCCTGAAGCTCGCATTCGCGGACTTCCTCGCGCCGGGCATGGCGGGTGCCGCCATCGGGGCGTACCGGCAGGCCTTCCAGCCATCACGCTTCGCCGATGCTCCGCATGCAGCCGTCGGCCTGGTGGCGCTGGCGGCAGAGACAGAAGACGAAGCCCGCCGCCTCGCCCGGCCCGCCATTGCCTGGAACCTGACGCGCGGCACCGGTGAGTTCCGCGCTTTCCTGCCATCCGCCGAGGCGGAAGCCGTCATTGCCAACGCGCCGCCCGAAGCGCTCGCCGCCGCGGAAGGCCGCGGCGTGATCGGAGAGGCCGGCGATGTCGCGCGGCGGCTCAGCGCCTATGCCGCGGAACACTCCGCAGACGAATTGTTTATCCTGACACTGGCCGAACGGACGGAAGACCGCATTCGCAGCTACAAGCTGATCGCGGACGCGATGGCCGCCCTCTAGCCGGCAAAGCCCCGCGCCGTCATGGCCTCGTGCCAGCGGCCGAGATTGGCAAGCTCCTTATGCGGCGCCCACTTCATCACACGGCAGAAGCCGCAGGTGATGTAGAGCGTGATGTCGGCGATCGAGAAGCGGCCAGCCGCCATGAATTCATTGGCGGCAAGATGCGCATCGATACGCTCGGCCATCTTCTTCGCCGCCTTCTCGGCCTTCGCGGCGGCCTCGGCGCTCTGCGGCACTTCCAGCGGCGCCATGGCGGGATGGGAATTGCGGAACCAGGTAGCGAACTGGATGAAGAACATCAGCTCCACGCGGCGGTCCCACATTTCGATCAGGGCCTTCTCCTTCGGGTCGGCGCCCATCAGGTTCGGCTCAGGGAAGACACCTTCGAAATAGGTGCAGATGGCCCGGCTTTCCGTGATCTTCGTGCCATCGTCGAGGATCAGCGCCGGCACCTGTGCGAAGGGCGAGACTTCGCGATACTCCGGCGTCTTGTGCTCCTGCTTCATGATCGAGACCTCTTCGAGGTCGACCGCATCCAGCTTGCCCTTGGCGCGCAGGAAGAAGATCACCCGGTCCGGGTTCGGCGCCATCGGGCTGTGGTAGAGTTTCATGCGGGTCCTCCTAGAATGTCCTGCTCATGCCGACGGTCGCATTGACCGGCTCGCCGGGGAAATAGCGCTCATTGCCGAAGGCAACATCGGCCCGGTCGGCATAGCGTTCATCCGTCAGGTTACGGATGTTGATCCAGATCTCGTGATTGTCCATCCATTCCCACGCGGCACGCGCGCCGAACACGGTATGGCCAGGATAGGAATTCAGATTGCCGGCATCGGTGAAGTATTCGCCGACATGTTCCACATTGAGTGACAGCTTCAGCCGGTCGCTGGCCTGCCAGTCGAGACGCGCATCGGCGAGCCATTCAGGGGCGGTGTCGATGGCGTTGCCGTCGAGGATCGTGTCGGAGGCAGAACCGACAATCCGGTCAAACGCATAGGTCTGGTCCGACCAGGACACATTGCCGGACAGCGACAGGGCATCGGTAATGTCGAACGCGGCGGAGACTTCGACACCCTTGTGTTCCGTCGACCCATCCGTGACATTGAGACCGTTGGAGTCGCGGAAGAAGAAATGGTCCTTCTCCATCCAGTAGGCGGCCGCATCGAACACGAGGCGGCCTGCAAAGCCCGATCCGCGAGCGCCGATCTCGATACTGCCCAGCGTCTCGGTTTCGATCTCGCCGACGACTTGGAGGTTCTGCAGGCGGTAGAGATCCGAGACCTGAGGCGCCCGGGCGCCGCGCGCATAGTTGGCATAAAGATCGACGTCATCAGAGACGGACCACACCGCGCCCAGCTTCGGCGTCACGAAGTCATACGAATCCGACCGGTTGGCCGGCACATTGAAGCGGCCATTGATGCCGGACGGGGCGCTGGTCGTGTAGTCATAGTCGTGGTTCTCACCGCGCAGGCCGGCAAGGATGCGGAAGTCCGGTGTCAGAGACCATTCCAGTTCCCCCCAAAGGGCGAGCATCGTGGTGTCGACGTCATAGTCATAATGCACGCCCTGCGGAAATCGCGTGTCGCCCGGAAAGAAACCGAACGGGTCTGGCTGGATTTCCCGCAGGTAGCCACTCGCAAGATCGGTGTCCGCGCCGAGGCGCCAGGTGGCGGTGTCCGACAAATCCTGTTCGAACCGCGCCATCAGGCCACCGCCCGTATGAGCATTCTTTTCAACGCCGCCATTCGGCAGGAAGTGCTGGGAAAAGATCATCGCCTGGGAATGGGCATAGGGAAGCAGCGTGAGCGTGCCACCGCCCAATGGCCGCTCCAGCCGCGCGCCGAGCCGTGCCGACCAGGCATCGCGGTACGCCTCCGGGCTCGGATTGGTCTTGGCGACGTCTTCATCCTTGTAGGCATCCGTGCCCTGGATGAAGCCGCCGGTTTCCTGTTCGAGATTCTGCGCCGACAGCCAGACAGTCGCGTCCCACTCGCCGGGAGAATATTTGCCAATGAGCGAAAGCTTTTGCTGATCCGTGCCTGTGGCGTCGCGCCAGCCGGCATCCTTCATCAGGGAGAGATTCACCAGCCAGTGTTCGCCCTCGTCCAGCGTCATATCCGTGCGCCAACGTCCGAGCGTGCCGTATGAAGCGCGGAACTCGCTGCCACCGCCCGGAGCCGGCAGGATGACATTGATCAGTCCGTGCACGGCATTGGAACCGTACTTCGCGCTGCCCGGTCCGCGTACGACTTCAATCGCGTCAGCGATCTCGTGATGTGGCTCGATCAGCGAATTGACATTGCCGAAGGCAGGCGAGCGGGTCGGCACGCCATTCTCCAGGATCAGGAAACTTCCCTGCCCGGCCCCGCCGGTCAGCACTGGCGACCGAATGGCGATCAGATGCTCCTGCCCGGAATTCATCTGGATGTTCACGCCGGGCAGCTGGTTCAGGATTTCGGCCGGGTGATCGGCGGCGGCTTCAGCAATTCTGAAATAGTCAAGCGTTGAATGGCTGCCGGGATCTGACTCGGTGCGGTCGCCCCAGACTTCCACCGGTGACAGGCGATCGACCGTCCGCCAGAAAATCAGGTTGTTGTTCTCGTCAATGCAACTGCCCGAAGGCGTGGACATGATATCCTCTGAGCAGGCTGGCGAGCCGGCGGGCTGCGCCTCTTCGGCGCGGGCCACTCCCGACAAGCAGACGGAAGCACTGCAAACGACTCCGAGCGCCTGGCAAATCCATGCTTGACGTCTTGGCGAAACCAAGAGCTGGCGAACCTGAGTCATAAACGCTTCCTCCAAAGCGGACGCTCTGTGTTTCGTACCTGCCGCGGCGACAGGCAAGCGTCAGACCATCACGCCTGCGTCAGCCGTGCGCGCCGGCAAAGAGCTGGTAGGGCAGCGCGCCGACCACGGCCGCCGACAGGCAGGTCGCAAACGTGCCGCCCACCAGCGTGCGCCAGGCAAGCGAGAGGAAGTCCTCCCGCCGGGCCGGCTCGATGATCGAGAGGCCGCCGATCAGGATGCCCATGGAACCGAAATTGGCGAAGCCGCAGACAGCGTGGGCCGTGATCATGCGGGTGCGCGGGTCCATGCCATCGGGCGGCACTTCGGCCAGCTGAAGGAAGGCCACGAATTCGGTCAGCACCGTCTTCACGCCCATCAGCGAGCCGGATTTCGCGGCCTCTTCCATCGGCACGCCGACCATGTACATCAGCGGCGCGAAGATCCATCCGAGAACCCGCTCAATGGAGAGCGGGGCGCCGGCGACATCCGGCAACAGGCCGAGGCCAGCATTGGCGAGCCACAGCACGGCCAGCGCCGCGATCAGCATCGTGGTGATGTTGAGCACGATCTGAAGGCCGTCGGTCGCCCCGCGCGAGAAGGCGTCCATCGTGGAGGCGTAATTGAAGTCCGGCTCTCTCATTCGCTCGGTGGCCGGCGTCGTCTCCGGGATCATGGTCAACGCAACCGCAACGGCGGCCGGAGCAGCCATGATGGACGCGGTCAGCAGCTGGGCCAGCGGATTCGCCATCTTGCCTTCAAGGAATGATCCGTACACCACGAGCACGGAACCGGCGATGGTGGCAAAGCCTGCCGTCATCATGATCAGGAGCTCGGACCGCGTCATGCCCTTCACGTAGGGCCGGATGAGCACCGGCGCCTCGGTCATGCCCATGAAAACATTGGCGGAGACGGCCAGCGATGTTGCCCCGCCAAGGCCCATGGTCCGCTGGAAGACATAGGCAAAGCCATTGGTGATCCAGCGCAGGATGCGCCAGTGCCACAGCATGGCCGACAGGGCGGCCACGACAATCACGATGGGCAGGATCTGGAAGAAGAAGAGCGGCGGCGGCGCGCCCTGCATCAGCTCGCCGGCGGCCTGGTTGTCGCCGACATAGCCGAAGACGAAGCCGGTGCCGGCGCGTGTCGCGTTCTGCAGGCCGTCGACCACGTCATTGGCACGGAACAGGATGGACCGGACGAACGGGATACCGAACAGGACGAGCGCGAAGGCGAACTGCAGAACCGTAGCGCCGATCACGACCTTCCACGGGAAAAGCTTCCGCTTCTCGGACCAGGCCCAGCACAGGCCATAGATCACGGCGATGCCAATCAGCGCGCGGGCATTGTCCCAGCCCCATTCGAAACCCATGATGTTCATCCCGGCCCTCGCCTCCATTCCCCAAAGCAACAGCTTTAAGGCTTAAACGTGACATCGCCGGAGGGGAAGCAGTCTTCTGCGAGTCAGATGCACGCCAGCGCTCAGGGTTCGCAAGAACCGTACGGAATCGCTTGGTTTTGGATGTAAATACAGGCACTTGACCGCTCGCCAGAGGAATAGGCGGCGCTGCCGCTCAACCGGTCGCTATTCGAATGCCAGCTCGCCGGCCTTAAGCTGCACCAGCCCCGTCACCAGAATTTCGCGATTGGCAATCAGGTCGTTGCCGTCTTCATCGATGCAGTCAGGCGTGCACTTGCGAATAATCTTGCCAAGTGCCTTCACTTGCTTCTCGGCCTTTGCCGCGTCGCCATCGCGCAGTTCCAGCAGGCCGATGCGGAAACGAATGTCCGGAATGTCCTTCCTGTAGGCGAGCGCGCTGTAGAAAGACTTCTTGGCTTCGGCGTATTTGCCGAGCTGGATCTGAGAGAGGCCGGCCATGTAGAGCGGCACGCCCATATCGTCCCGGTCCAACTGGCGGACGTTCGGATTCCGCGTGGCCCGCGCATAGTCCGCCCCGACGCCGAGCAGGAATGCCGAATAGTCGAGATCGCTGATGCCCGCCCCGACATCTTCGGACATCCGGCCCTGTGTGAAGGCGATATCCCGCATGTTGATCTGCCTGCGGATATATTCGTAGACGAGCGTGAACTCGGCTTCGGCTGTTTCATAGTCGCCGGCATTGAAGGCCGCCAGCGCATCGCCATAGATCGGATGGGCCTCACGCACTTCCACCGTATCGAGGCGCTTTTCGCCGTCCACTTCAGGCTCGGATTGCGCGAGCGCCGGGCCGGACAGGGCAAACAGCAGGATGGCGCAGAGGGGGTGTCTCATCAGCTACGGTCCTGGGCTGGCGGGAGGGTGACCCGGCCGCCGGACTCTAACAGAAACGGCCCGCACAGCACAGGCGGCGCGGGCCGGACTGCGCCGTCCACATAAAGCAGACGGCCTGAGGCGTGCAATCAACCGAGCTTGCAAACGCAAATCTTGTTGCCGTCGGGATCGCGGAAATAGGCGCCGTAGAAGGTCGGCATCCGGTTGCCGGGCTCGCCCTCGCTCGGCGCGCCCATTTCGATGGCCTTGGCATAGACCTTGTCGACCATCTCCGTGGAATCGACAGCCAGGGCCGGCATCACACCATTGCCGCAGGTCGCCGAGGCCTTGTCCCATGGGTCGCCAATGGCAAGCATCGGCTGGCCGGGGCCGACACCATAGAACTGGAGGCGGTCGTTCGCGAAGAAGCGTTTGGCGCCCATTTCGCCGAGAACGGCGTCATAGAAGGCCAGTGCCTTCTCCTTATTGTTGGTTCCGAGGGTCACATAGGCGAGCATGGGCGGTTCCTCCTTGGCCAGCTTGGCCGGCTTGGCCGGCTTGGC
>JAGQRO010000383.1 GCA_020425315.1 Hyphomonas sp. | reverse complement strand
TTGTGGTGGAGCCGCCGGGTACCGCCCCCGGGTCCGATCCGCTTATTGCACGCGCGTTTATCGCCATAGTCCGAAGACAGGACCAATATAGGGGCCAGCGGCCGGCGGCGAAAGGGGCAATGGCCGTGAGTGCGTTAACCGCTGGTTAGGCTTCGGGGCGGCGGCACCCGGGCTCTGGGTCCCGGATATTTGCTGCGCAAATTCCGGGATGACAAAGACTGAGAGATATCTCTCCCCTTGTCATCCCGGAAAGCGCGCAGGGCTTATCCGGGACCCAGCAGCGGACTGTCCTGCAAGACAGACTCTGCCGGAACAGACAGGAGCTGCGGATAGAGATCACGCCACTGCGGATTGTCTTTTTCGATGAGGTCGAGCTTCCAGGATCGGCGCCAGCGCTTGAGACGTTTTTCCCGAAGGATCGCTTCATGGATGTCGTCGTGACACTCGAACCAGACGAGTATCCTGCATCCGTACTTTCTGGAAAATCCGGGAAGCACGTCGTGCTTGTGTTGCCAGATGCGGGTTTCGAGATTGGAGGTTACGCCGGTGTAGAGCGTGCCGTTCCTGCCGGAGGCGAGCATGTAGACGCAAGCGTATGACATGTGAAGAACATATCATGAACACAGAGCCATGTCTTGCGCTTTGTGGCCCTGGGTCCCGGATAAACGCTGCGTGTTTTCCGGGATGACAGAATGAAGCGTGATGTGTCCTAATAAAGCACGTCCGCTTCGCCGCGTTCGCCGAAGCCGTCGGCGATGAGGCTGGCGAGGGCGGTGACGGCTTCGGCCGCGTCCGGGCCCGTGGCGGCGAGTTCGATCTCGCAGCCCTGCGCGGCGACCAGCATCAGGAGATCCATGATCGAGCGGGCGTCCGCCTCCTGGCCTTCATGGCTGACGATCACGGTGGACTGGTACTCGCCCGCCAGCTTCGACAGCTTGGCCGAGGCGCGGGCGTGCAGGCCCTTGCGGTTGACGATGGTTACGCTCTGGCGGGCTTCGGTCACGGCGTTCTGCAGGGGCTGAAGGGGAGGGGTCAGGACTGTTTCGCCAGCACTTCGGAGGCGATGTTGATGTATTTTCGGCCGGCATCGGCGGCCACCCGGGCCGCTTCGGCCAGCGGCAGCTCGTCGCGCACCTCGGCCAGTTTGATCAGCATGGGCAGGTTCACGCCGGAAATGACTTCGATATTGCCGGAGCCCCGCACAGACATGGCAAGGTTGGAGGGCGTGCCGCCGAACATGTCGGTCAGGATGATGACGCCCTTGCCGGTGTCGCAGGCCTTGGCGAGGTCGCGGATCTGTTCGCGCCGGGCCTCGATATCGTCCTCGGCTTCGATGGAGATTGAACGGAATCGCATCTGTTCCCCGACAACATGTTCCGTCGCGGAGACCAGTTCCTTCGAGAGTTTGCCGTGGCTTACGACAACAATGCCAATCATGGGCGCCCTTGAACCATGTGACCAAAGTGTCATGCTGCCATGCACAATAGCCCCGTCAACCCGGATTCAGCTGAACCGGATGACGCTTTTCCGGGCCTAGTTGCCGGAAAGCCCCAGCACGTCGTCCATGCTGTAGAGGCCCGGCGGTTGGTTAAGGGCCCAGGCGGCCGCTTTCAGGGCCCCCTCGGCGAAGAGGGACCGGTCGAGCGACGTGTGCGTCAGGGTCACGATTTCACTGTCCGAACCGAAGCTGACCGAGTGTTCGCCGATCACCCCGCCCATGCGCCGCACGGAGAAGCCGATGGCCCCCGGCGGGCGGGCGGCGTCGCGCCCGTCATAGGGGCCGGCCTGCAGGTCTGACAGGGGTTTGCCCCGGCCTTCGGCGGCGGCTTCGCCCAGCATCAG
>JAGQRO010000382.1 GCA_020425315.1 Hyphomonas sp. | reverse complement strand
CCTTCGGCACATAGACGAAGGTGCCATCGGAAAAGACCGCGCTGTTCAGCGTGGCGAAGAAATTGTCAGACTGCGGAACGACGGAGCCGAGATATTTCTTCACGAGGTCCGGATGCTCGCGCACGGCTTCCGAAATCGACATGAAGATCACGCCGGCCTTTTCCAGCTCCTTGCGGAAGGTCGTGGCGACAGAGACGGAGTCAAACACGGCGTCGACGGCGACACGCGGCTTCTCGCGTGCAGCCGCAGCGGTCTCCGCCGCGCCTTCGACGCCCAGCAACACTTCCGCCTCGCGCAACGGGATGCCGAGCTTTTCATAGGTTTCGAGGATTTCCTTCGGAACGTCGTCGATGGACTCATATTTCGCGCCGGTCTTCGGGGCGGCGTAGTAATAGTAGTCCTGGTAGTCGATCGGCGCATAACGCACCTTGGCCCAGGTCGGCTCCTCCATGGTCAGCCAGCGCTTGTAAGCGGCAAGGCGCCACTCCAGCAGCCAGTCCGGCTCTTCCTTCTTGGCCGAGATGAACCGGATCGTGTCTTCCGACAGGCCCTTCGGCGAGAATTCCATGTCGATCGCGGTGGTGAAGCCGGCGGAATAGTTCTCGGACTCGAGGCGCTTGGCCGCCTCGACGGTTTTTGCGTCGATACTGTCCTTGACCTTCACTTCCGTGCAGTCCTCCTCATGGTCTTCCGTTCCGCCGCAGCAGTCCATTACGCCTGTTCCTTCGCGATGATGCGCCGGGCCGCCTTCAGCCACGCATCGGCGACGCCGTCAAAGTCCGACGGCAGTGTACTCCATCCAAAGCTGGTGCGGATGGCGGATTCTGCAAGGGTGTCATCCGCGCCCATCGCCATCAGGACGAGGCTGCGCTTGACCTTGCCGGAGGAGCAGGCCGAGCCGGCTGAGACGCACACACCGGCCAGATCCATGGCCATGACCTGCGTTTCGGCCGGGAAGCCGGGCTTTGCGAAATTGGAGACGCCGGCGAGGCGGGGGGCGCCCTTGCCCGTGACGATGACGCCGCCTTCGGCCTCAAGGCGGGCTTCCATGGCGTCGCGGTGTTTCGCAAGGGCTTCGTATTTCGGCAGGTCGCGAATCGCGGCGGTCACGGCGGCGCCGAAGCCGGCAATCGCGGCGACATTCTCCGTGCCGGAGCGCAGGCCCCGCTCCTGCCCGCCGCCATACTGGACGGCCTTCATCGGTGCCCCGGCCCGATGCCAGAGGGCGCCTGCGCCCTGAGGCCCGCCGATCTTGTGGGCGCTGAGCGCGAGATAATCGACGCCGAGCAGGGCGACATTGACCGGCACCTTGCCGAGCCCCTGCACCGCGTCGCAGATGGTCAGCCCGCCGGCTTCACGCACCAGCGCGGCAGCCTCGGCAACGGGCTGCAGGATGCCGGTCTCATTGTTCGCCAGCATCAGGCACAGCACCGGCGTGCCTTTGGCGGCATGGTCCCATGCCGCGAGGCGGGATTGCAGGTCTTCAAGGTCCACTGTGCCCGCAGGCGTCAGATAGGCGGTCTCAATCGGCACGCCGGAATGGGCGGCGGCCTTGCCGATGGCTTCATGCTCCAGCGCCGAGACGATCAGCGTGCATTCGCCACCCAGCCCCGCCACCGCGCCATGCACGGCAAGGCTGTCGGCCTCGGTGCCGCCGGAGGTGAAGACCACGTCTTCAGCCCGGCTGCCAATGGCGCCGCCAATCGTTGCACGTGCAGTCTCCACAACAGAACGCGCCGCGCGGCCGGCCGTGTGGACCGAGGACGGGTTGACCGCCCCCATGTCATACACGGCGAGCATGGCCTCCCGCGCCTCGGGGCGCAGCGGGCTGGTCGCATTGTGGTCGGCATAGATCATGGGGCCCATATAGCCCGTGCGCCCGGCCCTGTGCAGTGCAGAAAAATTTGCTTTTTGCAGCCGGTTTGGACTATGACGCCCCCCTTCCAGACCGAAATGCCGAGGAAAACATGGCCGAACTGATCATTCCGGGACCGCAGGGACGTATCGAAGCGCGCTACACCGAGCCGCCATATGAAGGCGCCCCCATCGCGCTTATCCTTCATCCGCACCCGAAAGCGGGCGGCACGATGCAGGATCCGATCACGATCAGCCTGTACCAGATGTTCGAAAAACACGGCTTCGGCGTGCTGCGCTACAATTCGCGCGGCGTCGGCCGCAGCCAGGGCCAGTACGACCAGGGCATCGGCGAGCTGGAAGATGCCGCCTACGTCCTTGATTATATTGAGAACCTTTCGGAAAGCCCGCGCTATGTCTGGTGTGCCGGCTATTCCTTCGGCGCCTGGATCACGCTGCAGCTGCTGA
>JAGQRO010000381.1 GCA_020425315.1 Hyphomonas sp. | reverse complement strand
CGAATACTGGCAGTTCTGGCGCAATACCGAGGATGCCGATGTCGGCCGCTTCCTGCGCCTCTTCACCGAACTTTCGATCGAGGAGATCGAGCGACTGGAAGCGCTTGAAGGCGCCGAGATCAACACGGCGAAGATCGCCCTCGCCAATGCGGCCACCACGATGCTGCACGGCGAGGCGGCAGCAAAGGAATCCGAAGCGGCCGCAGCGGCAGCATTTACGGGCGCCGGCAGCCTTGAAGGACTTCCGATTGCTGAATCACCCTACGAAGAGCCCCCCGCTTCGATCGATCTCCCAAAAGGAGACTTCCAACGTGCGAGATCAACAGTCGCTCTCTTGAAGGCTTCAGGACTGGCAAGCTCCAATAAGGAGGCTCGTCGAAAAATTTCTGAAGGCGGCGTTCGCATCAACGACGAGAAGATCGAAGCAGAACGATGGCATACGTACGACGAGCTGCTCCCCGAAGTCGGGGCGTTCAAAGTTCAACTTGGCAAACGAGTTGTGCTGGTCAAGCCAGTCTGATGCGCAGGGCGGCGGACGGGAGGGCCTGAATGTCCGGTTCGCTGCTCCTCACCCTGTTCGCCGGCGCCTTCTTCGATGCGACGCTGGTTACCTGCTTCTTCGTCTTCGGGGAGGCTTTCTTCCTGCTGGCGGGCTCGATGGCCTACAGCCTCGGGGACTGGCGCGGCGTGATCGCCGTGTTCGCAGGGGCCTACCTGGCTGACCAGACTGGCTTCCTGATCGGTCGGCAATTGCGGCCCTGGTTCCATCGCTTCGCGCTGGCGAAGCGTACACGCCGGGCCGCGCTGCGGCGCACGCGGCGCTTGCTCACCCGGCATGGCGTCAAGGCGGTGGCCGCCTCGCGCCTGCTCGGGCCGGTCGCCTGGTTCATGCCGCCGGTCTGCGGCAGCGCCGGGCTCAGCTGGCCGCGCTTCGCCCTCGGCTCGGCACTGGGCGTGACGCTGGGCGTCGGCGGTTTCGTAACACTCGGCTATCTCGGCGCCTGGGGCGCCGCAGAGGGTAATGTGAATGTGCGTGAACTGATCGAACAGCACAAATGGGCGCTTCTGGTCCTCGGACAAGCCGTGTTCGTGGGGGCCGCCTTCATTGCCCGCTTTGTCGGAAGCGCTTTGTTGCGTCGCGTATGAATTCCGCAAGTTCCATGGCGCCGTCTCGATCCTTGTGGTCGATCATGAGCCCGGCTGCCTTTCGGCTGACGCCGGGCTGACCCACGAACTCCAGCGCCCGGACGAACCAGTCTTCGTCCATTTTGCCCTGCCCCGGAAACGGCGGCGCCACACCGAGCTCTGCAAGCCTGTGGGCGTGCCAGAACTGGTCGAGCACGGACGGAAGGACAATCTGCGGCGACGCGGACCGGATGGCCGTGTCGGCTGTCCCGGCCCCGCCATGATGGATGACGGCGCGGCATTCCGGAAAGACGCGGGCGTGCGAGACATGTGGCACGATGCGGTGCCCGTCGAGCAGGTCTGCCGGCACGCCGGCCTCAGAGCCAGCTGACACGATTGCCCGAAGGCCAGTGCGCCGGAGCGCGCGGAACAGGGCGATGGTCGCTCCACTCCCGGTGTCGCGCTCCAGCGACCCGAGGCTGACGAAGACGGGCGGGCCTTCCGGATCAGAGGCGGCAAACAGGTCCGCAGGCATTGACGAAGTGTCGTCCAGCCCCATCGACGGATAGGCGAACAGGTGATCATTGCTGCGCCAGTCCGCCGGGCGCTGCGGCATCAGCGCGGGCGATACGGATGTCACGCGCGGTAGTGGGCGGCCAAGATGCGTGCGCGTGTCGCTGAAGGACGGGTGCCCGGTGAGGCCGAGACGCTCCCGGTGCGGCTTCAAGGCGCGTTCCATCAAGCGCCGCGCGGCCCAGACCGCGCCATAACCCTGACGATTGGCGAGCCCGCCCTGCCAGCCGCGCCAGACCATGGCGCAGGGCACATGCCGCGTCGGGCTGATCACGGGCTGAAGGGCGCTCAGAATGTACGGGATTCCCTGTGCCTCCGCCGCCAGCCGCGCCGGCGCGCAAATGCCATTGGCGAGGATCACATCTGCCCCTTCGGAGGCGGAGAGGCAGCGCTCCATGATGTCTGCGACATGCGGCACAACCATGTCGTTCCAGTCGCGGAAGAAGGTGACAGGGCCGGACAGCGTACCGCGCTCTTCGGCCTCCCGGTTCCAGGCGTGGAGGGAGAAGTCCGGCGGCGTGTCCGCATCGATGCCGTGCGCGGCGATGATGTCTGTGTAGTCGCGGGGCGCAAGGATGGAGATGTCTATCCCCATGACCTTCAGGCGCTTCGCCGTCGTGATATAGGGCATCACGTCACCGAGACTGCCGAGGGTCTGGATGGAAACCTTCATGACGCGGGCTTCCCGGCCATCACACGGCGCAGCTTGTGATCCGTCGGCGGAAGGAGCGTCTCGGCCGAGGCCGTCACCTCGACTATCGCGCCCGCCTCCCCGAACAACTTGGCAAGGCCGTTCCGCGCCGCTTCCAGTGCGCCGGCCGCCTCAAGCGGGAGGATCAGGCGCACATTCGATGCATCCTGCCGCACCACCCGGAAGTCATGGATCGACGGGTCGGCCCGCACGACGGCATTGCGGATGACATCCGGCGTGACGCGCACACTGGAGCCATCCCTTCCCGCCAGTTCGAAGATGTCGTCGCACCGGCCATGAACCCGCCGGACGGCCTGGTGCGGCAGGCCGCAGGCACAGGGCTCAGGCGAGAGTTCGAGAATGTCGTTCATCCGGTAACGGATCATCACCTGTGTGCGGCGCGAGAAATCCGTGATCAGCGGCGTGACGAGGCCCCGCTCTGCGTCCACCGGCTCGAATTCGAAGGCAATATGATCTTCCAGGAGGTGCAGCATGCCCTTGTCGCAGGAAATGCCCAACAGGCCCTCCGTCGCCATGTAGATCTCCCGCAGGGTGATACCGAACCGGGCCTCGATGATGCGGCGGTCTTCATCGTCGAGCACTTCGGCGCCGGAGAATATCCGCACCGGAGACACCGGCGTGCCCGACTCCGCCAGCGCCCGGAGGAATTTCGGCGGGGCGACAATCACGCTCGGATCGAATTCCGCCAGCGGCGCGAACTGGGCGTCGATGCCGCGCGCCAGATCGAAGAATTTCAGGCGCAGGCGCCCGCTCTCATTGGCCGCATCGTAAAGCCGGCTCGAGGCGGGCAACACGACGGCAACGCGGTGGCGGGTGCGGAGGACATCCGGCAGGGCCCGCGCCAGCATCACGCCGAGCCACCTGTACCGCTCCGCTTCCGACACGATGTAGAGCCCGCGATTGCCCGACGTGCCCGTGCTGGCGCCGACCGAGTAGCCCGTCGGGGCAGTGCCGGCGGCGAGATGTGCCCAGCCTTCGGCCGCTGTCATGCCGAGACGGTTATAGGCCTCGAAACCGGCCATCAGCGCGGCCTTGTCCATCACGGGCCACTGCGCCAGCGGCTGGCCACGAAACGCGGCGAAGGCCGGTACGTCTGCCGCCGGGCCCTGCAGGAAGGCCATCAACAGTCGCGCCTGCAAGGCCTCCAGCGACTGCCGGTCGCGCGCGCGATTGGCACGGCGCTTCGCCTTCAGGAACGCGGCGAGCGTCTGCGACAGGGCGGCGAGGTTCATGCCACCGGCTCCGGATCGTGGCAGAGGACGAGCCGCCCGCCGGCCTCCACAAAGGCGCGGATACGGTCATCGGTCTGCCGGGCCGCGTGCGGGTTATCCAGGATCATCGTCGCCGGGAAGCCGGGCGCACGCGCCTCCATGATCGCGGTGCGCAACCAGTCCGCATCGGCCGCATAGAGCAGTGGCGCCTCGCCGCCAGTGAACAGGAAGCCCGTATGGCCGCGCATATGGCCGGGCAACGGCACGGCCAGAACGCTGCCATCGGCAAAGACGTCCCACGCCTTACCCAAACCCAGTGGGGCGTCCACAGACGGATTGTCCTGGAAGGGCCGGACACGCGCGCGGAAATCCTCCGGCAGCAGCTCCAGGAAGCAGCCCTTCTCCAGTCGCTTCCGCGCGCCGCAGGAGAGGAAATAGTCGACCCCGTCGCCATCGGCATGGATGGCGGCGTCCGGATAATCCTTCAGGGCGCTGACATGATCGGCATGCAGATGGGACAGGAGGATTGTGTCAACCTTCGGCGCCGCACCCGGCAAGGCCTTCGCCGTCAGGCGCGGGTTCAGGATCGAGGCATAGAGCCTCATCGCCAGGCTGCGCCGGCCGGTCATGACGCGGCTGGAATAGCCGGTATCGATGAGGCACCGCCCCGCCGAGGGATGATCGAACAGGCCATATCGCACAGGTATCTTCAGCGACGCCCACGACCCGCCACGCAGGATGAGACGCTCAGGCGCCGACACGAAGGCGCTGTTCGGGAATTCAGGCCGCAGCAAGATCACCTCCCGCAAATGTGCGCTCCAGTCCTTCCGCAAAGCTGACCTTCGGCGCCCAGCCGAGTTCGGCGCGGATGCGGGAAATATCCAGCGTCTGGCGGAAGGCGAACAGGCCGGCGCTGTAGGCGGTGACGCGCGGTTCGGGCTGGCCCGGCCGCAGCCGGCTGACGAATTCGCTCGCCTGCGTCGCCGCACGTACCGCGCCCCAGGGCAGGCTGCGCCATCTGACGGCAATGCCGGCCCGCTCGCCGGCCGCCTCGGCCACACGCCGAACGGACAGGGCCTCCCCGCCCGACACATTGTAGACGCGACCGGACGGGCCTGCCGCGCTCATGGCGGCGCGCACGGCCTCAGCCACATCATTGATGAAGGTCAGGTCCGTTGCTGCAACGCCATCGCGCATCAGGGGCAACGGTCCGCGCCGCGCAGCCCTCAGGAGACGCGGCAGGAGCGCGGTGTCGCCCGGCCCGTAGAGCCCGCGCGGGCGCAGGATGACGGAGTGCATATCTTCCGCTGACTGAACGAGTTGCTCCGCGGCCACCTTGGTTTCCGCATAGGCATTTACGGGCGGTGGGAGCGGCGTGTCTTCCGGCACGAGGTCCTGATCGGCGAACCGGAAATAGACGCTGGGCGAGGAAATGAAGATGAAGCGGGATGCCCCGGCCTGCCGGGCGAGCGACAGGGCGTTGCGGGTGCCGTCGATATTGGCGGCTTCAAACTCGGCCCGCCGCCCCCAAGGCGAGGAGAGCGCCGCACAGTGGATGAAACAATCAGCCTGAAGGCCGGCGGGCAGGAGCACGTCCTGCGAGATATCTCTTCGAAGGATTGTCGCGCCGGCCTGCTGCGCTTCGTCCAGTTTCGCCCGGTTGCGGCCAAGTGCAATCACGGGCACGCGTTCCTGCAATAGGTGCCGGACCACTGCGCCGCCGAGAAAGCCGGTCGCGCCGCTGACGATCACGCCGCTCATGCCTGCAGAAGCGCTGCGCCGAAGGACACGCCGGCCGATGTGCCGACCAGCAGGATCCGGTCACCCGGCCGGACACGCCCGCTGCGCCGTGCCTTGTCCAGAGTCATCGGGATGGAGGCCGAGACGAGATTGCCGGTCTCCTTCACCGTCGAGACGACGCGGTCGCGGGCAAAGCCGCATTTGCGGATCATGTGCTCCAATGCGAGTGGGCTGGCCTGGTGCGGCACGACGAGGCTGACATCCCGTTTCGACCAGCCGGCGCGTTCCAGTGTCCGGTCGATGAAGCGGGGCAGTTTGCCCCGTGTCAGTTTGAACAGGGCGTGCCCATCCATGCGGAACCAGGAATTCTGCTCGAAGGCTTCGCGTTCGGTATGGAAGTCGAAACGCGTGCCGCCGGCGGCGAGCGTGCAGTACTCGTATCCCTCGGCCCAGGTTTCGAGGTCCGAACGGACAAATTTCAAGCCGCCGCCATCCGCCGTCATGACGAAGGCCGCTGCGCCGTCGCCAAACAGGGCGGCGGTCGACGGATCGCTGTCCCAGGGCAGCGCGCGAGTCGCGATCTCGCTGGTGACAACCAGCACCGTCTTCGCCCGGCCGGCACCGATATAAAGCGAAGCAACTTCCATCGCCGCCACGGCGCCGAGACATGTCGCGTTGATGTCAAACGCCGGCGTGGCGGCGCGGGTCATGCCGAGTTCGCGCTTCAGGAGGGCCGCCGTCGCCGGGATCGGCTGGCGCCCGACAGCCGAAGCGAACAGGAGGAGGTCGACATCCTCCGGCGTGATGCCGGCATCGCGCAGGGCTTCACGTGCGGCGTGGACGGCGAGGCTTTCCTGCGTTTCGCCAGGGGCAATGACCGGCCGGGTGGCGACACCGCTGACGCTTTCCAGCCAGCCGGATTTGCGCCCGAGGCGCGCATCGATTTCGGACGAGGCCAGCAGTGTCCCGCCCGCGCAGGAACCTGTTCCGGCAATTGAAGACTCGATCATTCATTCCACCCGGATCATGCCAGCTATTTGTGAGCATTTGATCACTATTGGCGCAAGAGTCAAGTCCTCAAAGGTGCGGCTCGGCGCAAACTGCCAGACTTTGGCTCAGAATTCCTCGTCGGGAATGGGGGGAAGTTCCGACGGGATCGGCTCTTCCGCCGGGCGCGCCTTGGCTTCCGGAATGCGGGTGTCGGACGGGTTCTCGAAGATACGCCGGATCACGCCGGGCGCGAGCGCCGAGAGCGGGTTCACCGACACGTTCGCCTTCTCCATCGTGCCCCGCACCGCATAGGTGAGCGAGAACACGCCCTCCCCGTCCCGGCCAACCACGAGGTCGCCAATGATCGGGATCGTTCCGAGGGCGGAGTTCATGCCGAAGCTCGGCACCAGAACGCCGTCGAACTCAATTTTGCCGCCGGTTTCAAGCGACCCGTTCGCTGTCAGGCCGAGGGCCGGCCCCTGCGCCTTGGCGCCTTCGACGACATAGCGGTTGCCGGCCACCGTGAGCGGTACATCGATGCGCGAGAAGAGAACGCCTTCGCCGCCCAGCGTGTCGGCCAGTCCGCGCAGCGAGGCAAGCGAGAGGATCTGCGTCAGGAAGGGCGCATTCTGCATGCGCGCACCGGAGATCGCGATGTCGAACTTGGCCGGTGCGTCACCCTTCGGCAGGGTGCCGTCGAGTTCCAGCGACCCGCCATCCAGGAAGTCAATGCCGAGGAAAGCAAAGGCGAGGAAGCCGGCATTGCCGCTGGTGACGTGCAGCTTCGCCGCATTGGCATCGCCGGCATCGAACACGGCCTCAAGCGGCGAGCCGTCATCCGCCTTGCCCGAGGCGCTGAGATGTTCGACGCCCTGGCCGGTCGTGACCATGGTGAGTTTGGCATCGCGCATGTCGAGGCCGGGGCGCAGGGTCAGCGCGTCGACCTCGGCGGAAATGTCGAGCGGGGTTTTCTCTTCGCCCTCTGCCGTGCCGCCGCCGATTGCGCCGACACCCGGCAAGGCGCCGGAGACGTCGAGATAGGTGCCGTTCAGTTCGACCGCCATTCGGCCGTTCCGGCGGATGATCTTGCCGCCGACATCCGCCTTGTTCTTGAGATAGGCCCGGCGCAGCGTCGCCTGTTCCAGTTTCGAGTCCGTGCCGATTGAGAAATCGCCGTCGATATAGGCGTCGTCGGACTGCATCACGACATCGGCGCGGTAGCCCTCGTCCTGACCATAGTAGCGCACAGACGCCCTGGCCTGCTTGCCCTTGCTCTTGATCCAACCGATTTCAGAAAGGTCGAGCCGGGCTTCGGTCAGATCGAGCGAGGCGTCAGCGACGCTGACATTGGAGCCGGCAATCTCTGCCTGCACTTCCATCGGCACCTCGCCGCTGAGATAGGCCCGCCCGAGCACGCCGAATTCGTTGAGGAAGTCCGGCGTCACAACGCTGGACGCCGACAGCATGGATGGCGCGTCACCATCGCTGAACCCGTCCCGCCATGTGAACTGGACCGGCGACGGGCCGAGATCGCCATAGCCGGATATGGTCATCCCATCCTGGTTGACCGTCACATTGGCGATGGCCTGAGTGAGATCGAAGCCCAGCGCCGCATTCTTCAGGCCGCCCTGATCGATCGTGCCGATGGCGGAAAACCGGATGTCTTCATACGGAACATTTGTCAGGGCCGGGCGGAACAGCTCGAACGTGATGTCCGCCGTGCCGCTGAGGCGGGAGCGGTCGAACTCCACCGCCAAACGCGACTCCGACAGCGTCTTCATCACATTCTCGACCGGTCCATTGCCGATGGCATAGACGCGGAAGGGCTCGCCCCGCGTGTCGAAGGCCGGCATTTCGAACGAAGCCTCGGAAATATCCCAGCCGCCATAGGAGCCGCTGTCCAGCGTGACGCGGAAGCCGTTGCCGGTCAGGCGGCCCGATCCCATGCCGTCCTCGACCGGCGGCAGGTCGGACAGGAACTGCACATGCGCGCCTACCGCATCGAAGGTGATTTCGAGGTCGTCATCGCGCAGGTATCCGTTCGGGAAGCTTTCGCGCTCGACGGTGATATGTCCTTTGACATTCCGGATCGCTTCCGCCTCGACGCCTTCGGCCGCGAAGTCCCGCGCGCCCTTGCCGAGCGTGGCCGGCCAGAAGGCGAGAATGGTTTCCTTGGCAACGTCGCCGCTCGTCTCGAGCGTCAGGTCGGCGAGGATCGGCGGCTCGCCCTCCTGCCGGTCAGGGGTCGGCGCGATATCGCCGGTGAGGTGGAAGCCCGTGCCGCCGCTCTCGAAAAACAGGTCAAGGTTGCGGATTTCCTTCGTCGCCGCAGTGACCGTTCCGGCGGCAGTGACACCTGTCAGCTCCAGCGGCACGTCGAAGCGCGGCATGAAATCGAGGGTCAGCCGGTTGCTGGTCAGTTCGAAGGACTGTTCGGCCTCGCCCTTCAGGACATCGCGCAGGGCGATGCGCGCGTCACCCCCGGCGGGCCCTGCCTTGGCACTGGATATGTCGATGACGAGATCGTCTTCGCGAGCGAGATAGGTGAGCGTCGCGTCGAGATCCGTCACATCCATCCCGCCGCCATAGGGCAGCGTGCCTTCGCCGGATCGGGCATGGAAGATGACGCGGTCGATGCCGGCCGCCCGGTCGAAATCCATGGCGATGTCGGCATCGGCCGGAAGGCCGGAGAAGGCGTCCGCCGGTGCGCCAAAGCGGGCGAAGAGATCAGCAAGCGGCCAGTCCGCAACCGCAAACTCTGCATGCAGGCGCGCCTCTGTGCGATTCGACTCAAGCGCCGCGGCCAGGCCCGCCGGCAAGCCGGCTCCGGCGCCACTGCCCGCGACCATGAAGCGGACACCGTTTTCCTCGCGCGACAGCTGGCCGTTCGACTCGGTGAGATCGAACAGCGGCTGGCCCTCCATGTCGCGGACGCGGAACTCGAAATCTTCATAGCCGATATATTCGGCGGCCAGCGTATCCTCGGCATTGGACAGGGCGTCGTAGAAAGCCGGCAGGACCTGGTTGATCCGTTCCAGCCATTCCTGCGGCGTCTGCGGGAGCTCGCCGGCGGGGATTTCGGGAAGCGGGTCACCGGCCACGGCCCATTTGGTCGGACTCAGCTGATCGACGTTCAGCCAGCCGCCATCGAGTTCGAGGCGCAGCACTTCCACCTTGCCCAGCACAAAGGACGAGCCCGACAGCACAATATTTGCGCGTTCGGCCTGCGCCGCCAGATTTCCGGTGCTGTCCATGAGGTCGAGGTGCGATCCGGAGATGTGGAGCCGGCGGTCTTCCTGGGACCATTCCAGCTGCACCGATCCGAGACGCACAGGCCGGCCGTCGCGCGCCTCTGTCAGGGCGCGTTCCAGATCATCCTTGAACGGGGCAAGGTCCATCGGGCCGCTGGACAGGCGGAACGCCAGAAGGCCCGCCGCGACAATTGCCAGCAGGATCAGACCACCCAGTATCTCAAGGAATATCAGAGAGGCGGTCTGGCGGACCAAGGGCGCGCTCCGTACAAATCGGCTCCTGACACGCACGCCACTTGCGGCGCGCGCTTAACGATATAGGCAATGGCGTCTGTGCACACCATAGGAGGATTGCATGGCAATCGGGCTCAAAGAAGGCGATACCGCACCAGATTTCGACATGAATTCAACGGACGGGCCGCTGACGCTGTCTGGCCTCGGCGACACGCTGGTGGTTCTCTACTTCTACCCCAAGGACGACACGCCGGGCTGCACGACGGAAGCGAAGGACTTCTCCGACCTCGCCGCGAAATTCCGCAAGGCCGGAGCAGTGGTGGTCGGCGTCTCGAAAGACACGATGGCGCGGCATGAGAAGTTCGCGTCCAAGCATGACCTGAACGTCGTCCTCGCGTCCGACGAGGATGGCGCCGTCTGCGAGGCCTATGGCGTCTGGGTACAGAAGAAACTGTATGGCCGCGAATACATGGGAATCGAGCGTGCGACCTTCCTCATCGGACGTGACAAAAAGGTAATCCGAATCTGGCCGAAAGTCCGCGTCAAAGGCCACGCGGAAGAGGTGCTCGAAGCGGTCAAAGCAGCGTCTTGATTCAAAATGACGCGCTCGATTTTTGTCAGGATTAACAGGGCTTTTACCCTGATGAGCGAAAATTTACACGAATTGTGCGCCCGAGGGGTTTCGTCAGGTATCGAAATCGGTATGTATATCGACCACGGGTTTGGGAAACCTGCTGTAGACATTACTGCAGTGGGGGGTGTGATTTCCGATCGACGGGTGGCGTTGCATGGCAAAATGGACCGCTAATCTGAGGGCGACCTTCAATCGCGCCTTTCCAGAGCGCCAGATCTACCATCGCAGCGGTGGTACCGTCCGCTACATTTCCGTTTCTCCCTGGCAACAGGCGATGTTCGCTGCCGGCGTGACCGCGCTGGCCGGCTGGACCATTTTTGCGACCGGCAGCTATGTGCTGGGCGGCGGTGGCGGAATATCCGGCAATCCGGACGACCGCGAACTGGCCAAGTATGAGCGCTGGGTCCAGGAGCTGCGCGCCAAGGATGCGCTGTCGCGCTCCCTGCTCGAAGAACGCACCGATGCTTTCCAGAAGGAAACCGCCGAGTGGGAAGAACGCCAGAAGGCGCTTGAAGATCTCTACAAGCAGCTGAAAGGCGACGAAGACCTCGAAGTCTCTGCCCTGAAGGGTGACGGCGCTGCTCTTCTGGTCATGGCGTCCATCGAGGAAGCCGACAGCCGCCAGGCCCGCGACCCCTATCGCGCCACTGCCCAGTTCGACACGGCCGGCATGCGCGGCTCGGTCAAGGCCCTGAAGATCGGCCAGGAACGTATTCTCGACGAAGCCGAGACGCTGGCCATCGAACGCGCCGAACTCGCCCGCGGCGTGCTTGCGCTGACGTCCGTCGGCAGCGACCGCATCATGGGCGGCGCGGAGACCGGCGGGCCGTTCATTTCGCTGGCGACCGCAACGGCCGGCACGGACCGGAAACTCTCCGCAGAAGACACATCCTTCTACAGCCGCCTTGCCCAGACGCAGGCGCGCGTGGCCGAAATGGCTTATTACGAAGACATCGTCACGTCCCTTCCCCTCGCGCGCCCGGTGGGCGTGCCCTACCGTCTGACCAGCAATTACGGCGTGCGTGTTGACCCGTTCAACAAGCGCCCCGGCTGGCACAATGGCATCGACATGGCCGCCTATCACGGCGCGCCGATTGTCGCCGCAGGCCCCGGTGTTGTCTCGTTCGCGGGCGTCCGTTCGGGCTATGGGCGCCTGGTCGAAGTTGACCACGGACACGGTTTCAAGTCGCGCTATGGCCACTTGAGCGGAATTACGGTATCTAAAGGGGATACCGTGGAGGTCGGCGACCAGGTGGGAAAGATGGGTACAACCGGTCGAAGCACGGGAGACCACCTTCACTACGAGGTGTGGTTTAACGGCAAACCCTATGATCCAATTAAGTTCCTGAAAGCAGGCCGACATGTTCACGAAGAATAACAAGCACCAAGACACCGCGCCGGCACCTGAGCCCGCCAAGGTCCAGCCGTCCGTCGATGCCATCCGTGGTGCCGCCTCCAAACCGGCTGCCCGCGCTGCCTCGATCATCTGCGCAGACATGAAGATCAATGGCTCCGTGACGTCCGAAGGTGCCCTTCAGATCGACGGCACCGTCGATGGCGACGTGTCGGCCACCGACATCACCATCGGCGCTTCGGGCCACATCACCGGCGAAGTGAAGGCCGAGGTCGTGAAGGTGAAAGGCCGCATCAAGGGCTCCATCCGCGCTCGCAAGGTCGAGCTGGAAACCGGCGCCCATGTGAAGGGCGACATTGTGCACTCTTCGCTGCAGATCCAGTCGAACGCCGTGTTCGAAGGCCAGGTCAAGCATGCCGAGGATCCGCTGAAGGATACCAGCCCGCGCGCCGCTGCCGATGCGCGCCCGAACGCCTCCTCCGGCCCGTCCAATGGCCCGACCTCTTCGTTCGGGATCTCGCCGACGGCGTCCTGATCCGACCCGATCCCTGAATACGAAAGCCGCCGGCCCGAAAGGACCGGCGGCTTCATTTTGGGTCTTATGTACGGGGTATCAGGCCTTGCGCACGATCGCCGTGTTCATCCGGGCGCCCTCGACGACGACCGCATCGCCTTCGGCGATAATTGCATCGCCGGCCGTTTCCGCGCCCCAGACCGTATCGCCGATCTTGATCCGTCCGGCGCCCGCAGCCGAAAAATCCGCCGTCGCCACGCCGCGCTGGCCGACCAGGCTCGCCATACGCTTGTTCAAGGTCGGGTGCTCCTCCGTAGTGCCGCGCAGGCCGGCCAGGAAGGTGCGCCCAAACAGGACCATGACAATCGCCGCAATGCCGAAGAAGACGAGCTGGCCTTTCCATCCGGCAAGACTGTCCGGCGCGAGCCAGGCAAATGCCGCAGCAGCCCATGCCGCAATCGCGATCATCAGAAAATCGAACGTGCCGGTCATCATCTCGATGCCGAGCAACACAAGGCCGAATGCCAGCCAGTGCCAGACGGTCAGTTGGGTGAAAATCTCTTCCATCATTTCTAGTCTCCCTTGAGCAGGATCTCTTGCCCGGCGCCCCGCTCAATCGGGGCGCCGGAAGATGGGTCAGTCTCGCGTCGGCGGCACCGCGCCTCGCTGGACCTGGGCCTCCCTCGCCGCGCCCGTCAGGCCTTTGATGCCCTCGATGGCGCCAATGATGCTCGAGAATTCGGCCGGGATGATGACCGTCTTCTGCTGGTTCGAGGAGGCCAGCTTTTCGAAGGCCTTCACATAGGCCTGGCCGAGGAAGTAGTTGATGGCATTGACGTCGCCGCGAGCAATTGCCTCCGAGACCATGGCCGTGGCCTTGGCCTCCGCCTCAGCAGCCCGCTCCCGCGCCTCAGCGTCGCGGAAGGCCGCTTCACGGCGACCCTCGGCTTCCAGGATCTGGGACTGTTTCTGACCTTCCGCCTTGAGGATGGCGGACTGTTTTTCACCCTCGGCCGTCAGGATTTCCGCGCGCTTCAGGCGTTCCGCCTTCATCTGGCGGGCCATGGCTT
>JAGQRO010000380.1 GCA_020425315.1 Hyphomonas sp. | reverse complement strand
ATCTGGTCGGCCACTTCGCGCGGCATGCCGAGCGAGGCGCCGAAGATCGAGGTGGCGATGAAACCCGGCAGGATCGCATTGACGCGCACCTTGTACTTGGCAAGCTGGGCCGCCGCGATGCGCGAGAAATGCGCGACGCCGCATTTGGCGACCGAATAGGTGATCGGCGCCCAACCGGCTTCGAGCGCGGAAATCGAGGACGTGTTGATGATCGAGCCGCCGGCATCCTTCATCCGCTCGGCCGCGAATTTGGTGCCGAAGAAGACCTGCTTCAGGAGCAGGTCCATCGTCATGTCATAGCCGGCCTCGTCGAGTTCCTCGATATTGGCGGGCGAGCCGCCGCTGCCGGCATTGTTCCAGGCGATGTCGAGCTTGCCGAAATGGCTGACGGCGGCTTCCATGATGGCTTCAAGGTCAGCAAGGTCCGTCACGTCGCAGTGCATGTAGCGCACCTTGTCCGTGCCGAACCGGGCCTCCAGTGCCCTGCCCTTCTCGTCCTGGATGTCGCCGGCGACGACTTTCGCGCCGGCCGCCACGAACACTTCGACACCGGCAAGGCCGATTCCGCTCGCTGCGCCTGTGATGACCGCAACCTTGCCGCTGAGATCTGCCATGATGTTTCCTCCAATTCTGTGCTGCCATCATGCGCGTGGCTTCCGCGCGGTTCGTCAAGGGAAATGATGACGTCAGCGTCACCTTTTCTGGCGACTTTTCCGGCGACGGGCCCGCTTGCAGCGAACTGGCACGGCACTAGGATCGGCGCATGGCCGGATGCTTCTATTATCTGTCCCATCCGCAAGTACGGATGGACCCCGCCGTGCCGGTGCCCGAATGGGGATTGTCGGAAACCGGCCGCGCCCGCGCCGTCCTGGCGGCGGGCCTTCCGGCCCTGCAAGCGATTGCGGGCGTATGGTCCAGCGCCGAGACGAAGGCGGTGGAAACCGCCGGGATCATCGCCGGCGCGCTGGGCGTCGCTACCGTGACGCTGCCGCTGACCCATGAGAACGACCGTTCGGCCACGGGCTTCCTGCCACCGGAGGAATTCGAGCAGGTTGCCGATGCCTTCTTCGCCCGGCCGGATGACAGCGTGCGCGGATGGGAGACGGCTGCGGCGGCGCAGGCGCGGATCGTTTCGGAATCCCGCCAGCTCATCGAGGCGGCACGGGAGCGGGACGTGCTGCTGGTCGGCCATGGCGGCGTGGGCACGCTGCTCCTCTGCCACCTTGCCGGCCTGCCGATATCGCGCACGCACGACCAGCCCGCCGGCGGCGGCAACCTCTTTGCCTTCCAGCCGGCGCAGCAACGCCTGCTGCATGGCTGGCGGCCGGTCGAGGCCTGTGTCTGAGCTCAGCGGCGCTTCAGGCCGAGGCGTTTCCAGAAGATACCGTCCAGGATGCGCTTTGGCAGGCGCGAGGGAATAGTCCAGTTGGTGAGTTTGCTCGGCACCGGCGCATAGCGTGCCTTGGGTTTGAGATCGCTCAGCGCCGTCTCGATCACTTCGGCAATCTCTTCCGGCGGCAGGCCCGTGCGCCCGCCGGTCAGCATCGCCTTCTCGAAGGCGATGACTTCCTTCGACCAGTCGGAATTGGTGTAGGGGCCGGTCTCGTTTTCCTTCTCCGCCTTGTCCCAGATCGGCGTCTTCACGGAGCCGGGGCCGACGGCGATGGCATCGATGCCATAGATCACCAGTTCCCGGCGCATGGAATCGGTCAGCGCCTCGACGGCATGCTTGGTGGCGGCATAGGCGCCGAGGAAAGGCGCGGAGATGCGCCCGCCGACACTGGTGATGTTGACGATGCGGCCGGGCTCGCCCGTGCGCGCACGCTCGGCGCCCAGCAGCGGCACGAAGGCCTGCATCGCCTGCATCAGGCCGAACACATTGACCTCGAACTGATGGCGGAAATCCTCCATCGGCTGCACCGCCAGCGGCCCGAACTTGGCAATGCCGGCATTGTTGACGAGGCCGGCGAGCTTTTCATCGCCAAGGGCCTCCGACACGACCGCCACGGCCTTCTTCAGATCGTCCGGATTGGTCACGTCCAGGATGATGGGACGCAGGTCACCATTGGTGCCGGCCTTCAGCGCCTCGCCATCGCTTTCCTTGCGCACGCCGGCGAACACACGCCAGCCATTGGCTGCGAGGCGCCGGGCGGTCGCCGCGCCGATCCCGGTGGAGGCACCGGTAACAACAACAGTCTTCATGGCGGTCTCCTTGCTGCGGGGGGACTTAGGAGTCCTTATCCGTCTTTCCACCCTCGATCACGCGAAAAGCGGGCCGGCCGGACGGACGCGGCGGGGGCGGCGCCGGTTGGGGTACGGGTGGCGGGGTGTCCGGCAGGTCCGGAACCGGCGTCTCATCCTCAATATCGTCGGAGATATCGCGTCCGCGCGGCGGCGGGCGGCGGGAGAGGCCATTCTTCTGGCCATTCTTCTGGCCCTTAGTCTGGCCAAAGCCGGACTTGCCCTTGCCGCGGGCCTTCTTGTCGATCTCTTTCAGCTTCACATGCTGGAGCTGGGAAAGCGCCTCGCCCTCCTGCCCTTTCAGCGGGTCGGCAAAGGCCGAGCCGTATTTCTCGATCCGCTCCTCGACCTCTTCAAGGAATTGGCGTTCCCAGTCGGACAGCGGCGGGCCCTTGCCCTGTTCGGCAAGCTCGGCCGCCTTGCGCAGCTTGCGCAGCGCGGCCCGCTTCTTCCGATCGTCGACATCCCGGCCCATGGCACAAGACTAGGGCGCCTTGCGGCGCGGTGCCAGCCTCAGACTTCGCCAAGGGCGAGGAGGTAGGTCTCCAGCATCATCTCGGCCTCTTCGCGGTCGGCCTTGTCGATCTTGCGCAGCTTGATCACCTGGCGCAGCGCCTTGGTGTCGAAGCCGAAGGCCTTGGCCTCGGCATAGATCTCCTTGATCTGCTCGGCGACCTCTTTCTTTTCCTCTTCCAGGCGCTCGATCTTGGCGACGGTCTGGCGGAGTTTCTCGCGGCTGGCTTCGGTGAGATTTTCGATGGGGGCGTCGTCCATGAGTCGCTCCGGTAGCTGGTGGGAATCGTGCGGAATCGCAAGGGAGCCGCGTCTTAGCGGGTCTCCGCGCCCGTGGCCAGACGCCTTATGGCATCGGCCACATCTGCGCCATGGGCATGGTGGGGCATGTGGCCTTCGTCCGGCAGGATGACGAGGTCCAGCGGCACCTGCGTCTTCAGGCGCGCGACATGTTTCTTCGGCGTGATCACCGTATCCTTCGAGCCGGAAAACACGACGACCGGCATTTTCAGGTCGCCATAGCGGGCCGACTGGGCGGCGAGTTCGGCGTCCAGCCGGCGCACGTCGCGGGCATTGGCGCGGAAGGCCGGCGGGCGGAACAGGAGGCCGATGCCGGATTTGTCATAATATCCTTCGGGTGCAGGCGCCGGATCGAACACGCCGTCAATGCCGGCCTCCACCTGTGCCGGGCCGACCAGCGGCACGAGCTGGCTGAAGGCCGGGCCCATCAGCGATGAAGCGGCATAACGATTGTACCAGGCCTGCCCGTCGCCGCCCCAGTCATGTGTGACCGGCGCGAGCAGGACGAGGCCCTCCACAAGGTCCGGCCGGTCGAGCGCGAGGCGCAGCGCCACGGCGCCGCCGAAGGAATGGCCGACGACCACCGCCTTCTCGCCCGGTGCCATCTGTTCCAGCACGCCGGCCATCTGCGCGGCCTGCACCGCCAGCGTGTCGGCGCCCGGCGGGCGGGCGGAATAGCCATGGCCCGGCCGGTCAGCCATCAGTACACGGAAATCTTCCTCGAGGCGCGGGGCGAGCGTCCAGCTGAACTCCCGCGCATTGGCGCTGGCGCCATGGATCATCAGGACCGGCGGCCCGGCCTCCCCGGCCTGCAACACATGCACGTCATACCCGTTCACCGGAACGAGGCGCCCGGCGGCCGGATGCGCCTTCTCCACCCGCGCAGTGTAGACGCTGGACGTCACGCAGGCGCCGAGCCCGGTGACGGAGAAAGTAAGCGCAGCCGCTGTCAGCACCCGTTTCAGAGCCCCTGGCCCTCGGCTTCCTTGGTCAGCCGTTTTTCCGCCTGCAGGGCCTCATGCATGGTGGGATAGATGGACAGCGCCTCGCGCCAGGCCTCCAGCGCCTGGTCCGGCGCCTTCATCGCTTCGAACATGGTGGCCAGGCCCGCCCAGGCCCCAAAATGGCGCGGTTCCAGTTTCAGCGTCTCGTTAAGGTCGCGCAGCGCTTCGGGGAAATTCTCCTCGCGCAGGAACAGGCCGGCGCGCCGGTGCCAGGCCTCGGCATAGTCCGGTTTGATCAGGATGGCGCGGTCGTAAAAGGTGCGGGCCGTTTCATAGTCGCCGGCGACCTGCGCATCGGCACCGCGCGACATGATCATGTCGACCGTGGCCGAGCCGGATTCGAGCCAGGAGGCCCAGATATCCTGCGCGATATCGTTGGCCTCGGCCTCGCTCGGCGCCTTCAGCAGGCGCTCGAACATCTCGTCCGACGGTTCGGCCAGCGCCGGCAGGGACGCAAGGCTCAGCGCAAGGGCAAGGAGGACGGCTCTCAGCATTGGCGGGATACTACTGCGCCGGTGCGCCGGGGCAATCTCAACTTTCCGTCAGAGAAGGCCTTCGGCAAGGAGGGCGGTTTCAAGGCCCGCCGCGCCCTCGAAGAGGTGCGTGCGGAAACCGAGGGCATCAGCCGCGGCGATGTTTTTCGCGCTGTCGTCGATGAAAAAGACCTCTGCCGGGGCCGGGGCGCCCATCATCTCCAGCGTGTGCGCATAGATGGCCGGGTCCGGCTTGACCATGCCGAGGTCGCCGGAGACGACGACATGGGCAAAGGTCTGCAGCACCGGAAACTCGGTCAGCAGCATGGGCCAGACTTCCGACGGCATGTTGGACAGCGCATAGAGCGGCACCCCGCGCGCCTTCAGCTGGCCGATCAGGTCCGGCGTTCCCTCGATATAGCCATCGAACATCTCCATCCAGCGCCCGCCCCAGGCCCGGATGGCGTCTTCATGATGGGGATATTGCGCGATGAGCGGGGCGGCATTGTCGGCGAAACTGACCCCGGCATCGTGGCGGGTATGCCAGTCCATGGTACAGATTTCGCTGAGGAAATGGTCGCGTTCGGCGGCATCCGGAAAGATGCGCGAATACAAACGGGCCGGCTCCCAGTCGAGCACGACCCGTCCGATATCGAATAGGGCAATCCGGGCGGTCATCCTACCGCCGCAATTGCCCGTTCATGTCTGGCTCAGCCTTGTTTGGCTTTAAAGCGGGGATCGGTCTTGTTGAT
>JAGQRO010000379.1 GCA_020425315.1 Hyphomonas sp. | reverse complement strand
GGGAAGAGGCGCTCGGCTCGGTCAATGCCTATGCCGTCAGTGTCGGTGAGGCCGATGAGGGCGAGATCGACGGATCCGATATCGAAACCGATGTCACCCTCGCCGTGTTCGACTATCAGGAAGGCATGCAGTTCGACGTGCTGCGCGATGGCGTGAAGGCGGAGAACTGGACCAATGTCACCAATGACGAGGCCAATCCACGCGGCATGACCCCGCTGTTCGACGCCATCGGCCGCATGGTGAACCTCGCCGAGGCCGACAAGCCGGAAAAGGCCGTCATCGTCATCATGACGGACGGACTCGAAAATTCCTCCCGTGAACTGACGAAAGAGGGCGCCAGGGCCGCGCTCGACCGCGCCCGCGCCAAGGGCTGGGAAGTCGTGTTCCTGGGCGCCGAATTTGCCAGCTTCGACGACGCTGAAGGCGTCGGCATGGATGCCTCGAAAACCATGGCCGTCGGCCAGGGCTACATGCAGCAGTCCATGTCGGCCCTCGCCAAGAAATCCCGCGCCTATGGCAAGGGCGAAGAGGCCGAAATCGAATTCAACGAGGAAGACCGCGCCCTCGCCGACGAGGAAGGCGTCAAGGAGCGCCAGGGCCAGTAACCGCCCGTCCAGAACCGGACCGGGCCTCCTCCAGCGTGGCCCCTGCACGCCCCAACGCCCGGCCCCAGGCCCGCTCCCCAAAAGGAGCGGGCTGTTTGGTGGGCTGAATGTGCGTGTGCCGACTTACCCCTCCGACCCGCTTCGCGGGCCACCTCCCCCGCTGGCGGGGGAGGATTGCCGGTGGCGCGTCCGGTCTTCGTCCTCCCCTGCGCAGCGGGGGAGGTGGCAGACGGCGAAGCCGGCTGACGGAGGGGGCTTTGCGCAAATGTCCTTTACATCCCCCTCATCCGGCCCTATTCCCGCGCCACCATGCTGAAGACACCGATCATTAAGACCACCAAGCCGACCCGCCTTTGCGGGACGTGGCAGGTGTGCGCGATCTGAAGCAGGCACCCGGTCCAACGTCCCGCAAAGGCGCGGGACGGCCCATTCGCTGACACTGGCCTCCCGCTCCCGAGCTTCCTCCCCAGAAGGAAATCAGAGCCATGCAGTTCCAGTTCTCACGATCCAATCCTCCCCGTGTCGGCGTTGTCGGCGCCACCGGCCTTGTCGGCAGCCTGATGCGCGAGCTGCTGGCGGAGCGGGCCTTTCCGCTCGCCTCGCTCCGCCTCTTCGCCTCGGCGCGTTCGGCCGGGAGAGAGGTGCCGTTCGGCGACACGATGGTGGCGGTGGAAGACGTCGCCACGGCAGACCTTTCCGGCCTCGACATCGTGTTCTTCTCCGCCGGTGGGGAAACCTCGCGCCAGTATGCGCCGAAATTCGCCGCCGCCGGCGCCGTCGTGATCGACAATTCCTCGGCCTGGCGGAAGGATCCGGACGTGCCGCTGGTCGTCTCCGAAGTGAACGCCGACGCGCTCGCCCGCGTGCCGAAGGGCATTATCGCGAACCCGAACTGCACCACGATGGCGGCCATGCCGGTGCTGAAGCCGCTGCATGACGCGTTCGGCCTCGTCCGCCTGTTTGCGGCGACCTATCAGGCCGCCTCCGGGGCAGGGGTGGCCGGCACGGACGAACTTGCCGCCCAGTTCATGGCCGCCGCTGAGGGCAACCTCGCCGGCCTCGCACAGGATGGCTCTGCGGTCGCTTTCCCGGCGCCGAAGAAATGGGCCGTGCCGCTCGCCTTCAATGTCGTGCCGTTCAATTATGTGCTGGGTGACGATGGGTATACGGACGAGGAACAGAAGCTGCGCGACGAAAGCCGCAAGATCCTCTCGATCCCGGGCCTCAAAGTCTCCGGCACCTGCGTGCGCGTGCCGGTGATGACCGGGCACTGCCTGTCCCTGCATGCCGAGTTCGAGCGCCCCGTCACGGCGGAGGCGGCCACCGCTCTGCTGCTGGAGGCCCCCGGCGTACAGGTGGACGCGGTGCCGAACCCGCTCGCCACGACGGGGCAGGACGCGGTCAGCGTCGGCCGCATCCGCAAGGATGCCGCGTTGGAGAATGGCCTCGCCCTCTTCGTTGTGGGCGACAATCTGCGCAAGGGCTCCGCGCTCAATGCGGTGCAGATCGCCGAGGCGATGCTGGTCTAGTTCCGGATCTCCTCGAACACGGGCAGGGACTTGCCGAACGGCGCGGCCTTGCCCTGTTCGTATCCGGCATCGAGGCCGGACTGGCGCAGCAGCGGCTCCAGCACGCCTTCGGCTTCGAGAATGGGGTCGAGAGCGGCCCGCGCCGGCGCGTCCAGGGCCGCATGGCGGGCCTGCAGCACTTCAAGGCACCAGACACGGTATTGCGAGGTCTGCAGGTCGCGATACTCCGTTCCCTGAATGATGGCGCCGTGGCGTTTCTGCCCGGCCTGCCACGCCACTGCCTCGGCATTCAGCGCCTCAAGATGCGCCGTGCCGATCTCGCGCAGCAGGGGGCGGAGATCATCCGGAATGCCGCTGACAAGATCGCCTGTCGTGCGCGAGGCGCTGGCGGCCCAGACGCGATAGACCCATGCCATCACTTCGGGCGCTTCCTCGCGCATGATGATGCCGGGCCCCGGGTCCATGGCGAAATGGCGGAACATCGGGCCCATCAGGCCGATATCGGCCAGCGTCGGCCGGGCGCCAAACAGGAACGGCCGGTCACGGAAGATCAGCTTCAGCATGTCCAGCAGGCGCAGGTACGCACCCTCCACATGGGCGCGCGTCTGCGGCGTCACGCCGTCGCGGTCGACGAAATTCAGCTTCTGGCGCCGTTCGGTACGCCGCCGCTTCATCCAGCCCGGCGCATTTATGTCCGCGCCCATCGCATCGGCGATCTGGCGCGCCAGCAGTTTCGAGGAGACCGGATAGCTCCAGCGGTAATGCATCGCCGGGCGCCACAACCATTCATCGGCATAGTCTTCGATCAGCCGGCAGACGAACGCTTGCGCGCCGTCCGCCGGAAGGATGGGCGGGTCCGGATATTGCGTCTCGAACCAGTCGATCATCGGGCTGGAATCGGTCATCCAGCGCCCGTCATCCAGTTCCACCGCCGGCATCTGCATGGCGCCGGTCTTCGCCGGAATGTCGCGCATGAATTCCCGCCCGGTCATGGAATGGAAGTCGTAGGGGATTTCCTTGTAGCGCAGATAGGCTTCCAGCTTGCCCGTGAAATAGGACACTTTCAGTCCGTACACTTTCAGCATGGCAATTCCCCCGCGTCTGTCATGTTCCGCCATGACCTGTTTTCCAAGGCAGACCATGGGCCAGAACCTGCCCCGCCTCAAGCGCCAGGTGGCGTCGTGCCCGAGACGCGCTAGGGTGGCGCGGCAAGGAGGCTCGCGCATGACAGAAGATTCCACGCCCGGAACCGGCGGATGCGCCTGCGGGCATGTCCGCTATCGGCTGACGGCCGCCCCGATGGTCACCCATTGCTGCCATTGCAGCCGGTGCCAGCGGGAGACCGGCTCGGCCTTTGCCGTCAATGCCCTGATCGAAACCTCTGCGGTGGAGATCCTCGCCGGCGTGCCGGACCTGATCCTGACACCCAGCGCCAGCGGCAAGGGCCAGAAGATCGCCCGGTGCCCCGACTGCCATGTCGCGGTATGGAGCCACTATCCGAACGCCGACACGCTGGTGGCCTTCATCCGGGCCGGCACGCTGGACGACAAGACGACCATCCGTCCGGACGTGCACATCTATACGTCCACAAAGGCGCCCTGGTTAGAGATCACGGACGGCAAGCCGGTGTTCGAGGAATATTATCCGTCCCCGGCCGGCGTCTGGCCGGAAGACGGCCTTGCCCGGTGGCGCGCGGTGATTGCCTCGCGCGGGGCCTGACGCTTACACTGTCGCGGCCATGCCGAAACGCAGACCGATTTCCCTGATGCCGCGCGGCGCCTGGCCGTCGGTGCTGGCCTATGGCGCGGTGCTGGCCGCCGGGGCGGGGCTGCTGCAATGGCTGGAATATCGCCAGCTGGCGCGCATCCATTCCTGGGAGATCCAGTTCGCGCTGGTCGCGGTACTGTTCCTGGCGCTTGGCGTCTGGGCGGGCACGCGCCTTGTCGGCGGGGGCAGGGGCGCGGCGGCCGTGCCCGGCAATCCGGCCGCGCGCACGGCGCTGGGCATTTCCGAGCGGGAACAGGACGTGCTCGCCCTGCTCGCCGGGGGCCTCTCCAACAAGGAGATCGCCGCGCGCCTCAATGTCTCGCCCAATACGGTGAAGACGCATGTCGCGCGTCTCTTCGAGAAGCTTGGTGCCCGCCGCCGCACCGAGGCGATCCTGAAGGCCCGCGAACTCGGCCTCATCGCCTGAACCTGTCGGGAAAACGGGTCATTTGACGAAAATCACCCTTTTGGGCGATTGCGCCCGTGCCTTGTCCGGCGCCCTTTCGCGTGCATGGATCAACACTTGAGGGAGCATTCAGACATGTTGAAACGGATCGGTTTGGCGGGTCTCGCCGCGGGCGCAATTTCTGGTGGGTTCCTGTTCGCCATGATGGTGGCGTTCAAGGGCGTGCCGCTGGAGGACAACCAGCTTGGCGCGCTGCTTGGCTATGCGTCCATGCTGGTGGCGCTGAGCTTCGTGTTCATCGCGGTGAAGCGCCAGCGCGATGTCGTGCAGGGGGGCGTGATCAAATTCCTGCCGGCCTTCGGCATGGGCCTCGCCATCAGCGCCATTGCCGGGATCATCTATGCCCTGTGCTGGGAAGTGACGCTGGCCGTGACCGGGCTCGATTTCGGCGACTCCTATGCACAGGCCTCGATCAGGATGGCGGAGGCGCAGGGCATGTCCGGCGCCGAGTTGGAGGCTTACACGGCGCGGATGGAGGGCTTTGCGAAAATGTATGCGAACCCGGTCTTCCGCATCCCGATGACGTTCACGGAGATCTTTCCGGTCGGCGCGCTGGTCTCTCTGGTCAGTGCCCTGTTGCTGAGGAACAGCCGTTTCCTGCCATACCGGCCAACCATCTGAGGGAACAAAAAAAACCCGCCTCCCAGGAGGCGGGTTGGTTTTTGGCTGCGCGCGCTCCTCGCTTGCTGCTCGGTGCTGTTCACGGGCTGACGCCCGCGGCACCTGCGCCTGCGCGTTGCTTGTGGGGGAGAGCCACCACGAGCGAAGCGAAGGCGCAGCGGCCCCGAGCCGGAGG
>JAGQRO010000378.1 GCA_020425315.1 Hyphomonas sp. | reverse complement strand
CGCGCCAGCGTCTGCGCCAGAAGCGTCTTGCCGCAGCCCGTGGGGCCGACCAGCAGGATGTTCGATTTGGACAGTTCCACGCCATCCGCCTTGCCGGCATGGGAGAGGCGTTTGTAGTGGTTGTGCACGGCCACGGACAGGATGCGCTTGGCGTGCACCTGGCCGATCACATAATCGTCCAGCACATCGCAGATTTCCTGCGGGGTCGGCACACCCTCGCGCGACCGCACCAGCGAGGTCTTGTTCTCCTCGCGGATAATATCCATGCAGAGTTCGACGCACTCATCGCAAATGAACACGGTCGGGCCGGCGATGAGTTTCTTAACCTCATGCTGGCTTTTGCCGCAGAACGAGCAATACAGCGTATTCTTGGAGTCGCCTGAGCCGTTTTGTTTGGTCATGCCGTCCTCATTGCCGGTTAAGACTTAACGTGGTTTTAAACGCCCATGCCCAGTTCGTTAACAAGACAATAGGAACTATGGCCAGCCCTGCAAAGGGCGGGCCGCAGGAAGCGGGGGAGAAACCCCTATTTGTCATCCTCTGAGGCACGCCGTTCGAACACCTTGTCGACAATGCCGAAATCGCGGGCTTCCTCAGCGGTCAGGAAGGTGTCGCGATCGAGCTTTCTCTCGATCACATCATATTCCTGGCCGGTATGTTTTACGTAAATATTGTTGAGACGGCGCTTGAGGTCGATAATTTCCTCGGCGTGGCGCTCGATATCCGTGGCAACGCCCTGATAGCCGCCAGACGGCTGGTGCAGCATCACACGGGCGTTCGGCAGGGCGTAGCGCATGCCCGCCTCCCCGGCTGCCAGCAGCAGGGAGCCCATGGAGGCGGCCTGGCCGATACAGACGGTGGAAACCGGGCAGCGGATGAATTGCATCGTGTCGTAGATCGCCAGGCCGGAGGACACATATCCCCCGGGACTGTTGATATACATGGCGATTTCCTTCTTCGGGTTTTCCGATTCAAGGAACAGCAATTGTGACGTGACCAGTGCCGCAAGGCCGTCATCGATGCCGCCGGTGACGAAGATGATCCGTTCCTTCAGGAGGCGCGAGAAGATGTCGAATGCCCGCTCTCCGCGGCTCGTCTGTTCGACGACCATCGGGACGAGGTTCAGGGCGGCGGGGGAGGTTTTCGACATGAATGGCAATCCGGACGGGTCTGAAAAAGGAATCTCTGCGCATCAGAAGTGGCAGAACAGGCTATATTTGTCCACGCGCCTATGCCCGCAAGAGGTGAAGGGCTGTGGAAAGCCCTATCGGAATGGCCATTCCGGCGCCCGGCTGGGCATGTCACCCCCCGGATCCATCATGAAAGCCAGGTAATCGGCCTGCACCGTCTCGGCCTGCAGGTCGCGCAGCAGCATGTGGTAGCCGTTCTCATAATAGACGGTGCGCACATGCCCCGGCAGGCGTTTCGCCGTGCGTTTCACGCCGTTTGGCGGGATCACGATGTCCCGCGCCCCATAGGACATCAGCACGGGCAGCGAGGCCGGCAGGCGGTCCACGCGCTTGTGCGCCGTCTCCATCAGGGACACGACACCGTAAACCTGGTCGATCCGGTTAACCGGCTGCATCAGCGGGTCCTGCCAGGTGCGGACCAGCATTTCGGTATTGTCGCTGGGCTCGATCTTGACGAGGCCCCGGGGCGGGCTGACGACCCAGGCCGGCCGCGTGCGCGCAGAAGCCCAGAGGCTCGCCCGGTAGACCGGATTGAGCGCGCCCCAGCCGCGCAGGCCCGGCCCCGAAGCAATCAGCCGGTCGGCCGCCGGCGGGCGGTCAGAGCCAAAGGCCGAAATCGCCACCGATCCGCCCATGGAAATGCCCACAACCGTAATGACGGCGTTTGGATGGCGCTCGCGGGCGACATTCACCGCCGTGCGGAGGTCCTCGCGCATGAGTTCCTCATCCGGCCAGATCCCACGCTGCGGCGACCGGCCGAAGCCGCGCTGGTCATAGGCATAGACCTGTACGCCATTGGCTGCCCAATAGGGCGCCGCCATGTGGAAGGCATTGGCATAGTCATTCATGCCATGGACGCCGACGACGACATGGTCCGGCCCTGCCCCAGTCTCTGCCGGCCATGCCGTAAGGCCAAGGCGCGCCCCATCGAAGGAGATGAAGGCGTTCTGGTCTGGCAGGAATTCGGGCGAAGCAGTCATGGTGAGGGCTTTCTGGGTCGCAGGCGTTGCGCAGGCGCCGGCAAGGAACAGGAGCGCGAGAGCGCCAATCAGGCCGAGAGCGCGTCCCGCACGGCGCGGCGGAGCGCCGGAACGACCTCCTCCCCGAACCATGGATTGCGCTTCAGCCATGCGGTGTTTCTCCAGCTTGGGTGCGGCGTTGTGAATATACGCTCACTTGTGTAGGATTTCCAGTCGGCGACCGTCTCTGTCAGCGATTTTTTCGTGCGGCCCCCAAGATGCCATTTCTGGGCGTATCCGCCCACCAGCAGTGTCACCTGAACATCTTTCAGCAGCGGCATGATGCGCGGGCGCCATTCCGGGGCACAGCGCTTCATCGGCGGCAAGTCCCCGCCCTTGGCATCATAGCCCGGAAAGCACAGCCCCATGGGGAAGATACCGACACGGGAGGCGTCGTAGAATTCGTCCCGGCTGACGCCCATCCAGTCCCGCAGCCGGTCGC
>JAGQRO010000377.1 GCA_020425315.1 Hyphomonas sp. | reverse complement strand
CCGAGGCGGAGAAGGCGGCCCTTGCCGCCGAACAGATGCGCGTCGGCCCGGTCGTCGGCCAGCCGGCCCCGCAAGTGGAGGTCACCGGCCCGGACGGCCCGGTCAGCCTGACCGCGATTGCCGGGGAGCAGGGCACGGTCGCGGTCTTCTTCCGCTCGGCCGACTGGTGCCCGTTTTGCAAGAAACAGCTGAAAAGCCTCGACGCCATCGCCGCGCCGCTCGCCGAGGCGGGCTGGACACTGGCGGGCATTTCCTATGACAGCCCGCAAACGCTGGCCGGTTTCAGCGCGAAGGAAGGCCTGCACTACAGCCTCTATGCCGATGCCGGCTCGGCCGCCATCGATGCCTTTGACCTGCGCAATATGGACGTGATGGCGGGCTCCCGGTTCGACGGCATTCCGCACCCGGCCATCGTGTTCGTCGGCGCCGATGGTGTGGTGAAGGCGGTGATGCGCGAAGAGGGCTACAAGAAGCGGCCGGAACCGGAAGACGTGCTGGCCATGGCCGCCGCGCTCCAGCCTCCTGCCGAAGACTCATAGGGCGGGTTCCCCGGGCGCCCGGCTTGGCTTAGCGTGGCCGCAAAGGTTCCCGGAGGTCGGTTCAATGAAAGCTCTATCCCGTGGCGCGTTCGGCGCGCTTGCCCTTGGTCTTGCCCTGTCTGCAGGGGCAGGGCCGCAAACTGACGGGGCGGCCGAACTCGCCACCGCGCGCCAGCTGATGACGGCAGCGAAGGCCGACGCGGTGGGCCTCACCTTCGTTGAGGACCTGACCACCGAAATCGGCCCGCGCCTTGCCGGCTCGCCCGCCGAACAGCGCGCCCGCGACTGGGCCGTGGCGGAGCTGAAAGGGCTCGGCTTTGCCAATGTCCGCGTCGACGCTTTCCAGATTCCCTACTGGTCGCGCACGCATGAGCGCCTCAGCGTGCTGGGGCCATCGTCCCAGCCCATGGTGATCACCGCGCTTGGCGGCTCCCGCGCGACGCCGGACGGCGGCCTCGAAGCAGAGGTCGTGCGCTTTACCAGCCTCGCAGATCTCGGCGCAGCAGCCGACAGCGATGTCGCCGGCCGCATCGTCTTCATCGACGAGCCGATGTTCCGCATGCAGGACGGGTCCGGCTATGGCATGGCCGTCGCCAAGCGCAGCGCCTGCCACAAGATGGCCGCCGCCAAGGGCGCCGCGGCCTGCCTCATCCGCTCGGTCGGCACCCAGCATCATCGTATGCCGCATACCGGCGTGATGGACCGCCGGGGCGCCGATGGCGTCTCCCAACCGCTGGGCGCGCTGCCGGCCGCCGCGCTCTCGCCGCCCGATGCTGACCAGCTGGCGCGCCTGCTCGCGCGCGGTCCGGTGCGGGTGAACCTTGATATCGGTGTCGAGTCCGCCGAGGCGGCGCCCTCCGGCAATGTCATCGCCGAGATCGAGGGCGGGGCCCACAAGGACGAGATCGTGCTGCTCGGCTGCCACCTCGACAGCTGGGATCTTGGTACCGGCGCCATCGATGACGGGGCCGGCTGCGGCATCATTGTCGGGGCGGCGAAGCTGATCGATGCGCTGCCCGGCAAGCCGGACCGCACCATCCGCGTCGTGCTCTACGGCTCTGAAGAACTCGGCGTGTTCGGTGGGGACGCCTATGCCCGTCAGCATACGGAGGAACTCTCAAAGCACGTCCTGGCCGCCGAGAGCGATTTCGGGGCCGGGCGCATCTGGCGTTTCCAGACGAAATTCGGCGAGGGCGCGCTTGGCCATGCCAAGACGCTGCACACGCTGCTTGCCCCGCTGGGCGTCGGGCCTGGCGACAACAGGTCCGGCGGCGGGCCGGACATCGGCGTACTTGCCCGGTCCGGCGTGCCGGTGGTCAGCGCCGGGCAGGACGGCACCGACTATTTCAACTACCACCACACGCCGGATGACACGTTCGACAAGATCGATCCGGAAGAGTTCCGCCAGAACATCGCCGTCTATGCCGCCTTTGCCTACATGGCGGCCGATGCCGGATGGGATTTCCGCGCCCCGGCCCCTGCGACCGAATAGGAAATCATGGGGCCGCGCCGCCGCATCGGGCCGGCGCTGGCCGGCGTGCTGGAGGGGCTGAAGCTCGCCCGGCGCGAATGGGCGGCGGCCGCCAGCGATCCGCCACGCGGGCGCTGGGTTCCGGTCGGGCTCGTCTCGGCCCTGCAGGATGCGCTGGTCGCGGCCCTGTCAGCCTATGACAGCGCGCGCGACGAAGACGTGGCCGATCCGTCGAACCCGGAGCATCTGGCGCCGGTGACCCTGCTGCTGCGCCGGGCCCGGTCTCAGGAATACCTGGACCTGCCTGAACGGCTCGAACTCTCCGGCGCCGGGCACAAGGCGGTCGAGACCGTGATCGCGGCGCGCAATGGCGTGCTGCATGGCTCGGGGGAGGGGGCCGGAGCGCTGATCGCCGCCGATGTCCGCGCCGTGCTCGGCGTGCTGGCGCATCTCTGCCGCGACCATCCGGCCTTTCCGGCAGAGGGAAATGCGGTGATGCTGGCCCTGATTGCGGACCAGATTTCCGCCTTCGGCCGGGAGCTTGCGGAGGCCGGTTAATGTTGGGGTCATGCTCTTCAGGCAAACATGTGCGGATGAGGAAAGCTCTCCGCGCTCTGGCCCTGCCCATGGCTGCGCTGCTGCTGGCGGCAGCAGAGCCGGACACGTTCACGCGCGAGGAACTGAACGCTCTCGAAACGGAAAAGCTCGCCGCTGAGCGCAAGCTTGCCGTGCTGGAGTCCACCGGCACCGAGGCCATGAAGGATATCGGCAATATCGACGCCGAACTGATCGCCGCCGCGATGGAGTCCCAGCGCCGCGAGGAACAGGCCTCCGATGCCGAAAAGAGCCTGATCGACCTTGGCACGCGCCGGGTCGCCGCGCAGATGCGCCTCCTCGAGAACCAGCAGGCGCTGGAAGACCTGCTGGCTGCGCTCGCCGCCTCGAACCGGCGCAAGCCGCCGGCGCTGGTCGTCTCGCCGGGCAAGGCCAATGATGCGGTGCGCCGCGCCATCCTGATGAGCGAGACGACGCCGCGCCTTGCCGAACAGACCTCCGCCGTGCGCACCGAGATCGACGAACTGAACACGCTGGAACGGCGCATAAGGGGCGAAAAGGCCCGCCTCGATGCCGCCGAGGCGACGCTGGCGCTGAAACAGCTCGAGATCGAGCAACTGGCCGCGGCCAAGCGCGCCCAGTTCCAGGACCTGTCCGGCGATATCGCCGTGCTGAAGTCCCAGACCGCCGACCTTGCCGCGCAGGCCGATACGCTGCGCGGCCTGCTCGGCGCTCTGGAAAGCGCCGCGCCGACCGCGCCGGGGGTCAAGCCGGTTCGCGTGGCGGTGACACGGCCGGCCCCGAAGCCGAAGCCCATGACGCCGACGCCGCGCCCCTCCGCGCCGCTGGGCAAGGCCGCGCTGGGCGCCCTGAAACAGCCCGTATCCGGCAATGTTCTCTACAGGTTCGGCGACAAGATGCCGTCCGGCGGCAAGGCCGAGTGGATCACCTTCCAGACCCGTTCGGAGGCGCAGGTGGCCGCCCCTGCGGCGGGCACGGTCGAGTATGCCCGCCCGTTCCGGTCCTATGGATCAATGTTAATTTTGCGGACGAGCGACGGCTACCATGTTATCCTTTCCGGCATGAGCCGGATCTATGTCGCCGAAGGCCAGTCCGTGTCGGCAGGAGAGCCTGTCGGGCGCATGCCTGACCGGGCCAGCCCGCCGCCGGAACTCAATATGGAATTGAGGCTTGGCGATGCGGTCATGAATCCGGCAGACTGGATGCCGCGTGGCGGGTGAGGCCGGAATGAGAATAAAGGTTTGGAACATGCGATCACTTCTTGCGGGCACCGGCATCGGACTGGTTATCGGGGCTGCGGCTGTGGGCCTGTCCGCCCTTGCCGCGCCGGGCCAGCCGGATCCCGGGCCGAGCGATCCGCGTGTCGTGACCTACCAGCAGCTTGAACTGTTCGCTGAAATCCTCGCCCGCGCCCGGCAGGACTATGTCACTGAAATCGACGAGTCCGAGGCCATCGAGGCGGCCATTGACGGCATGCTCACCTCGCTCGACCCGCATTCGGGCTATCTCGATGCGGACGATTTCAAGTCGATGCAGGTGCAGACGTCCGGCGAATATGGCGGGCTGGGCATCGAAGTGACGATGGAAGACGGCTTCGTGAAGGTGATCTCGCCGATGGACGACACGCCGGCCAGCCGCGCCGGCATCCAGCCGGGCGACCTGATCACCGCCATCAATGGCAAACCGATCATCGGCCAGACGCTGAACGATGCGGTCAAGGAAATGCGCGGCGAGAAGGGCACCCCGCTCGACATCACCATCCTGCGCGAAGGCCAGGATGCGTTCGACGTCACGCTGGTGCGCGAAGTGATCCAGCCGAAATCGGTGACCTGGAATGTCGATGACAGCGACATCGCCTATATCCGCCTCTCCACCTTCAATGAGCGCACGACGCAGATGCTGGAAGCGGCCGTCAACGGTATTTCCGGCAAGACCGGCGGGCGCCCGCGCGGCGTGATCCTGGACCTGCGCAACAATGGCGGCGGCCTGCTGGACCAGGCGATTTCGGTCTCCGACATGTTCCTGTCGGGCGGCGAAGTCGTCTCGACACAGGGGCGCCGCGCCGCCGACATGGAGCGCTACAACGCCCATACCGGCGAAGTGTTCAAGGGCGTGCCGATGATCGTGCTGGTCAATGGCGGCTCGGCTTCGGCCTCTGAAATCGTGGCCGGCGCGCTGCAGGACCGCCGCCGCGCAACGATTGTCGGCATGACCAGTTTCGGCAAGGGATCGGTGCAGACCGTCATCCCGCTCGGCGCCGAGCGCGGCGCGCTGCGCCTGACCACGGCGCGCTATTACACGCCCGCCGGCCGTTCGATCCAGGCTCTCGGTATCCAGCCGGATATCGCCATCTCGCCGGTGCGCCTGACCGAGGAAGAACTCGAACGCCTGCGCCGCTATTCCGAAGCCGAACTGCCGCACGCCCTTGCCAATGAGGACGAGAACCAGCGGCCCGAGCAGAAGATGCCGGACGAACAGCCGCCCGAAGGCTATGAGGGCGAGGACTTCCAGCTGGAGCGCGCAAAGCAGATGCTGAAGGATGGCTCGATCACTGCCAGCCTCGGCCTGAAGCGGGCTGGTTAATACCTGTTTGCAACCTGTTAACTGATTTGAGGCAATTCTGTTCGTTCAGAATCGATTCAATTGAGTGATGAGGTTGTCCCAATGGGAGTTCGCCGGGATGCTGAGCCATCGCCCCTGCGCACCGGACTTGTACATACTGGACTAAGCCTTCTCGTTTTCGGTGGCGTCGCCGGCCTCGTAGGAGCCGGCATCCAGCTTGTGGGAGATCCTGCCGATGCCGGCCCGCGCCGGACGCTGGCCCTGTTCGAAACGCAGGACGAGGCCGATCCTGCGCTGAAGGCCCGCCTGAAGACAGACCTTGTCACCACTGCGGCCCTCGCCGTGGAAACGCCCGACTATGCCGATTTCGGCGGCTCCGGCGATGAGCCCGATCTCGGCGTCGAGGCGCCGGGCGAAACGGTCCAGGCGTCTGCCGATACATCCGATGCTGAGGGCGATGCCGACTCCGGTGGCGGCGTGCGCATCAATGGCCAGCTGGTGCGCCCCGGGGAATCCTATGGCGACGTCGTGCGCGTGATCTCGCTGGAGCGCGCGCCGGTGGCCGGGATGACCGAAAGGATTAACGGCGTGACCCTGCCACGCGTATCGCCGGACGGCCGCGCCCCGGCCGATGTCTATGCCCGTCCGTTCGCCAATCCGCAGAACAAGCCGGTCGTCGCCCTCGTGGTTGGCGGCCTCGGCATCAACACGACGCATACCTGGTCGGCGATCAAGGAATTGCCGCCGGAAGTGACGCTGTCCTTCGCGCCGGATTCCTCGGCAAACCTGCAGCTGTGGATCAACCGCGCCCGCGCCGCCGGTCATGAAGTGCTGATCGAAGTGCCGATGGAAGCCTATGAATATGGCCGCATGAAAATGCACCCGCAGACCCTCAGAGCAGGGGCCAGCGAGGCACAGAACATCGCCCGCCTGCAGACCCTGCTCGGCAAGGCGACCGGCTATTTCGGCCTGCTCAATTATCAGGGCGCCAAGTTCGGTGACGATGAAGCGGCGATGCGCCCGGTGCTGGAGGCGATTTCGCAGCGCGGCCTGGCGCTGGTCGATGACGGCTCGCTGGATGCGTCGCGGATGGACCGTCTCAGCGGCACGACGCGCCTGCGCTATGCGCGCGCCGATGCGACGATCGATGCCAAGCTCAGCGCCGACGACATCACCAGCTCGCTGATGGACCTCGAGACCACGGCGCTGGAAAAAGGCGCCGCCTTTGGGTCGGGCTATGGCTATCCGCTGACCATCGAGATGGCGAAATCCTGGGCCGCCAGCCTTGAGCAGAAGGGCATCCTTCTGGCCCCGGTCTCGGCCCTGTCTGTGGCGACGCCCATCGAAGCGGTGCAGGGCGGCGCGGTTCGCACTGGCAGCCTCGCCCCGGCTCCTGTAAACCCGGCCGGGTGACACAGGCTAAATACGATCCGGACAAGTACCGGCCAAATGTCGGGCTCGCCCTCTTTTCGAAGGCGGGGCATGTCTTCATTGGCCGGCGCATCAATGGGCGCGGCGCCTTCCAGTGGCAGATGCCGCAAGGCGGTATCGACAAGGGCGAGGACGCGGCCACCGCGGCCCTGCGCGAGTTGGAAGAGGAGATCGGCGTGCCGCCGAAACTCGTCGATACGCTCGAAGAGACGGCCGAGTGGCTTTATTACGATTTCCCGCCGGACCTGAAGAAACGCCTGCCGGGGCCGTATCTCGGCCAGCGTCAGAAATGGTTCGCCCTGCGCTTCAAGGGCTCCGACAGTGATGTGCGGCTGGACCGGCACACGCCGGAATTCGATGCCTGGCGCTGGTGCGTGCTGGATGAGACACCGGGCCTGGTCGTGCCGTTCAAGCGCCCGGTCTATGCTGAGGTCGCCGAGCGCTTCCGGCCGTGGACCGAGCCTGTGCTGGGCGGCCGGGTGCCGCAGGGCTGAACCGGGAACCGCAAGGAGGGAAGGGCATGGCGAAAACGCTGTTGATGATCCATGGCATCGGCTGTGGCGGGGATGTGTGGGACACGATGATGCCCGCCTTCGAGGCCGATGGCTGGACCTGCGAGGCGCCGACCCTGTTCCCGGACAGGCGCGTGAAACAGACTCCGCCGGCAAACCTCGCCGAGCTTGGCTTCGACGACTATGTCACCGCCATGTCGGAAAAGGCCCGGGAAATCGCCAAGGCGACGGGCGAGAAGCCCGCCGTGATCGGCCATTCCATGGGCGGCCTCATCGCGCAGGTGCTGGCCGAGCGCGGCGATGTTTCCCAGGCCGTATTCCTGACGCCGGCCCAGCCGAAGGAATGCTCCGTCATCGGCCTCAGCGTCGCCATCACCTTCCTCAACATCCTGCTGCGGCGCGACCGGACGAAGAGCTACAAGGTGTGGGAGACGGGTTTTCGCTATGGCGTGATGAACTGCACGCCGAAACGCCGCCATGCCGAAATCTATTCCCAGGCCCTCTACGATTCCGGCAAGGTTTATGGCGACATCATGGACGGTATCGAGATCGACGAGGCCAACATCATGATCCCGACGCTGACCATTGCGGCTGGGAAAGACCGCGCAACGCTCCCCAGCGCGGTGCGCAAGGTGGGCGAGAAATATGCGAAGGCCGGCGTGCCGGGCGATTTCAGGGAATATCCCGGCAATGCCCACTGGATCGTCGACGAGCCGGGCACCGAACAGGTCGTGGCGGACATCATCGGCTGGCTCGCCCGCACGCGCGCCAAAGTGCCCGCCTGACGGGCATTTGTTCCGTATCGGGATAAAGTGGAGCGCCTGCGCGAACAGGCGCCCCCTTGAGTGCCGCGCCGGACCGGGCGATCAGTCCTTCGCGGTGATGGTCGCGGTGCCGGTCACTCCTTCGGAATTGGTGTATCCCGTGGAAAAGCCGACCTCGTCGCCAATCGCGTCGAATGTGGCGCAGATTTCGCCCTCAGGCGTCTCGCCGCACAGCGTGTTTGCATCGAGCGTGTAGGGGATCGGGTCGCTGCCATCCATTGTGGCGGTGCCGTCGGGCCCGAGCACGACGACCGAGACGGTTCCGTCCGCATCGGTGAATTCCCATGTCGTGGACCCGGCAAGCGCCGGAAGCGCGCCAAAGGATGCGGCCAGAATGCCGACAGTGATCAGTCTCATCGGAGTTCACCCTCCCTCACAAGTTTCTTGTCATGAACTCTACCCGGACCGCGACGCTAACAGCGCGCCCACCCGGTGCCAACTGAAATCGGGGACATGAAAAAACCCCGGCCTTGCGGGCCGGGGTTCTTGTCAGGGTTGCCAGCGCGGGATCAGCCGTGGCCGGCCATGCGCAGGAAGCGGTTGCGCAGGTCCGCATCGGACTTGAACACGCCGGTGAACTGCGTCGTCACGGTGGTGACGTCCTTGTGGTGCACGCCGCGGGTGGACATGCACTCGTGCACAGCCTCGATCAGCACGGCGGTGCCCATCGGGGCGAGGCTGTCGGTGATGGCGTCGCAGATCTGCGCGGTCATGGTTTCCTGCGTCTGCAGGCGCTTGGCGAAAATCTCCACCACGCGGGCGAGCTTCGAGATGCCGACGACATTCTCCGACGGCATGTAGGCGACGAAGGCCTTGCCGAGGAAGGGCGCGATATGGTGTTCGCAATGGCTCTCCACATCGATGTTGCGCAGCATGACGATGT
>JAGQRO010000376.1 GCA_020425315.1 Hyphomonas sp. | reverse complement strand
CAGGGCATCCAGCATCCGCTGGCCAAATCCTGGGCCGAACTCTCCGCCGCCGAACTCCTCGCCTACAAGGCCGCCGGCCTCTATGACCGCGGGCAGGATTGCGGCGCCGAGGCGAATGCCGCCAAATATCTCGGCACCGAAGCCGGCTTCCGCGCCTGCGAGACCGCCGTGCTGACCCATGGCGGCATGGGCTATGCGCGGGAATACCATGTCGAGCGCATGATGCGCGAAGCCATGCTGGCCCGCATCGCCCCGGTCAGCCGCGAGATGATCCTCAACTTCATCGCCGAGCGCGTGCTCGGCCTGCCGAAGAGCTACTAGTCAGGTGAAGTCCACGCCGCAGGACCAGTTGATGTCGATGTCGGCGCTGAAATCGACGCTCTTGCCGCTTGCCGCATTGGTCAGCTGACCGCTGAGCGTGCCCACCATCCGGCGTGTGTTCATGCCGGTATTGTGGGTTGCCAGGTCCAGCTGGCCGGCGCCTTCAAACCGGTTGGGGCCATTGACGGCCACACCGTTCGGCAGTCCGTCGACCGGCGTCACGCCATTGTCCCAGACGAGGCGCGACAGCTCGAAAACGCCTGTCTCGCCCTTGCCGAGCACGCCGGCCGTATCGAACGCCACATACAGCCAGCCGCCCGCACTGGGTTGCCCGGCCGAAAGGCCGATCGAGGCGACGGAGTTCCCGTCGCATCCGCCGCCCATGGTCAGGTCCGAAATCGGTGGCACGGGTTCCGGCGTCTCGTCGCCCGAAACCGACAGGCTGAGACTGTTCACAGGGCCATCCGCGCGGTCTGGCGCTTCAGCGCTGCCGGCGGCGCCCGGCCCGTCTGCCGCCGGATCGGACGGCTTGTCCCCTCCGCATGCTGACAGGATGAGCGCGAAGCCCGCCAGCATGGCAGCCCGCGCCGGATATACCGATTTCAACATGGTCGTCCCTCCACAATGCGACTCTGCGGCGACCCTAATGGCTCCGCCGGGATTCGCAAAGCTTGTGGCCGGGGCCGCTTAGAGGTCGTCGGCGGCCTTGATGTTCTCGAAGAACTCGTCCTTCGAATTGGTGCGCGGATAGGGCGTGTCGGGCACCGGCACGCCGAGATAGGCGCAGAGTGGTTCCCAGCCATCCTTCGCCTGGTGAACCAGAAGCTTGCCCGGCGGGAAGAAGGCCTTCACCTCGGCCTCGTGCGCCTCGAATATGGCCGCCAGCGCCTCCGGGTCCGACGCGCCCTTCAGGCTGCGGTGCAGGACCTTTTCCACCATCAGCAGCCACGGCACAGCCGGCGGCGGCCATTTCGACCGGTCGCTTATCACGGCATGGATGGTCTCGGAGAAGCTGCGCACCCAGCTGTCCACAGAGCGGGAAGAGAGGATGAATTTCGCCTCGGGATAGGCGCCGGCCAGTTCCTTCCAGAAGGCCGCCGTCGGCCAGTCCACGGCGGCGCCATAGCCGGCATAGAGCGCCCCGAAATCGGCCTTGCCGTCTGCCGCAGCGGTCCACAGAGGCACCTGGACTTCGCCGTGGGCGAGCACCTCTTCCATATGGTGGCAGGGCCCGAAGCCCAGCTGTTCCAGCGCCAGCTTGAGCGACATGGTTCCCGTACGGCCGAATCCCGCACTGATCACTTGCACCGTCATGACATCCCCCCTCAATGCCCGGCCGATCCGGGCCAAGGGGGTTAGCGCTAGCACATCCCGGGTATCTGGAACAGCGAAACTGCCTAGTGTCTCGGCACCCGGTCGCGGATACGGTCAAACCCGGCCTTGATCTCGGCGAAGCGCTCCTCGATGCTCGGCTCGAATTGCAGGTCGGTGAAGATATAGGGCCAGTTGCCCTCGATGCCTTCGCGCACCAGTTCGCCGACATAGAGCGGGTCGATGCCGGCGGCGATGGCCTGGCGCGCCATTTCGGCAAACTCCGACGGCGGCACGGTGGAATTCTCCCCGGTCGTGTCGGCGGCGCCGGCATAACGGGCCGGCACATTGCGGTTCGACTCGATGATCCGGGTCCGGATGAAACCCGGGCAGAGGACCGAGACGCCGATATTGCGCGGCTCCAGTTCCCGGCGCAGGCCCTCGCTCAGCGCCACGACGCCGTATTTGGTGACATTGTAAGGCGGGTTGGTCGCCGCCACGAGGCCGGCGATGGAGGCGGTGGACACGACCTGCCCGCTCTCGCCATGCTTCTCCATCAGCGGGCCGAAAATCTCGAAGCCCCAGATGACGGACATCAAATTCACCGCAATGGTCCAGTCCCAGCCCTTCTGGCTCCACTCGCCATAGCGCCCGCCGCCACCCACGCCGGCATTGTTGACGAGAATGTGCACCTTGCCGAAGCTCTCGATCGTCGCATCGGCGGCCGCCTGCAGCTGGTCTTTCAGCGACACGTCGGCCACCACGCCGTCGACATCGGCATTGGTCTTCTTCAGGTCGGCCAGTGCCTTGTCGAGCGCGTCCTTCTCGATGTCGCACATCATCACCTTCACGCCCGCCTGGGCGAGCGCGGTGGCGATGCCGAGCCCGATGCCTGAAGCGGCGCCCGTGACGAAGGCCACCTTGCCTGCAAGGTCTTTCATGAATTCCTCCCGTTTTGCCCGACGATGCCCCCGCCATGCGGGGCACACAAGCCGGGACGCGAGGGAAGGTCAGGCCACCTTGCGACCGCCGGAAGCCAGCAGCTCATCATAGGGAGAGAAACGGAAATCGGCGGAGACGCAGCGCGATGCCTCCCGCGTTTCCAGCGGCGTCGCATAGAGATAGCCCTGCACCAGCCGGCAACCGGCGCGGCGCGCATGGCCCAGCTGCTCGCGCGTTTCCACGCCCTCGATCACGCATTCAATGCCCATCGAACGGCAAAGCTGAAGGATCGCCGAAACGAGGCCCAGGCTGCGCGCCTTGCCCCCCATCGCCATGGCGAAGCTGCGGTCGATCTTGACGATATCGAATTCCAGTTCCTGCAGGTAACGCAGCGAGGAATAGCCGGTGCCGAAATCGTCGAGCGCGATCTTCACGCCAAGCGAGCGGTAGCGCATCAGATTGTGGCGCGCCTCATCAAGATCGCTCATCAGGCTCGACTCGGTGATTTCGATGACGATCCGTTCCCGGAGCGACTCCTCCTCCTGCCCCAGCAGGGCGATCAGCGTGTCGGTCGTGTCGCGGCTGATAATGTCCTGCGCCGACAGGTTCACCGAGATGCTGGCCGTGTCCGGCCAGGCCTTCAGCTGTGCCAGCGCCTTGCGGAACACGGCGCGCGTCATCTGCGGCGTCATGCCGGCCTTTTCGGCCACCGCGACGAACTCGCCGGGCGAAACGCGGCCCAGTACCGGGCTGGTCCAGCGCGCCAGCGCTTCCCAGCGCACCACGGCGCCGCTGGTGGATTCCACGATGGGCTGGAAAACGAGATGGATCTCGGCATCGAGATCGGCCCGCTTGAAGGCCTGGTGCACCGCCGCCTCGCGCCGCTTGGTTTCGGCGTGGGAGGCGGAAAATTCCACCGGCTTGCCGGCCTTGGCTTCCTTGGCGCGGAACAGGGCAAAGTCCGCCTGCTCCAGCAGTTCGCGCGCCGAGGCCGCCCCGAAGGCGCGGGACGAATAGCCGACGGAGGCCGACACGCGGCTCGAATCCCCGCTCGGCAGCTTCACCGGCTGGCTCAGCGCCTCGACCACGGCTTCGGCAACCGCTTTCACTTCCGGCGAGTCCACTGTCGTGGGTAGGATATAGGCAAACTCGTCGCCGCCGAGGCGCGCGACAAAAGCCCTGCCGCGCAGCAATTCGTTCAGCCGCCGTGCCGTCTCCACCAGAACGGCATCGCCGGCGGTGTGTCCGAACACGTCATTGATCGGCTTGAACCCGTCAAGATCGATCAGGCCGATGATCGGGAATTTTTCATCCGTATGAGGATCGTAGCTGGCATCGATCTCATTGAAGAAGCTGTGCCGGTTCGGCAGGCCGGTCAGCGTGTCCAGCAGGGCCATCTGGTTGTTGCGGTTGGCAAGGCGCGCGGCGCGGTCGCTTTCGCTGGTCAGGTCGTCCTGCAGCATGACGCTCTGCGCCAGGCGATACCAGTGCGTGCGCGACACCTGGAAAAACACGAAGAACGTCATGGCCAGCTGCGCCAGCACGAGCAGGTAGAAGCGCTCGCCCTGTGAGGCGAAGAACATCACATATTCGCCGAACGTGAACAGCAGCGATGCAGCCACCAATCGCGGACGCGACATGGTGCACACCGTGCCCGCCGCGCCGGTAAAGGCGGTGAAGAAGGCGAGGTAGGCCATCTCCGCTTCATTGGCATAGGGAATGAACATGTAGACCCAGATCGCCATGACGACGAACAGGACAATCGCAAAGGCTTCCAGCTGCCGGATCGCCCGGTGGGCATAGTCCGGATCGATCATCTGCTTCTCGGCGCCGAACCATTTGGCGATCCGGAACACGCTGATCAGGACCGCGAAGCCCGGCACGCCCATCGTCATCCAGTGCGGCGCGGACTCGATGAAGGTCGCCCCCAGCACCACAGCCCCGGTGCTCAGCATCAGGTAAAGCGGGATGATATTCTGGGTGATCGCGCGCAGCTGCTCCACAACAACGGCCTCTTGCGGCGTGTGGGCACGCTGCAACATCGCCCGATAAGCGTCGAGTTCGGACCGTTCGATGAGCGGCTTTGCAGTCATGCCACTTCTGATAGCGCGTTAGTGCTAACATCCCGGTGGCGTGCGGCTGGCAAATCAGGCCGCCGGCGTTAACCTTCCGGAAATCCGCTGAAGCTGCAGTCCCGCCAACAGGAAGCCCAGTCCAAAGAAGGCCCCGGAAGTAAGCATGGCGAGGGGCTGTCCGAGGGCGGTTCACGGCCCCCGCCAAGCCAACCCTATCGCCCCCGGCAGTCACCCCGCAGTCACACCTGACCCGATATCGTCATCGGGGAAACTGCGGAGCAATTATCCGGGAGCCAGGATCAAGCCGCACCGTCCCTTGCCGCCGGTCAGGTCAACAAAATCGACCCTGACGGCAACATCGCAGTCACCTGTGGTCACCCATAGTCCGAAATTGTCATCCCGGAATTTGCGCAGCA
>JAGQRO010000375.1 GCA_020425315.1 Hyphomonas sp. | reverse complement strand
ACAGCTATTACGACGCGATCCGCACCCAGACGCCGCACCAGATCGAGGCCATCGACATGGCTCGCCGCGCCATCCACAATGAAGGCTCGGAACTGCTGGCCGAACGGCTCGAAGGCAAGGTGGAAGTCGACTTCCTAACGGCCCGTCGCCTGTTCACGCTGATCTGCGCGCTGCATGCCGGCCAGGCCCGCGCGGCGGGCTAGAGGCCCAGCGATTTCAGCACGGCTTCGATCTTGGCCCGCTGGGTGGGATCGTCGAACGGAAAAGACCGGAAGAAGCCGTCCGCGCTGATCTCTGGATCGCGCTTGAGGGCGGCTTCGATCCAGCGTGCCGCGGCGGCGTCGTCGCCGGCAAGTTTCCGGGCCGCCCCGGCGATCACGGTGATGTGGACATGGACGCCGGGCGCGCGCACCGCCCGCTCAGCCCAATGGGTGGCTTCGTCGTAATTGTCCCGCAGGATGTGGGTCAGCCCGCGCGTCGACAGCATCGCATAGTGCAGCGGATCGAGCGGGCTGAGACGAATGGCGAGGTCGACATCCTGTTCCCCTTGGGCCCCGCGCCCCGACATGGTCTGGGTCAGGGCCCGCAGGTACACGGCCTGCGCATAATTGGGGTTCAGCGACACCGCCCGGTCCAGCCAGTGATAGGAGCCGCCGAGATCCTTCTCGATCCAGTGCGTGCGGCCCATGACCAGATTGGCGAAAGGGTCCAGAGGGTCGCTGGCCATCGCCGCTTCGGCGGACGCGCGGGCACCGGCGACTTCGGCCTCTGTGTCCGAGCGGTAGCCGAGGAAGGCGTTCTGGAAGCGGGTGAAGGACAGGCCTGCATGCGCGCGGGTAAAGTCAGGATCCCGCACCAGCGCCTGCTCAAACAGGCCCTGCGCGATCTCATTGTCGCGCCCGGTAAAGCGGAACATGTGGTTGAGGCCGAGATGGTAGGACGACCAGGCATCGAGGCTGGTGGCCGGCAGGGCCCGCGCGCGGCGCGCCTCATTCAGGGGAATGTGGACGTCGAGTTCGGACACGATGGCGGAAACGATCCGTTCCCGGAATTCATGCACATCGCCGACCTCGCCGGCATACTGCTCGCCCCACAGCACGCCGCCGGTGCGCGTCTCGGCCAGTTCCACCGTCACCTTGAGGCGCTTGCCGGTGATCTCGACCGCGCCGGACAGGCAATAGCCTGCGCCGAGAATCTCCCCGATCTGGCGCACGTCCGGATCGGCAGTGCGGAAGCGGAAAGTGGAGCCCCGCGCGATCACGAACAGCCAGCGCAGGCGCGACAGGCTGGCGATCAGTTCATGCGGCAGGGCTTCGGCCAGCGCCGCATAGTCGCCGGCCACGCCGATCAGGCGGAAGGGCAGGACGGCAATGGAGGGCTTGCCGCCTGCCAGCTTCGGTGGTGGCGGCGGCGCTTCCGGTGCGTCCGGTTCGGCGACGCTCGCCCTGGCCTCCGGCGGGGACGCGCTATGGATCTCCGGCTCGGTGGCAAAGCGGAAGCCGACGCCGTGCACGGTGCGGATCAGCCGCTGGCTGCGGCCATCATCTCCCAGCAGCTTGCGGGCCGACTTGATCCGGCTCGACAGGGCCGAATCCGATATGGCCCGCCCGTCCCAGATCTTTTCGACGATCTCGTCCTTGCCCACCAGGCGGTCATGGTTCTCCGCCAGCAACAGGAGGAGCGACAGGACCTGAGGCTCGGCCGGCAGCAATTCCCCGCCGCGCCGCAACTCGAACCTGGCCGTGTCCAGTTCGAAATCTTCGAAACGATACAACATCTTGGGCGACGATAGCCGGAATCCGGAATTTCTCCACCAATTCTCCAGACTTCCTCCAAGTCCCGCCGGCGGGGGCGGGGTAATCAGGGTCATCGGCGCCGGGATGGTCCTGACGCCAGAACACAAAGCAAAAGGAATACTCTCATGCCTCTCGTGACGATCGACGTGATCAAGGACGTTTTCACCCCCTCCCAGAAGCAGGACCTCATCGAGCGCGTCACCGACGCCATGGTCGCTGTCGAAGGCGAAGCCATGCGCCCGGTGACCTGGGTCCGCATCATGGAAGTGGAACAGGGCGACTGGGCCATCGGCGGACAGGCCCTGAAAGCCAAGGATGTCCATGCGCTTGCGGGTGCCAACGCGGCCTGACCCCCCGCCGCCTGATCTCTCCCCGCGACTGGCCGGATGCAGGACATATCCTGCATCCGGCCTTTTCATTTGGAGACGAATTTAGAGTTCGCTGATCTCGCAGCCTCGGGCGGCGAGGATGTCGCGCATCTCCCAATAGGCGCGCGGCGTGCGCATCAGCGGGATGCGCGGATGGAGATGGTGGATGATGTGATACTGCATCCCCATCGAACCGATATTGCCGAGCACGGAGCGAAAGCTGCGCGTGTCGCGATAGCGCCCGGTCGACAGGGCGGGATTGTGCGGCGCCCAGCTGAGATAATACTGGATATAGGTCAGCCCGATCTGCCGGGGCAGCCACCAGAGCAGCGCCGCCTCGATCGCATGGCCGTTCCAGGACAGTGTGAACAGGATGGCGAAGAAAGCCACGTCATAGAACAGCGCGTCGAAGATGACATCCTTGCGCCCGAGCCGGAGCAGGGTTGCGCCATAGGTGTTCGACGCGCCGGGCTGGCGGTTGCGGATGCTGGCGAGGATCGCACCGAGCGGCGTGTCGGCATGGGTGGGATAGTCCGGGTCGAGGTCCGGATCATTGGCATGCTTGTGGTGTTCCATATGCGTCAGCTTGGCGACGCGATAGGGCAGCAGCAGAGGAATGGTCGAGAGGTGGCCCACCGCCTCGTTCAGCCAGCGCAGGCGCGTGCCGGGGCGCGCGATAATGTCATGCTGCGCTTCATGGCTCGGCAGGTAGCTGAGCGCGACATTGAGCACGGCAATCGGAAACGCGATCCACAGTGGCAGGAGGCCCATGAACACCAGCGGCCAGAGGCTGAGCCAGATGGCGAGATTGCCGAAGGCCCAGACAACAGAGCCCCACGGGAATCTGTCCGTGTGCCGCGCGGCGATTTCACGTTCTGCGGCCATCAATTCGCGGCTGGAAAGGTCGACTGAGGCCTCCATCAGATCCACCGCCCCGTCCATTGGGCGATACCGCCCCAGATGCCCGCAACAACCAGGCCCACTATCATCGGCGACAGCCCCTCCGGCAGCGGAACATTGAGCGCCCTCAGCGATTGGGCAATCAGCGGCGCCAGAAAGCCGAAGGCGAAGATCAGCGGCTTTGCCTGCAGGACCAGGGTGATCAGGCGCTCGGGCAGGGAGGGCGCTTCGCTCATCGGAAAAAGGTGACACAGGCGTCAACTTTTTGCAATACGCAATCGGGCAGCCACGGTGCGCCTGACTCCCAAAGCTTGCCGGAATCCCTGCAAAAGTATAAGGCGCACCCTACATAAGCAGGTGGCGGCGCATTGGACCGTCCTGATTTGGAGACTGCATGTCGAAGGAAGAACTGATCGAATTCGAGGGCACGGTGGTGGAATTGCTGCCGAACGCGACCTTCCGCGTGAAACTCGAGAACGACCACGAGATCATCGCCCACACGGCCGGCAAGATGCGCAAGAACCGCATCCGCGTGCTGACGGGCGACAAGGTGATGGTCGAAATGACGCCCTATGACCTGACCAAGGGCCGCATCACCTACCGCTTCAAGTAAATCCTCATGGCGTCCACCGGGGCCGCGCGGCTCATCCTTGCCAGCGCCAGCCCCCGGCGGCGGGATCTTCTCGCCCAGATCGGCATCGTGCCGGACGCCATCTGCCCCACCGACATCGACGAAACCCGGCGCAAGGACGAAAGCCCCCGTGCGCTGGCGGAGCGTCTGGCGCGGGAGAAGGCAGCCGCCTGCGCGGAAGCGGGCTATGTGCTGGCCGCCGACACGGTCGTGGCTCTAGGCCAACGCAACCTCGAAAAAGCAGCCGATGAAGCGGAGGCCGAAGCCTTCCTGCGGCTCCTGTCGGGCCGGGCACACCAGTGCCTCACCGGCATCGCCGTACGCGCACCGGATGGCCGCGTCCGTGCACGGACGGTTCTGGCGAGGGTAAAGTTCAAGCGGCTGACGGATCAGGAGATCAGCACCTACGTCGCCAGCGGCGAATGGCAGGGCAAGGCCGGCGGTTATGGCATCCAGGGCATGGCCGGCGCCTTCATCACGCACATCTCAGGCAGTTACACGGCGATCGTCGGCCTGCCGCTCTATGAGACCAAAGCACTGCTGGAAGGCATGGGGTGGCGGGCCTGAACTAGGCCCGTTCCATCGTTGCCACGGCGGCGAGGCTGAACACGACCATTGCAGCGATGCCGATCCAGAGCGGGTTGGTGGTGGAGAGCAGGCCAGCCTGCATTCCGGCCTGCTGCTGGGCCGTCGAGATCGCCGAGACGATCGTGTTGTCGACCGTGATCCACTCGCCGAACAGTTTCGGCACCTGCAGGGCGGCAACTGCCGCGCCGACCGTGCCGACACCGAAGATCACCAGCTTGCGCCGCAGCGTGCGGCGGCGCACCTTGCCCATGACCCCGGCCACGAACGGCTTCGGGTCCATCTTCCGGTCTTCGGCCGCGAACAGGGCGGCGAGATCCTGATAGGCTTCTTCTTCGCGCATCTCTCTACTCCATCACGCCACTTCGGGCTTCGCAAGGTGTTTCCGGAGGGCTTCGACCCCCCGCAATACATGGGATTTCACGGTGCCGAGCGGCCAACCGGTGGCTTCGGCCGCTTCGCGGTGGGACAGGCCCGCCGCCACGCACATCACGACACAGACCCGCTGGGCTTCGCTGAGCTGTTCCAGGGCCCGGGTCAGGTCCATCTTGTCGTCCTGGGCGTCGCTGGGCCGTTCGAACGGGATGATCTCGGCGGTCTCGTCGAATTCGATCTCGGGCCGGGTGCGGCGGCGCACCTGCAGGAACTCCCGCCAGCAGATGGTACAGATCCAGGCGCTGAACGTGCCGCCCCGATAGGTACCGATTTTCTGCCAGGCTGTCAGGAACGTCATCTGGGCGATGTCGTCCCCGCCGGCTTCGGAGCCTGTCAGGCGGCGGGCCATGCCGCGCACGCGGGCCTGGTGGCGGCGGACGAGTTCGGCGAAGGCCGTCTCGCTGCCGCGCGCAGCCTCTGCTGCCAGGTCCGGATCGGTGCGCATGTCCCGCCCCTTGTCGATGACCAGCCGGAGATCAGGCCTTGCTGTCCGCACGACCGAACGCCCACAGGCCCATATAGGCAAGTCCGAGGAACACCGGGAAGGAGGCGACGCCGATCATCGGGCGAACCGCTTCGCCGTCTTCCATGCCGATCATCAGGCCGAGGAAGCCGAACGCGGCGCCGAAGGCGAGGAACAGGATGCCGCGGCGCAGGTCGGCCCGAACCGGGTCGTTGGCCAGGGCCAGGCGTTCCATCATGTCGGGGGTCAGTTCCTGCCCCTTGTCGAGGGCGTGGCGCAGGGTCTCGTGCACCGTGCTGCGTTTCTTGTAGTTGAAGTGGCTGACCAGCCAGATAATGCCGACGATCGATCCGAACATGACTGTCGGGACGAGGACTTCTTCACCCATGGGGGGCTCCTTCAGTTAAATTCCGGCGGCGGAATTGCCGCGTATTTGACTGTCAGATGCGGTCAGGCACCGGATTGGATGCGCCGGCGCCAGAAAAGATGCACAAAATTGCAGAAAAGGTCAGGGCAGGGCGGCGCGGCCGGTGCCTGTATTGACGCGATAGGGCGCCAGCGGGGCAGTTTCGTTGGTCTCCTGCGGGGCGAAGACATTGCTGAGGCGCACTTCGATGTCCGGATCGGCCGGCAGGGGCTGGGTCAGCGGGATCAGGCAGGTCGTGCGGGATTCACGCGGCACGATCAGGCCGGAGACCGGCAGGCTGAACGGGCGGCTGCCGGCTCCGGTGATCTCCACTGTGCCCTGAAGGCGGGCATGGGCGTTGCCGACATTGGAGATGTCCAGGCCGATGGCCGGCGTACCGTCGTCCATCAGGGTCAGGCGGCTGCCTTCGATGACGGGCAGGGATTCAGCGTCGCCAGAGGTGAGGTAGAACCAGGAAACCGCCTCGTGCCGCTTCCACGCACCGGCGCCATTCGCCGGATCGGGCAGGACGGTCGAGGCGCGCAGGGCGATGTGAAGGTCCCCGGAGGTGGCAAGATCAGCTGGCGTGTCCACGCTCACCTTCACCTGGCGGGACTCGCCGGGCTTCAGGGTCAGGCTGCGCGGACTGAAACTGACCCAGCCATCCGTCGGGCTTGCCGCATCGCGGGCGGCGAGTACGGGGCTACCGGTCTCGTCCAGCGACCAGTCTGCAACGCCCAGCGTCAGGGAGAGGGAATCCTTGCGGCCGGTATTGGTGATGGTGACCAGCCGGGTCGCCTCGCTGCCGGTCTGCAGTTCGATCTCGACGGTGGCCGGCTGCAGGTTGAGGCCGAGGGCGTGGGCAAAACAGGGGGTGAGGCAGGCCAGCAGGGCCGCACTGATGCTGCGGAGGGCGCCTTGGATGAACATGTCTCGCAGTCCCGGCAGGAAGCCTTGAAGTGCCCAGAATGCGCCGTATTGACTAAGCCTTCGTTTACACATGGCTGCGGGCCGGCGCTTGATGCGATCCGGTGCCGGGGCTAAGCGCGGCACCATGGTCAAGCTGACACCCAAGGCAAAGCGGAAGAAGCGCAAGCACGTCGCGGCGGAACTTTCCACCCGCGAAGGCCGGGCGCGGGCGCGCCGCGAACTGGTCTGGGGCGACCACGGCTTCCTGCGGGCGATCTACCAGAACCTGCACGAATTCGCCCCCGGCATGTGGCGCTCGAACCAACCCTCGCCGGAGAAGGTGCTGCAATACGCCCGCGAGAAGGGCATCCGCACGGTCCTCAACCTGCGTGGCGCCAGCACCAAGGGCTATTACCTTCTCGAAAAGGAAGCGTGCGAGCAGGCGGGCATCGAACTCGTCGATTTCCAGGTGTTCTCCCGCGATACGCCGACGCGCGAGGCCATTGTCGCCGCCAATGAGCTGTTCCAGCGGATCGAATACCCGGCCCTGATGCACTGCAAGTCCGGCGCGGACCGGGCTGGCCTGATGGCCGTCCTGTACATGCTGCTGAAGGTAAAGGTGCCCTTCGCCGAGGCCGTGGACCAGCTGTCGCTGAAATACCTGCACGTCAAACACGGCAAGACCGGCATGCTGGACGCTTTTTTCCAGGCCTATGCCGATTTCAATGCCGGCAAGCCGGAGGCGGAGTGGAAGCCTTTCCTCGACTGGGTGGCCGAGGATTATGACCGGATCGCGGTCAAGGAGGCGTTCCTGCGCGACTTCGGCAAGGGCATTCAGGTCGACCGCATTCTGCAGCGCGAGTAGGGCGCTTCCCCCGCCGACGGATTCATGCTTGGCTGGGGGTCGGGGGAAGTTCAGGGAGGATCTCGGATGCGGGTAGTGGTGGCGCTTGTGGCGCTCGGCCTGCTTGCAGGTTGCGGCGGGGCCGGCAGCGGACGGGACCAGCTGGTCGGCGACTGTGTCGACAAGGGCGAATCCCCGGCCGCCTGCGAATGCATCGTCGATGCGCTGGAGGCCAAGCTCAGCCCGGATCTCTACAAACGAACGATCGTTGCCGTGGCCCGCGAGAAGCGGAACATCGAGTCCTTCATCGACAGCCTGCCCGATGACGAAAAAATGGAATATTTCGGCGCCGCCCTGGAAATGGGCAAGTGCAAGCTCGCCGACGCAACGGATGGCTAGAGGAGCGGCACGGGCGATGTTTCTGCCTGCCTCACGGCCTGACGGTTCGTTTGTGGCGAGTAATCGCGTGACGCGCCGCAATAATCCGCTTAGATTTTGCCTCGCTCCAGAAAGGGGAAGACCATGAAGTTCTTTATCATCAACAGCTTCCGCACGATGATCTATGTGGCGTACATCGCCGTGATCGTGTCGGGTATCGCGCTGGGCATCTACAACAAGGGCGAATTCACCGGGGAACTGCTGGGCCTCTCCGGCACGATGGCGCAGGCTGCTGACCTCGCCGTCTTCACGCTCGGCGGGTGGATCGCAGCCAGCCTTGTGTGCGGCCTGATCGTCACGCTGCTCGACATCCGCGACGATATCAACGACCGTCTGCCGGACGCACGCCGCGACGACTGATCGCCTGACAGGCGAATTTGGAAGGCCGCCGGCAGAACCAGCCGGCGGCATTCTTTTGTGTGGCAACCACCTGTCCCGGCACTATCAAACAGCTGACGGCAGCACGGGTGTTGCGCCTTTGCCGGGGCCGGTCCATCTAGCGCGGATGGCTGATTTTCCCACTCCGCCGGCAGACCTGCTCGCCGGCCTTCTCGACCAGTGCCTCAAGGCCGGCGCAACCGCCGCAGATGCCCGCATCGGCGTGGCCGATGGTGTCGGCGTCACGGTGCGCGACGGCAAACTGGAAAGCATTGAGCGCGAGGAGAGCGTCTCGGTCGCCCTGCGCTGCTTCTCCGGCCAGCGCCAGGCGCACGTTTCCGGCGGCGACCTCTCGCCGTACGGCCTCTCCGCGCTGGCCCAGCGCTGCGTCGCCATGGCCAAGGCCGTGCCCGAAGACAAGTATTGCGGCATGCCCGATGCCGCCAAGCTCGCCACCGGCGATCTGGACATGGACCTCACCGGCGAGACCGAACTGCCTGCCAGCCTGCTGGAGGAACGTGCGCTGGCGGCTGAGGCTGCTGCGCTGGCCGTGCCGGGCGTGAAGACCGTCGCGGGCTGCGGCGCCTCATGGCACCGGTCCAGCCGCTGGGTGGCCGCCACGAATGGCTTTGCCGCGTACAAGACCGGCACCTCCACGGCCCTCGGCCTCTCCGCCGTGGCGGAGAAGGACGGCAAGATGGAGCGGGACTATGATTCCTGGTCCGTCCGCCGCCTGACCGACATGCCGTCGCCCGAAGACATCGGGAAGACCGCCGGTGACCGCACAGTCTCCCGCCTCGGCGCGCACAAGCTCGGCACGCGCAAGGCGGCCGTCATCTATGACCGCCGCGTCTCGGCCAGCCTGATCGGCGCCATGCTGGGCGCGATTTCCGGCCCGTCCATCGCGCGCGGCGTCAGCTACCTGAAAGACCGGATGGGCGACCAGGTCTTCGCGCCCGGCGTTTACGTCACTGACGACCCGTTCCGCCCGATGGGCATGGGCTCGCGCACGCATGACGGCGAGGGCCTGCCGGTGCGCGAGACGCACCTGATTGAAGACGGCCGCCTGACGGCCTGGCTGCTCAACACACCGGCTGCCCGTCAGCTGCGCCTGGAGCCCAACGGCTTCTCCGCCCTCGGCTTTGGCGACCCGCCGGGTGTGACCACGTCCAACATCTACCTGCGCGCCGGCGAGAAGACCCCCGCCCAACTCGCCGCCGATGCGGGCGAGGGCTTGCTGGTGACCGACATGTTCGGCCCCTCCATCAATCCGAACACGGGTGACTATTCTGTCGGCGTCGCCGGCTTCTGGTTCGAGAAGGGCGAGATCGCCTATCCGGTTTCCGAGGTCACCATTGCCGGCGACCTGCCCTCCATGTTCGCCCGTCTTGTGCCCGCCTCCGACCTTGAATTCCGGGGCACGCGCGATGCGCCGAGCATCCTGATCGAGGGGATGAGCCTTGCGGGCAGCTGAGCGCACGCTCCGGGAAGACATGGACACACTCCGGGCGCTCGCTCGTGAGGCCGGGGCGCTCGCCATCACCTACCAGCGCGGCGGAATCGAGAACCGTACCTGGGAAAAGACCGGCGGCAGTCCGGTCACAGAGGCGGACCTTGCCGTCAACCGGCTCTGCGCCGCGCGCCTCCAGACTGCGCGCCCCGACTATGGCTGGCTGTCCGAGGAGACCACCGACAGCCTCGATGCCCGCCGCAAACAGCGGTGCTGGGTCGTCGATCCGATCGATGGCACCCGCGCCTTCATGCGCGATGACCCAAACTGGTGCGTGGCGCTGGCCGTGATCGAGGAAGGCCGCGCCGTCGCCGGCGTGCTCTACGCGCCCCGGCAGGACCGGTTCTATGAAGCCTGGACCGAAGGCGGCGCCTTCCTCAACGGGCAGGCGATCCGTGTTTCCGATTGCCTGGCCGAGGCCGGCTGCCGCCTGATTACCAATGAGGGTATGCTGGAGCATCCGGGCTGGCCGGAGCCGTGGCCTGTACTGACTGTCGCCCGCCCGAAACCCAACTCGACCCTGTTGCGCATGGGTCTCGTCGCCTCCGGCGAATGGGACGCGACTGTCACACTGTCAGCGAAGTCCGACTGGGACCTTGCCGCCGGCACAGTGCTCGTGGAACAGGCCGGCGGCGTGGTCACCACCCACAAGGGCGAACCCATGGTGTTCAACCGCACCGTGCCCGCCCAGCGCAGTGTCATCGCGGCTGGCGCGGGCCTCCACCCTCTGTTAGTGCGCAGGACGGAGTTTGTGGGTATACCTGACCCACAGGAAAAAGCGGCCCCCGCCGCCTCGACAACGGAGCAAAAGACAATGGGCGACGCCCCGAAAAGCCAGCGCCAGCTGCTGCACATCGTTTTTGGCGGTGAGCTGAAGGACGTGACCGACGTGGAGTTCGAGGACCTGTCGAAGATCGATTTCATCGGCGCCTTCCCGAACTACAAGGATGCCTACGACGCCTGGAAGTCGGCGGCGCAGCGCACGGTGGATCATGCCGAGATGCGCTATTTCATCCTTCACGCCCACAAGCTGCTGGACCCGGAGACGGGGGACCACCATCACCTCTGAGGCCCGCTCACCGGAGGCGCGGCGCGGCAGTCTGCGCCGGCTGTTCGCGGCCTATTTCCGGCCGCATCTCGGCTGGTTCATTGCCGGCACGCTGATGGCGCTCATCACCTCGCTGTGTGCGATGGGATATTCCCTCGTGCTGAAGGCGATGGGTGATCAGCTACAGGCGACGTTCGGGGCTGGCGGCACGGCGGACACAAGCTGGATCTTCCATATCGGCGCGGCGATTGTCGGCCTATCGGCGGCGCGGGCCTTCTCGCTCTACCTGATGACGCTGCTCAACAATACCGGCGTGCAGCGCGGGCTCGTCAGTGTGCAGACACGCCAATTCGAGGCGTTGACGGATGGCGATTTCGCCCGCCTCGCCGGCGATGCCTCCGGCAGCTATGTCTCGCGCTTCATCAACGACATCAATTCGATCCGCGACGCGGCGCTGCGCTTTGCCAACAATTTCACCAAGAGCGTCGCCACCACGGTCGGCTGCTTTGCGGTGATGTTCTATATCGACTGGCAGATGACACTGCTCCTGCTGACCGTCTATCCGGTGGCCTTCCTGCCGGTGATCGCGCTCGGCAACCGGGTGCGCAAGCGCTCGCGCCAGTCGCAGAAACAGGTTGGCGAGGTCACCTCCATGCTGGCCGAAGGCTTCCAATCGGCCCGTGTGGTCAAGGCCTATGGTCTTGAGGCCTACCAGAAAGGCCGTGCACGGACGGGCTTCATGGAACGCTCGCGCCTGTTCCTGAAAGTATTGGCCGACCGCGCGGCAGTAGACCCGATCCTTGAGATCGCAGGCGGGGCGGCACTGGCCGGCATTCTCGGCTTTGCCGCCTGGCGCATGTCGCAGGGCCAGACGACGCTGGGCGACCTCCTCGCCTTCATTGGCGCGCTGGGTGTCGCCGCGCCGGAGCTGCGCGCGCTCGGTTCGCTGAACTCCGTGGCGCAGGAGGGCGCGGCCGCCGCCGACCGCGTGTTCGAAATTGTCGATGCGGTGCCCGAAATTGCCGATGAGCCGGGCGCCAAGCCCATCGGGCGCGTCTCAGGCCATGTCGAATTTGAGGATGTCCACTTCGCCTATCCGGACGGTACGCAGGCGCTGAACGGCCTCTCCTTCCGCGCAGACCCCGGCGAGACGGTGGCAATCGTCGGCCCATCGGGCGCGGGCAAGTCGACCATCTTCAATCTCCTGCTGCGCCTCTACGATCCGTCTGCCGGCACGATCAGTGTGGACACAAAGGACATCCGCACCGTCACCGGCGACAGCCTGCGCGCCAATATGGGCCTGGTTGCACAGGACGCGGCCCTGTTCGACGACACGATCCACGCCAATATCGCCCTCGGCCGCCTCGGCGCGACCAATGCGGAGATCGAAGTCGCCGCCCGCACGGCCAATGCGCACCTCTTCATCATGGGCCTGCCGAACACGTATCACGCCATGGCGGGCGAGCTTGGCCGCAACCTTTCCGGCGGTCAGCGCCAGCGCATCGCGCTTGCCCGCGCCGTGCTGCGCAGCGCGCCGATCCTGCTGCTGGACGAGGCAACCTCCGCCCT
>JAGQRO010000374.1 GCA_020425315.1 Hyphomonas sp. | reverse complement strand
GCGGCGATTGCCGTCATCGCCATGACGCTCGGTGGCCTGTTCGCCTTCCGCAGCCTTCCAGTCGATGCCTTCCCCGATCCGTCCCCCGCGCTGGTTCAGGTCTTCACCGAAACCGAGGGCCTCTCTCCTGAGGAGGTCGAGCGTTACGTCACCTTCCCCATCGAGACCGCCATGTCCGGCCTGCCAAAGGTCACGGAGATGCGCTCGACCTCCAATTTCGGGCTCTCCGTGGTCAATATCTATTTCGAAGATGGCACGGACGTCTATTTCGCCCGTCAGGTGGTCGGCGAACGTCTCGGCGAGGCCGCCGACGCCATCCCAGAAGGATTCGGCACACCAAAAATGGGGCCCATCTCTACCGGCCTTGGCATCATCATGTATTTTCGCCTCGTCGATGAGACAGGCACGCGCTCGCTGATCGAACTGCGCGAGATCGCCGACTGGATGATCAAATATCCGCTCCAGTCGGTCGAAGGCGTCACTGAAGTGCTCGCGCTCGGCGGCTTTGAAAAACAATATCAGGTGCAGCTCGATCCTGACGCCCTGCTGGCGCAGGACCTTCAGGTCAGCGACGTGATCGCCGCCCTCGAAAGCGCCAACCGCACAGCCGGCGCGCAATATATCGAGATCGGCGCCGAGCAATACACCGTGCGCGGCGTCGGGCTTGCGACAACAATTGCCGATCTTGAGGAAACGCCGGTCAGGGCCATTGACGGGCGCACGATCCGCGTTGGCGATCTCGGCCAGGTTGTAATCGGCGGGGCGGTCCGTCAGGGCATGGCGACCGCCAATGGCGAAGGCGAAACTGTCGCCGGGCTGGTGCTCAAACTCTATGGCAGCAATACTTCAGACGTCATCGCCAACGCCAAGGTCCGCTTCGAAGAAATCAATGCCTCATTGCCCGATGGCGTGCGCGTGATCCCCTATTATGATCAGGGCACGCTGGTGGAGAAGGCCGCTGCAACGGTCACGACAGCGCTGTGGCAGGGCGGCCTGCTGGTGGCAATCGTCGTGTTCCTGTTCCTTGGCGGCTGGCGTCCGAGCCTGGTCGTGGTGATGTCGATCCCGTTCTCCGTCGGGTTTGCCTTCATCGCCATGAATGCGCTCGGCATCGGGGCCAATCTGATGACGCTTGGCGGCGTCGCCATCGCCATCGGCATGATGGTCGACGGGGCCATCGTGATCGCCGAGAATGTCGCGCGCGGGTTTCGTGAACGCGGCGCAGGCGAGGATAATCGCACGACCGTCGCCCGCTCCAGCGCCGAAGTGATTGCGCCACTGGTGGCCGCGGTCGCCGTCGTCATCATCGTGTTCCTGCCGCTCTTCTCGTTGCAGGGGACCGAAGGCAAGACATTCCGCCCGCTGGCAGCCTCCGCCGCGCTCGCCATGACCGGATCGCTGATTTATGCCATGCTTATTGCGCCTGCCTTGGCGCTCGGCCTGATGAGGCCGCCGCGCTCAAACGGCGATACAGTTAAGGAAAGCCGGATCACGCGGATGGTGCGCCCGCTGGCAGCCTTCTTCGTTCACAGGCGGAGCGCAGCCCTCGCCCTTGCCACGCTGCTTCTGGTCGCTGGCGGGTTTGCCGCGACACGGCTCGGCTCGGAGTTCACGCCTGCCCTTGAGGAAGGCGATATTCTCCTGCGGGTCACCATGGCCCCATCAATCTCACTGACAGAAGCCAGCGCGACAGCGACCCGCGTCGAAAAGCGCCTCCTCGACACCTTCCCCGAAATTGACTCCATCGTCAGCCGGATCGGGCGCGGCGAGGTCGGCGCCCATGCCGATCCGGTCAACAGTATCGAGGCCTTTGTGGCGCTCAAACCGCGCAGCGAATGGCGGGCGGGGCTCAGTCCGGAAGATCTGCGCGACGCGATATCAGACAATCTCGCCAGCTTTCCGGGCATTCGCGTCAATATCGGCCAGCCCATCGCCATGTCGGTCGATGAACTCCTGACCGGAACGAAGGCGCAGCTCGCGGTGAAGATATTCGGGCCGGACACGCAGGTCCTGCTCGAAGGCTCACAGGCGCTTCAATCCATCCTTCAGGAGGTGCCCGGCGCGAGCGACGTCCAGGCCGACCAGATTACCGGCGCGCCGCAACTCGTCGTCTCGCTCGACCGTGCGGCGCTGGGGCGATACGGGCTCAGCGTCGAGGAGGCACTGGACGCGCTGCGCTCCGGCGTCGGCGGAGCAGAGGCCGGTGTGGTCTTCGAGGGCGTGCGGCAATTCCCGGTCGTCGTGCGCTTCGATGAGGCCGATCGCAACACGCCCGCCGCCATCGGACGCATCATTCTTGAATCCTCAAGTGGTGCGCGCATCCCGCTGGAAAGCGTCGCGGACTTCAGCCAAGTCGTCGGTCCCCGGCAGATCACGCGCGAGAATGGCGAGCGGTTCATCACCGTGCAGCTCAATGTTCGCGATCGTGACATTGGCAGCTATGTCGCCGATGCTCAGGCGGCGGTGGAGGCGGGGCTCGACCTGCCACCCGGATACCGGGTCGAATGGGGCGGTCAGTATGAACTGCAGCAGCAGGCCAATGCCCGCTTCGCCGTGGTCATCCCGATCACGCTCGGCATCGTCTTCCT
>JAGQRO010000373.1 GCA_020425315.1 Hyphomonas sp. | reverse complement strand
CCCGACGGCAACAAGCTCTGCGCCCTGCATCGCGGCTAGGGGAGGTGCGTATGCGAACGATCCTTTCGGCCAGTGCCCTGCTCGGCGCCGCCTTTCTCCCCGCCTGCGTGATGGTCGGGACGGAGGACGTCCAGTGGGACACGGCGCCGGCGGTGGAGCACTATTCCCCGCCGGTGACCGATCAGGGCGTCGTGCTGCCCTTCTCGAAAGGCGTTCGCGTGGGCGACACGATCTATCTCTCCGGCGAGCTGGGGATCGATTATTCGGTCAACACGCTCGTGCCGGGCGGCACGGGGCCGGAGACGACGCAGATCTTCGCCAATGTCGAAATGACGCTGGCGCATTTCGGCGCCGGCCTGGAGGACATCGTGAAATGCACGGTCTTCCTGGACGACATGGGCACGTTCGCGGAGATGAATGCGGCCTACACCGCCGCGCTGCCCGATCCGAAGCCCGCGCGCTCCACCTTCGGCGCCGACGGCCTCGCCCTCGGCGCGGCGCTGGAGATCGAATGCATCGCCGTCAGCCCTCGATAGAATGCCGGATCAGGGCATCGGAAGCCGGAATTTGCGATTTTCCGCGGCAAAGGCGCCAATCTTCATATGCTTGCGGTTGACAGGGGCCAGACCGGGATGATCTCCATCGGGCCTGACTGGAAAAACCGTATCGGAGACGCGCGTGAAGCCGTGGGAAGAGCTGATATCCCTGAACAATTTCGCCGACACGGAGTTTGTCATCCTGCCGCCGGCGCGGGCATTCTGGGACGAGGAAGCGCAGCGCGACTCCTGGAAGACCATGCTGAAAGATGTGCCGGACGATCTGTTCCGGCGCGCGCTTGAAAACGACACCAGCGGCCTGCCGGTCACCCGCAACCGGGAAGGCTATTGGGGCGAAGACCATTTCGCCTATTGGGCGAGCGGCCTGCGCGATTACAAGCTGCTGCATGATGCCTTCGGCAAATACGACCTGAAGCCGGCGGCCTATCTCGATTTCGGCTGTGCCACCGGCCGGGTGATCCGGCATTTCGCGGCCAATAATCCGGACATGGCCGTCTATGGATGCGACATCAACCGCCACCATGTGGAATGGCTGTGCCAGCACATGCCGTCATCCCTGGTGGCGTTCCAGAACCATTCGATTCCCACGCTGCCGCTGCCGGAACAATCGCTCGATCTGATCACCGCCTATTCGGTGTTCACGCATATCGAGGCGTTCGAGACCGCGTGGCTGATGGAGTTCCGCCGCCTGCTGCGGCCGGGCGGCATGGCCTGGCTGACGATCCATTCGGAATCCACCTGGGCGGACGTGAAGGCCGGCTGGCCGCTCTACCAGAACGTCAAGAACAATCCGGACTTCCAGGCCGCCGACAGGACCAAACCGATGCCGCGCGACCGGCTGGTCTACCGCGGCGCGGCCGATACGTCCTATTCCAGCCAGGTCTTCTACACGACGGACTATATCCGGCGGGTCTGGGGCCGGTTCCTGAAAGTGGAGGAAATCATTCCGCGTCATCCGGGCTTCCAGGATGTCGTCGTGCTGCGCAAGGTGTGAGCCGCGAATGACCGGCTGGCGCGACCCGGACGGCCCGGTGGACCTGACGCCCGTGCACTCCGCTGCGATCCGCTGGGTGATCGAACGGGCGCTGGAGACCGGCAACCGGCTGCAGGCGCTGGCGCCGTGGAGCAAGGCGCTGGTGGCGCACATGACGGACGGGCTCGCGCCGGCCCTGAAGCAGGAAATAGTGGCGCGGTTTCCCGATCTTGAATATTTCGAGGATGAAGGCTCGCCGCACAATCAGCCGGACGAGGGCTTTATCGAGAACGGGTTCGCCGTTTCCTTCCCGCGCCCCTGGCCGCGGGAGCAAGACAAGAAGGAAGCCTGACATGGCGCTGACGACAATCTCCTCCTGGAAATCCTTCGGGGGAAACCTTTCCGTATACGATCATGTCTCGCCGCTGCTCGGCTGCCCGATGCGGTTTGCAGTATATACGCCGCCGCAGGCCGCCGACGGGCCGGTGCCGGTGCTGTGGTATTTGTCCGGCCTCACCTGCAGCTGGGCGAATGTGATGGAGAAATCCGGCCTGCAGCGCGCCGCGGCCAAGTATGGCGTGATGGTGATTGCGCCGGACACCAGCCCGCGCGGAGAGGGCGTCGCGGACGATGATGCCTATGACCTCGGGCAGGGGGCAGGCTTCTATCTCACTGCTACGGAACTGCCCTGGTCGACGCATTACAGGATGGACCAGTATATCACCGATGAACTGCCGGCACTGGTGGGCGAACATGTTCCGGGGGCGGACATGGGCCGGCAGGGGATCTTCGGCCATTCCATGGGCGGGCATGGCGCGATCATGCTGCACCTGAAACATCCGGACCGCTACCGCACCTGTTCAGCCTTCAGCCCGATCACCAGCCCGGCGCGCGTGCCCTGGGGCCAGAAGGCGTTCGAGGCGTACCTTGGCCCCGTGTCGATTGCGTGGGAGCAGTACGACTCCACCGAACTGGTGAAGGAGCGCCAGTCGAAGGCGACGATCCTGGTGGATACGGGGACGGCGGACAGTTTCCTTGAGCGGGAACTGAAACCGGAGATATTCATCGATGCCTGCGAACGCTCAGGCCAGCGGCTCGAATACCGGATGCGCGAAGGCTATGGCCATGACTATTATTTCATCGCCACCTTCATGGATGACCATATCGAGCACCATGCGCTGGCGCTGATGGACTAGACCGCCTTCGCGTGGCGCGCTTCGGCCGGCTTGAAGCGGCCGTCGAAGCATTGGGCGACGGTGCGCAGCATCAGGCGGGCTTCTTTCGGCACGGTGATGACATGGCCGGTGATCTCGCAGAGGCCGGCCGATTGCAGGAAACGCGCGGTTTCGAGCGCATCGGCCAGCGCGCCCGGCGCCGCGCCCATTTCGTTGCACACCTCGTCCACATCAACCCAGAGCTGGCACATCAGTTTCTCGATGGCGCGGGCGCGCAGGCGGTCGTCGCTGGTGATCAGGATGCCGCGCTCGGCGGGAAGGCGGCCGGCCTCGATGGCGGCGCGCCAGGCCGTGCGGTCCTTGAAGTTCTGGACATAGCCCTGCCGGAACTGCGAAATCGATGTCGCGCCGATGCCGATCAGGGTCTGGCACGGGTCATCCGTATACCCCTGGAAATTGCGGCGCAGGCGCCCGTCGCGCTCGGCCCGCATCAGCGGGTCGCCGAGTTCGGCGAAATGGTCGAGCCCGATGGCGTGATAGCCGGCATCGGTGAGCGTCTTCGCGCCGGCCTCGGCCTGTGCGAAGCGGGCCTCGAGGCCGGGCAGGGCCGCCTCGTCGATGGCGGCCTGATGCTTGGCGAACCAGGGCACATGCGCATAGCCGAAGAGGGAGACGCGCGCCGCGCCCATGTCAGCGGCGAACTCCGCGGCCTCGATCACGTCGTCCACGGTCTGGAAGGGGAGGCCGTACATCAGGTCCATATTGA
>JAGQRO010000372.1 GCA_020425315.1 Hyphomonas sp. | reverse complement strand
CAAGGAACGCTTCGGCAAGGACAAGCTGATCGTCGTCTCGCCGGATGTCGGCGGCGTGGTGCGGGCCCGGTCGCTGGCCAAGCGGCTGGATGCGGATCTCGCCATTGTCGACAAGCGCCGTCCGGAGGCGGGCAAGTCGGAAGTGATGAACATCATTGGCGATGTCGACGGCAAGCGCTGCATCATGCTGGATGATATCTGCGACAGCGGCGGCACGCTGGCGAACGCCGCTGCCGCGCTGAAGGAAGACGGCGCGAAATCGGTCTCGGCCTATGTCACCCATGGCGTCCTGTCGAACAATGCGGTGGAGCGGATCGAGAAATCGGTCCTCGACGAACTGGTGATGTGTGACACGATCCAGCCCTCGAAAGAAGCGATGAAGTCGAAATCGATCCGGGTTCTCCCGATCGCCCCGCTTCTGGGCGAAGCTATCCGCCGCATCGCCAACGAGGAAAGCGTCTCGAAACTCTTCGAACGCTAACCCTCCGGGCACTTGCCCTCCCGCAGACATGGAAGGGCAAGGCCGGATGGCGCAGCCTATGCCTCGATGCAGTGCATCCGAGGATAGAGGGGCGGTGCTGCTCTCAATGACCTGCCACTGTCCGCCTTGACCGGCTCAAGCCTGACATCAGACAGAATGGATTCCGCTGTCCGGCGGTCCGTGTCCTTGCAGCCATCGGCCGGTGCCGAGGCCGATTGCGGCGCAGGCGGCGCCGGAACCGCTTCGGGGAATTCCAGATAGCCGATGGGGTCTGCTTCCGGGATTTCGGCCTCAACATCAGTCGGCTGCTTCGGCGGTGCGGGCGCCACCGGCTCGGTCGCATCGCCGGCCCTCGGCGGCTTCGGAACTCTGGGTGCCCGCGGCGGCTCGACAAGCTGGGAGGCCAGCACAAGGCCTTCCTCCGTCTGCGGATCAACCGCCTTGCCATCCCGCCAGACTTCGAGGTGCAGGTGCGGACCGGTTGCATACTTGCCGGTCTGGCCCATCAGGCCGATCACCTCGCCGGCGGCAACCGCGTCGCCCGCCTTGACCTTCGTCTTCTTCAGCTGGGCGAAGCGCAGCGTCGTGTCCCCGGCGGTCATCTCGACGAAATTGCCATAGCCGTCATCGAATGCCGACTTCGTCACCTCGCCGTCGGCCGGCGCGTAGACGGGCACGCCTTCCTTCAGCGCCAGGTCGACGCCGGTATGTTCCTTGAATTCGCCCGTCGTGGGGTGTTTGCGCAGGCCAAAGCTGCTGGTGATTTTCGCCTTGTCGAGCACGGCATGGCTGTAGGCAGCGCCGCTGCTTGCGGCCGTGCCCTTGATCGCCATGCCCTGCGCCAGGGCCAGCGGCGTGGCGAGCGCGAGCGCGGCAGCAATAGCAAGGCCGAGCCGTTTCGGGCGCCGGGCCGGCTCGCTCAGGAGTTCGTTCAGTCGCATCTTGAGAGTTCCTTCCTTCTTGAGGGTGAAGGCTGCCACGGGCAGCACGGCCTCAAGGCGCGACAGGCGCGCAGCGGACGTCAGGGTGCGGGCATAGGCGATACGGTCGCCAACAAGCTCGGCGGTTTCTTCATCGACCACGACTTCGCGCCAATAGTCGAGCTGGCTGCGCATCCACCAGCAGAAAGGGGAGAACCAGAACACATCGGCGACAAACCGTTCCAGCGGTCTCAAAACAAGGTCGCCTCGCTTCAGGTGCACCATCTCGTGCACCACGACATGATAGGCGTCCTCGTCGAAAGCGAGCCGGGCCGGCACATAGATCGTGCGACGGAACAGGCCGGCAAGGAAGGCTTGCCCGCCGCGATGGAACCTGACACGCGGCGTGTGGCGCAGGCCCACGGCCTCGGCCCAATGGCGCACGCTGTTGGAAGACCCGAAGGCATATTGCTTGATCCGCTGCAGGCGCACCTGGCTGACAATCCACAGCGCCGCCCGGACGGCCCAGCCGGCAATCAGTATACAGAGGACAATCACGGCCGGCTCCGGCAGCCGGAACGTCGCCGCGGCAGGCGCGGCCACCGCCCCGGCCGGGGCGACGAAGACGGGATCCAGCATTGGCAGGGCCGGGAGGGCTTCGCCGGCCATGCGTGGCAGGGACGGCACGATGAGCGAAGCCGCGAACGGCGCAACCATCATCAGCGCCGCGCCGCGCCAGATGGCCTGGGCCGCTTTCGGCGACGGCTGCATCCGGCAGATCAGCGCGGCCGCGGCCCAGACCACGCCGCTCCACAGGACAGCGAGGAGAACGAGACCGATGATGCTCATTTGCCGCCCTCCGACTTGTCCTCGGCGGCATTGATGATGGCGTCGAGTTCGTCGAGTTCGGCATCGGAAAGGTGCGGGCTTTCAGCGAACAGCGCCGCCGGCAGCGGGCCGTCCATGTCCAGCACCTGCCGGGCGAGATGGCGCACCAGGCCGCCCAGCGTCGCCGTGCGGTCGAGCGCGGCGGTGTAGACGGCAATGCCATGAATGTCGGCGCGGGTGACCCAGCCCTTTTCTTCCATGCGGGCGATCACGGTGCGGGTAGTGGAGGCCTTCCACCCCTGCCCCGGCCCGACGGCATCGTGCACTTCTCGCGCGCTTTGCGGGCCGGCGGACCATAGGTGTTTCAGCACCGCAAGTTCGGAGGAAT
>JAGQRO010000371.1 GCA_020425315.1 Hyphomonas sp. | reverse complement strand
GCCGATGCCCGCTTTGCCAAGCCGCTGGATACCGACCTGGTCGAGCGTCTGGCGCGGGACCATGAAGTCCTCATCACCATCGAGGAAGGCGCAACCGGCGGCTTCGGCAGTTTCGTGTTGGAGCATCTCGCCCGGACCGGCCTGCTCGACCGGGGCCTCAAGATCCGCCCCATGACCCTGCCGGATGTGTTCCAGGATCAGGACAGCCCTTATGCCATGTACGAGGCCGCCGGCCTCAACGCCCGCCACATCGCGGCGCGGGCCATCGAAGCACTGGGGCGGGGCGACATCGCCGAGATCGACCGGATCGCCAGAGCCTAACTGAAATGCAATTTGAAGCGCCGGGCGAAGCCCGGTTAGGTGGCGGCATGCAACGAATTCACACCCTTTGCGCCGCGTTTGTGCTGGCCGCTGTCGCCGCCTGCGCCACAACGCCGGCCGTGCCTGCCGTGCCGTTTGCCGAGCGCTTTGCTGCGGCCCAGGCGGCCGGCAATCCCTATGCGATGGATGCCGCGCTGACCCAGCTGCTGGCCGACTCCAGCCTCGATACCTATGCCCGCGCCGAGACCCTGCATGCACGCGGTACGCTGCGCCGGCTCGATGGCGACAACCGGCCGGGTTCTGTCGCGGATTTCGAGGAGATGCTGGCCCTGGCACCGGATCATCCGAAGGCGGAAGACGCCCGCGCCCAGCTGGACATGGTGAAAGCCGATGCCGAAGCCCTGCAGGCGCGGCTCGCCTACATGCTGACCCTGCAGCAATGGTTCGACACGAGCTGGGCCCTTGGCGAGCGCGATGCCCCGGCTGAGCGCTATCGCGCCTCCGGCCTCAGCCCCAATGAGGAAACCGCGCGGCGCCTCAGCGAGGCCGGCTATCTCTGCGGTGAGGAAGGCGAGGGGCCACCGGCACAGGGTGTGGGCGATGCCCGCGAATGGCTGGAAGGCCTGACCTGGTGCAGCGCGCCCGAACCAGCGCCTGAAACGGCCACGGCCGAAGGCTGACAAGACCACACAAAATCCACAATCCGGCCCTGTCCTTGCGCGGCTTGCCCGGTTAGCAAGAGCATCCCAGTCTGAACCTGTCCTGATGGAGTCCTGCCCATGATTCGCTCGAGCCTCGCTGGCGCTGCTTCTGCCCTTCTTCTCGTTGCCTGCGCATCGGCGCCGGCGGATGTGGACACCACGCCGGCGGCCGCCACCTCGGCGGTCATCTCGCCGTTCGAGATGGCCATGCAGACCGCCGAAGGCCTGGTCGCGGCGGGCAACACGCAGACCGGCATCGACCGCCTGACCCAGCTTCTCGGCGACCCGTCGCTCAGCCGCGAACAGGCCGCTGAAGTCCTTCTGCGCCGCGGCGAACTGCGTCTCAGCGAGACCGGTTTCGACACGATGGGCGCGATCGAGGATTTCGAGGAGATCATTGACGATTACAGCGACACCGAATGGTACACGGCCGCAGTGCCGATGCTGGATACGGCGCGCGGCAAGGCGACCTCGCTGAACGCCCTGCTCAGCCAGCCGGAAACCACGCGGACCCAGAAATTCAACATCCTGATGGAACTTGGCCGCCACGACGACGCTATCGACGTGATGCTGGCCAGCGACCTGACGCCCGACAATGGCACGCTCGTGGCGATGTACCAGATCGGGTATCTCTGCGAGGGTGACGAGCTGACCGGCCGGGCCTATGATGCCACCGAACCGGACGGCACCCCGCGGACGCTGCGCTTCTGCGATTTCGGGAAATAGCCGTCCCGGGAGAGGGACGTAATGGAGCCAGTCGATTACAGCCGCCGCATGTCGATCCAGGAAAAGGGCGACATGCTGTGGCGCGCCTTTCCCGACCGGCTTGAATATTATGCTCCTGACGGCGCCCTCCGGGGCGTCGTTCCGTATGACAAGGTGAAGTCGGTACGCCTTGCCTTTGCACCGGGGCGGACGCAGCGTTCGCGCTTCCTGATGCAATTGTCCGGCGCCCGGTCGCAGGTCACCGTTTCGAACATGCACTTCAAGGGCTTCGGCAATTTCGAGGACCGCTGGGACACGTTCGAGCCCTTGGTGCGGGCGGTCGTTGCCGGGGTGAACAAGGCCAATCCTGCCGCGCAATTCCGTGCCGGGGAGAAACCGGCACTGTACTATTTGATGCTGGCCTTCGTGGCCGCCTCGTTTGGCTTGCTTGGCACGGTGATTCTGGCGTTACCGCTGGTGCCGGGCAATGTGACCCTGTCAGTCGTGGTCAAAGCGGCCATCATCCTGTTCAGCCTGCCACTGCTTTTCTCGTGGCTGGTGAATGCCAGGCCGCGACGTTTCGACCCTGTCGACGGTCTCGACGCCGTATTGGCGGCGCGCTGACGAGAATTCGATCCGTTTCCTCTTCAAAGGCGGCGGCGGGCGTGGTTGTGTGAGAAAAACACAATCACCGAGGAACCCGATGCCGTCAGACCTTCTACCCCCGAACTGGCCCGCCATGTCCATTGCCGCTGCGAATGCGGCGCTGGCCGGGCCGGGCTCACCTGCCGAACTGGAAGACGCAGTCGTCGGCGGCGTGCCGATGAAAATCTACAAGAATGCCCCGCCGACGGTGCATTCGATCCTCCAACTGGCCGCCGCCGGGTTTCCGAACCGCGACTACCTCATCTACCAGGACGAGCGGGTGACCTATGCGGGCATGCTGCGCGCGGTGGAGCATTTCGCCGCTGCGCTGCGCGATCAGTATGGCGTGCAGAAGGGTGACCGCGTGGCGGTGATCATGCGGAACTATCCGCAATGGCCGGTAGCCCTCTATGCGGCGCTGAGCCTCGGCGCGATCGCAACGCCGATGAATTCCTGGTGGACCGGGGAAGAGCTGCATTACGGCCTCAGCTTCGCCGATGTGAAAGTGGCCGTGGTCGACAGCCAGATCTATGAGCGCCTGCGCGGGGAACTCGAAAACCTGCCGGACCTGAAGCATATCGTCATCGCCCGCGACATGAGCGAGGACCATAACGATCCGCGTGTCAGCAGCATGGATGAGATGATCGGAGGGGCGAACAGCTGGGCTGATCTGGCGGAGATAGGGATGCCAGCGGTGACTGTGGCGCCCGATGACGATGCCACGATCATGTACACGTCCGGCACGACCGGGAAGCCGAAAGGCGCGCTCGCCACCCACCGTGCCATCGTCTCGAACATGTTCAACTCGCTGACCTGCTCGGCCCGCATGTTCCTGCGCCGGGGCGAGGCCGTGCCGCAGCCGGACCCAGAGGTGCAGCGCGCTTCGCTCGTCTCGATCCCGTTCTTCCATGCCACCGGCGCATTCGCCGTGCTTATCCCCACCGCCCTGCGCGGGGACAAGATCGTGACCATGTACAAATGGGACGCAGGCGAAGCCCTGCCGATCATCGAAAAGGAGAAGATCAGCACCATCGGCGGCGTGCCGGCGATTGCCTGGCAGGTTCTGGAGCATCCGGACCGTGACAAATACGATCTCTCCTCCATCGAGGTGATTTCCTATGGCGGGGCGCCGTCCGCGCCGGAACTGGTCTCGACGATCAAGAAGCGCTTCCCGAATGCGGCGCCCGGCAATGGCTGGGGCATGACGGAAACCTGCGCGACCGTGACGCTGAACCTTGGCGAAGACTATGTGAACCGCCCGGACAGTGCGGGCGCACCGCCGGCGGCCGTGGAGCTAAAAGTCTGCGATCCCGATGGCAAGGCCCTGCCGGTCGGCACCGTTGGCGAACTTTGGTGCAAGAGCCCATCGAACTGCCGCCTCTACTGGAACCGTCCGGACGCGACAGCGGAGACGTATCGCGACGGCTGGGTGGTCACCGGCGACCTCGCCCGCCTCGACGAGGAAGGCTTCCTCTACCTGGTGGACCGGGCAAAGGACATGCTGATCCGCGGCGGCGAGAACGTCTACTGTATCGAAGTGGAGAGCGCGCTCTATGACCATCCGGCCGTGATGGATGCGGCCGTGGTCGGCATCCCGCACAAGGTGCTGGGGGAGGAAGTCGGCGCCGTGGTGCAGCTGAAGCCGGGCACGACGGCCACCGAGGCGGAGCTGCGCGCGCATGTCGCCAACCAGCTGGCCGCCTTCAAGGTGCCGGTGGAAATCCAGTTCCAGACCGAGCCGCTGCCGCGCAATGCCAACGGCAAGATCCTGAAGCCGGAACTGCGCGCGCGCTTCAAGCCGAGGGGATAGGCCCATGAGCCTTCGCAAACGGAAGATCGGCGGCCGGGACGTGTATCCGGTCGGCCTCGGCTGCATGAACATCACCCATGCGTATGGCCCGCCGATGGATGAGGCGGCGGCGCTGACGCTGCTGACCCGGGCGCTCGATCTGGGCTACGACTTCCTCGACACCGCCACGATCTATGGCTTCGGGCGCAGCGAGGAATTGGTGGGCAGGGCGCTGAAGGGCCGGTGCGAGGGCGTGCTGCTGGCCAGCAAGTGTGTGCTGGGCTTCAAGGACGGCCAGCGCACGCTGGACGCCCGGCCTGAAGCGATCCGCGCGGCCTGCGAGGCGAGCCTCAAGCGCCTCGATGTCGAGACGATCGACCTTTACTACATGCACCGGCCAGACCCGAAAGTGCCGATCGAGGACTCGGTCGGCGAACTCGCCCGCCTCGTGGGCGAAGGCAAGATCCGGATGATCGGCCTCTCGGAAATGGGCGAGACGGATCTGCGCCGGGCCCATGCCGTGCATCCCATCGCGGCCATGCAGTCGGAATACTCCCTCTGGGTGCGCAATCCGGAGATCGCCGTGAAGACGGCGTGCGAGGAACTGGGCGTGGCGCTGGTCGCCTTCTCCCCGGTCGGGCGCGGTTTCCTGGCCGATCCGCCGGTCGATCCCGCAAGCTTCCACGATGCGGACATGCGCAAGGCGATTTTTCCGCGCTTCTTCCCGGAGAATTATGCCGGCAACCTGCCGCTTCTGGAGGAGGCCCGCGCCTGCGCGGCGGAAGTCGGTTGTACGGTGGCGCAACTGGCTCTTGCCTGGACGCTGGCGAAGGGCGACGGCGTTATCCCCATTCCGGGCACGACCAATCTCTCCCACCTGGAAGACAATTATTCCGCTGGCCGAATTGCGTTGCCGGCGGAGATGGTCGGGCGGCTGGATGCGCACTTTCTTCCGGAGAAGGCCGTCGGCCCCCGATACAGCGAAATGGGGCAGGCCGTCGTCACCACCGAGATGTATGATTTCGAGCAGACGGCATGACTAGCTCCGGCGAGCCGGGACAGAAACCGGTCGCGCTGGAGCAGCGCGGCGAAGGTGTGGATGGCCGGCGGTATTCACCGTCCACCGCACGCAACCGCGAGCCGGTTCGCGACGTGTTCGCCGCCGAAGGGCTGACACGCGGCCGCGTGCTGGAGATTGCCTCGGGCACAGGAGAACATGGCGCATTCCTGACAGAGGCGTTCGAAGGTCTCGACTGGACCTATTCGGACATCGACCCGCCGAGCCGCGCGAGCCAGGCCGCCTGGCGCGCTGCGGCCGGGCATGATCGCCTGCATGGCCCCCTGACGATTGATGCGTCGTCGGAGGATTGGGGCGAGGCCGAAATGGCGGGCTGGGACGTCATCGTGTCGATGAACATGATCCATATCGCGCCTTTCGCGGCCGGCGCAGGACTGGTGCGCGGGGCGGGGCGCTTGCTGGCTCCCGGCGGACGTCTCTTCCTCTATGGTCCGTATGCGCGCGATGGCGTGATTGCGCCGTCGAATGCCGCCTTCAGCGAGAGCCTGAAATCGCGCGATCCGGACTGGGGCGTGCGCGACCTGGACCGCGAAATTGTGCCGTTGGCATTACAGGCCGGGCTGAGCCTCGTATCCGTGGTGGAGATGCCGGCCAACAATCTCAGCGTGATCTTCCGGCGGGCCTGACGGGGGCGGGACTTGGTAAGGCCCGGTTCTGGCGCTACCATTGGCGGGCCAGAACGGAGATCACCCATGTCGGACTCCCATACGCCCAAGGCCCCGCCACCGGAGCAGGCACCGCAAAAAGCCGAGCCTGCGCCCAAACCGAAAATCCAGGCCGCCCTTGCCGGGAATTCGGAAATGCTGCGCATTATCTCGCATTCGGCGATCCTCTACTGGTGGCCGGTCTGGTTGATGGGGCTCGTCTTCTGGGCGATCTCGGTGACGGTTTTTGGTGACGATTTGCCGGTACAGAGGGCACTGGGCCTCACCTTTGTGTTGACGCTCCTGTTCGTCATCTTCTCCACAACCGTGCGCCTGCGCGGCGCCAATTCGGTGATCTTCGGACTGATCATCGTGATCGGCATTATCCTCGCGGCGACGGCCAATCTGACCGGGCCGATCGGCAAATTCTTCCTGTCGCTGGACGTACGGATGACGCCGACATTCTACCTGTTCATGGGGTTATCGGTGCTGGTGCTGTGGCTGCTGATGGTCGCCGGCTTCGACAGGGTGAAATACTGGGAAATCGTGCCCGGACAGATGCATGAACGCCTGTTCTGGGGCAGCGGGGACCATTCCGAGAACGGAGCGAACGCAAAGTGTCGCTACCGCTCGGATGATTTCCTGCGCCATCGCATTCTCGGCCTGATGATTGTCGGCGATCTTGAGATCACGCTCAGCGACGGGCGCGTCTGGCAGCTGCACAATGTCGTGTTCGCCCGGTCGAAGGCGCACCGGGTGAACCAGCTGATCGTGATGCGCCCGATCGACTGAAGCCTCAGCCCAGGGCAGAGGCGTGGAGGCTCGGCACGTAGCCGTGCGCGAGCGCGGCGCATGTCCATTCAGGTGTCAGACGGATGGCCGATGCGGGGAGCGGTTCGGCGGCGCCATAGCCGTCGAATGACCAGCGCCGGGCCGCCCCTTTCCATTTGAGGAATGCCGCGTTGCCAACGGCGAACATGGCGCCATCGGGAAGGCTTGAGGGCGCGGCGGGCTTGCGTGCGGCCTCACCTTTCAGCACAGCCTGCTCCTCTCCGGCGATGGCATCGTTTAATGCGGCCACCCTGTGCCCCTGTGGTGCGATGCCGGCGCGAACCAGCGCCGCTGAGAAGGCCTTGGCATCCTCCCGCCGGCATTCCCAGCAAGGCCGGTGACCGGCAGCCAGCGCCGTCGCCTCGTCGAGAAAGAACAGTTCCGTATAAAGACCAGGCTGCATGAGCTTTCGCTTGCGGCCCTTGAACTCCAGCAGGCAGGTGATCCATTGCCGGTTTGCCCAGTGGCGCGGCTTCAGCGTCTGGTCGTCTCGGTGGAAACACCCACCCCGATTTCCCATGAACAGGCCGCGCGAGGACGCCGCATGAACCAGACCGAAAGGATCGACCCGGTTCTGAAGGGGCATCAGTTGCCGCCTCCGAAGCGCTCGGCCCATTCGGCCACCTGGGCATCCTCGATCTTCTGGAACAGGACATCGGGTGGCGAGACGGCCATGCCGTGCGGCAGGGCATCCAGCAGCGCCGCGAAATCCTCGTCCGGCGATGCGCCCGGCATCTTTCGATTCTTCTCCGGAATGCCGAGGGCATCGAGAATCTTCTTCGCGGCATCCGGAATGATTGGTTGGGCGATGATGCCGAACAGGACGGCGAGGTTGAGGCCGGCGCGTACGCCGACAGCGGCCGCGTCCACATCCGACTTGTACTTCACCCAGGGCTCCGCCTTGGTGAGATACTCGTTGCCTGCGGCCCAGATCGCGCGGGTTTCGGCGGCGGCCTTGCGGAATTCCATCTGCTCGTAGAAGTCGACGAGGCGGGGCAGGCGCTCCTTCAGTTCCGCGATCATCCAGTCTTCGGCTTCGCCGGGTGTTCCGGCCGCGGGCACCTGGCCATCGAACTTGGACGCGCAGTATTTGGTGATCCGGTTCACGAAGTTGCCGAGCACGTTGGCGAGGTCTGAGTTCACGGCGCTCTGGAAGCCTTCCCAGGTGAAAGCGGCATCCGAGCCCTCCGGCGCATTGGCGATGAGATACCAGCGCCAATAGTCCGACGGCAGAAGGTCGAGCGCCTGGTCCATGAACACGCCGCGCTTCATCGAGGTCGAGAACTTGCCGCCATACCAGGTGACCCAGTTGAAGGCCTTCAGCTTGTCGACGGTCTTCCACGGCTCGCCGCAGCCGAGCAGGGTGACCGGGAAGGAGACCGTGTGGAAGGCGACATTGTCCTTGCCCATGAACTGGACATATTCGACATCGTCGGCGCCCATGTCGGTCTTCCACAGGGCTTCCCAGTCATTGCCGGTTGCCTCGGCCCATTCCTGCGTGGCGGAGATGTAGCCGA
>JAGQRO010000370.1 GCA_020425315.1 Hyphomonas sp. | reverse complement strand
GGCTCCTATTCGGCGGCGAGGAATTGCGAGGGATGGAAGGGCGCGTGCGCCTCGGGCTCGGGCGCTTGGCCTGGCCAGCGGGTGAGCAGCTCAGCCGCCCAGGGCAGGCCTTTTTCGATCAGCCAGCAGGCCGCGAAGCCGTCCCCTTCCGTCTCCGCCCAGATGCGGTCCATGCGGGCCTGATCTTCGGGTGAGGATGCGCCGCAGACGGACAAAGCAATGGGGCCGAGGCCGAGATCGAAGACGCGCGCGCCGAGGGGCGACTGGTAGTAATAGTCGCGCTTCGGTGTGGCTCTTGAGATCAGTTCGATCTGGCGGGCGTTGAGGCCGAACCGCTGATAGGTCTCACGGGCGAGCGGCTCCTGCGCGCGTTCATTCGGCAGGAAGATGCGCGTGGGGCAGCTCTCTACCAGCGCGGGCGCAATGCTAGAATTGGCAATATCGGCAAGGCTCTGCGTCGCGAACACGACAGACACGTTCTTCTTGCGCAGGGTCTTCAGCCATTCGCGGATGCGCGCGGCGAACATGGGATCATCGAGAAAGAGCCAGGCTTCATCCAGAATGAGCAGCGTTGGACGACCATCGAAGCGTTCTTCTAATCTATGGAACAGATAAGTGATGACGGGGGCGACCGCGCCCTTCGCGTGCATCAGCTCTTCCATCTCGAAGCAGACGGTGTCGGCAAGGGCGAGGCTTTCGTGATCGGCATCGAGGAGCCGTCCGTGCGGGCCTTCCAGCGTGAACGGGTGCAGCGCTGATCTGAGGGTTTCGTCCTGCAGCATCAGGCTGAGGCCCGTCTGGGTGCGCTCGGTTTCAGGGGCTGAGCTGAGAGACTGGATCGCTTCCCAGAGCCGGGCCTTGAGGTCCGGCGTCATCGCGACGCCTTCATTCGTGCAGAGGCCTGCCAGCCAGTCGGCGGCAAAGCTTGCGCCGTGTTCGGTGTCGATGTCCTTCAGCGGCTGCAGGCTTGGGGCATCGCTGCTGCCAAGATCGATGTGCGCCCCGCCCATGCAAAGCGTTGCGGCACGCGCCGAGCGGCCCTTGTCGAAGATAAAGACTTGGCCCGCCTCATAGCGCTTCCATTGCAGGGCGAGCAGCGACAGCAGGACAGACTTGCCTGCGCCGGTCGGGCCGACGACCAGCGTGTGGCCGACATCGCCAATGTGGAGGTTCAGGCGGAATGGCGTCGTGCCATCGGTCTGTGCCTGGATGAGCGCCGGGGCTTGCAGATGCAGGTTGGTCTCTTCGCCCGCCCAGACCGCTGAGAGCGGCACCATATGGGCAAGGTTCAGCGTATGCAGGATTGGCTGTCGGACATTGGCATACGGATGACCGGGCAGTGACCCGAGCCAGGCATCGACGGCGTTGAGGGTTTCGCGGATCGCCGTGAACCCGCGACCATTCACGATGCGCTCGGCGATCCGGATATGTTCGTCGACGGTGCGCCGGTCGGGATCTGCGACCGTGATGGTCGTAGTGACATAGCCGTAGGAGACAAGGTCGGCGCCAAGTTCCTGAAGGGCGGCATCGGCATCACCGGCCTTGTTGTCAGCGTCATTGTCGACGAGCGCGGCCTGTTCATTGAACATGGTCTCGCGCAGCACCGCGCCGATGGATTTACGTTTGGCGAACCAGTGACGGCGCTTCTTGCCCAGAACCTTCTCGGCCTCGGCCTTGTCCATGGCGATAAACCGTGTCGCCCAGCGATAGGCAAAGCCCTGCCGGTTCAGCTCATCGAGAATGCCGGGCAGGGTTGAGGCCGGGAATCCGAGAATGGTCAGAGTGCGGAGGTGCGCCTCGCCGATCATCGGCTCAAGGCCGCCCGCGAAGGGCTCGTCGGCCAGCACCGCGTCAAGAAAGACGGGCAGCTCGGGCGTGACGACCGGATGGCGCTTCGTCGAGATGGTCAAGTGCAGATAGGTCAGTGTCTCATCGTCGCCAAGCTTTGCGATTTCGGCGAGGCAGG
>JAGQRO010000369.1 GCA_020425315.1 Hyphomonas sp. | reverse complement strand
GCCCTGCGGCGGTTCCGATCCGCTTATAGGGCGGATCGGGAAACGGCACCCTCACCACCTAATCCGCACCGTTCGCGCCTGCGGCCAGCATCCTATGGGCTTTCGAGAGGGAGCGAGGGGCAAGGTCGGCGCTCAATCTTTGCTGTATTGCTGGCAATAAGGTATTTAAGCAAAGCTTCTTGCCGTCAATTCTCATTGCTGCTATGCCAGCAAAATGAAAACAATCGCTATTGTCAGCCAAAAGGGCGGGGCTGGAAAAACCACCCTCGCCCTGCATATCGCCACGGCCGCCGAGGCGGCCGGGCTTTCGGCCGCGATTATCGACCTCGATCCCCAAGCAAGCGCCGCCGGCTGGGGCGATAGCCGACAAGGCGAGGCCCCGGTTGTCGTTGCACTTCCTCACACCCGCTTGCCGCAAGGCTTGCAGGCTGCGACCGATGGCGGGGCCGAGCTGGTCGTGATCGACACCGCGCCGCACTCGGAAGCGGCGGCAATGGCCGCGACACGAGCGGCCGACTTGGTGTTGATCCCCTGCCGCGCCGGCATCCTTGATCTTCGCGCGATCGGAAGCACGGCCGAGCTGGTGAAGCTCGCCCAAAAACCGGCTTTTGTCGTTTTGAACGCCGTGCCGCCGCGCGCCACGCAGCTCTTGGCCGATGCGCGCGCCGCCGTTCAGGTTCACGATTTGGAGGTTGCCCCCGTTGCCTTCCAGCAGCGGGCGGCCTTCGGACATGCGCTCACGGCGGGCAAAACCGCGCCAGAGTATGAGCCGGGCGGCAAAGCCAGCGACGAAGTTTCCGAGTTGCTGGCTTGGCTCAGAAGTCAGTTGCCGATTTGACTGCAAAGCATATTGCTGGCAATGCAGTTAAATGCTATTGCTGGCAAACTGGCAATTTTACGAGATGAGGCCATGTCCAAAAGACCGAGTTTAGCCGAGAGCATGAAAGCCGTGGGCGCGCAGGCATCCCCTGCCGCTATCGTGGAATCCGTCGCCGGCATGGCGACGGCTCCGGGCGAGGGCAAGCGTTACCACGCCGCCACGCGGGCAGGGATGAAGCGATTGACGGTCGTTGTCGAGCCGGAGGACCATCGCCGGGTCAAGAGGCTATCAGCCGACACCGACCGTTCAATTGAAGACCTTATGCGAGAGGCGCTTGCCGACTTGCTGCAAAAGCATAATGCCTGATTGCTGGCAAGGCGGCGGGCGCGTAAGTGACGATAGCCTTGAAGTGTGGCGCTATGTGTTATATATGACGGGGCAACGGTGAGAGTCTTCAAGAGCAACAGGTTTCACAGGTTCGCCCGTAAGGAGAAAATCTCCGATGCGATGCTATGTGAGGCGATCGAGCGCGCCGAGCGTGGATTGATCGACGCCGATCTTGGAGCCGGCCTCATCAAGCAGCGTGTTGCACGGCCGGGCGCTGGAAGATCAGGCGGCTATAGGACGCTGATTTTCTTCCGGGCGGAAACGCGGGCGGTTTTCGCATTTGGGTTCGCGAAAAGCGACTTGGCGAACCTAGAGGACGACGAGGAAGCCGCGTTCAAGAGGGCGGCTAAGTTGGTGCTTGGGTTCTCCGATGCACAGATGGACGCGGAAGTAGCGGCGGGCCGAATGTTAGAGGTGAATTGCGATGGCTAAGGCATACAAGAGTGAGGCAATGGCGGCCGTCCATGAAATGATGGAGGGCTTTTATCAGTCTGGCGCGATCGACAAGCAGACGATGCGCGAGTTTGATGACGCCTGCCTGACAGCAGTTGAGCCGATGCCCCCCGAGGAAATCCGCGCAATCCGGGAGCGCGAACACCTGTCGCAACCAGTCTTTGCCCGGTATCTCAACGTGAGCAAGGGCCTCGTTTCGGATTGGGAGCGGGGTGTGAAGAAGCCGGGAGGCCCGGCGCTGCGGCTTCTGACAGTCATCCAGAAAAAGGGTGTTCAAGCGATTGCTTGATTGCTGGCAAAGAGGCAATTAGGCAATGTATTCGCCTGCAACCCGCCCCCGGCTGTCCCTACGGCCCTAGATGATGAGAGCGGGCCAGCCGGGGGCTAGCGCCGTGCCTGCGGAGGCCAAGCCATGACGACCAAGACGGCCGAAACGATCATCCGGGAGCTGGCGGCCCGACATGGGGTTGCCGTTCAGCGCACGGCGCTGGACGATTGGGCCGATGATGCCACCCGGCTTTCCGGCGACGATGGTGTTGTTGATGAAGTCGGGGAGCTGGTCGTTGCCTTACGGCGAGCGCAGGCCGTTGACGGGATCGAGCTGACCCGGCTCCATTCGCGTTATCTGGACGAACGGGACGCGGCGTAGCCGCCCGGCCCGGAGGCGAACGCGCCCCCATGTCGCGCTGTAGTGAGCCGGAGGGCCGCCAGTGACAAAGCCCCGGTGCGTCAGCGCCGGGACCGCTTTTCCCATCTGGCCG
>JAGQRO010000026.1 GCA_020425315.1 Hyphomonas sp. | reverse complement strand
CGCGCGCATCGGTGATCGGGAACATCACCCGGCCGCGGAAGGCGTCATAGGGTTCGCCGCCCTTGTCGCTCTCCTTGGCAAGGCCGGCTTCGAGGATTTCCTTTATGGTGAAGCCTTCGGCTTTCAGGTGTTCGGTCGTCTTGCGCCAGTCGTCCGGCGCATAGCCCAGGCGATGGCGCTTCCACGCGCCGGTGCGCAAGCCCCGGCCTTCCAGATAGGTCCGTGCCGCCGCGCCCTCGGACGAGAGCAGCCGGTCCTCGAAATAGGACGCCGCCGCTTCGCAGGCCTGCTGCAGGCGCTTGCGGTGGTCGTATTCCTCGGCGGCTTCGGGGCTCGCCTTGGGCAGCTGCATGCCGGCTTCGTCGGCGAGCTTCTCGACGGCTTCCATGAAGGAGAGCCGCTCGGTCTCCATCACGAAGCTGATGACGTCGCCGCCGAGGCCGGAGGAGAAGCATTTGAAGATGCGCTTCTGGTCGTTGACGTAGAAGCTCGGCGTCTTCTCATTCGTGAATGGGGACAGGCCCACCCATTCCTTGCCCTTCTTGGTCAGCTTCACCTTGCGGCCGATAATGTCCGAAGGCCGGATGCGGGCCTTCAGCTCTTCGACAAAGCCATCGGGAATGCGGACGGTGGACGTCATGACCGCCTAGACTATCGCGATACGCGAACCGGGGGAACGGCGCATTTGGAGCGCGCCGGGCAGAATCTACGGCTTAACCGGCGCGGGAGAGCGCCTTGCGGACGGCCTTGCCGGCGGCGCCGGTCTGGATCAGGCCGGGATAGCGCTCCTTCAGGGCGCTCATGATGCGGCCGAGATCCTTCAGTTTCGAGGCGCCGAGATCGGTCACGACCTCATCGACGGCGGTCTCCAGCGCCTTGCCTTCCAGCGGGGCCGGCAGGAAGCGGAGGATTTCCTCGATTTCCTCTCGCTCGCGGATGGCATCTTCGAGACGGCCGGCATCCTCATGCTCGCGGGCCGCTTCCTCGCGCTGGGCGATCATGGTTTCGAGCACGGCGCGCACATCGGCGTCCGGACAGCCCTCACCCACACCGCGTCCGCGGGCACACACGTCCCGGTCGCGGATAGCACATTCGATCAGGCGCAGCGTCGCCAGGCGAACGCCGCCAGTGCCAGCTTCGGTCTCGGATTTGAGGGCATTTGCAATGCGCGCCTTGAGCGACATTGCTCCACTCGTATCTTTTCGGCCCATGCCGTGTCGAACCTTTCACACCCTGCCCGCAGCCATTGCTTGACGCCGCAGGGACTCAGCCCCAATACACCGGGCGAGCTTCAGGCCGTTGGGTAAATGAAACCCTACGGGCCGCCCGGAAGGTGTGACAAATATGTCCTACGACGCCAAAACTCAAGTGAACTCAACAGTCACGGGAGCGATCGCCCTTGCCGACGGAACCCTGTTCCTGGGCCAGGGGGCTGGCGCGGAGGGGGTCCGGGTCGGGGAATTGTGTTTCAATACAGCGATTACGGGCTATCAGGAGATCCTGACGGACCCGTCCTATTCCTCCCAGATCGTGCTGTTCACCTTCCCGCATATCGGGAACGTCGGGGCCAATTCCGAGGATCATGAGGAGAGTTCCGAGCCGGCCGAGGATGCCGCCCGCGGGGCCATTTTCCGCGAGCCCATTACAGCGCCGTCCAACTGGCGGGCCACCGAATCGTTCGAATCCTGGCTCCGCAAGCGGGGCATTGTCGGCCTGTCGGGTGTCGATACCCGCGCCATCACCCGCCTGATCCGCGAGAAGGGCATGCCGAAGGCGGCGATCTGCCACCAGCCGGGCGGGAATATCGACTTCGACTCCCTGATCGAGGCGGCCCGCGCCTGGGAAGGCCTCGAACGCGCAGACCTTGCCGATACGGTCGATGCCGATGCGCCCTTCGACAATGCCGAACAGCTCTGGTCCCCCTCCTCCGGCTATGGGTCGCTGACCCATGGCACCTATCATGTCGTGGTGGTGGATTTCGGGGTGAAGAAGAACATCCTGCGCAATCTTGCCAGCGTCGGCGCGCGCACGACCGTGGTGAACGGCGACACGGGCTTTGACGCGATCATGGCGCTGAAGCCGGATGGCGTGGTCCTCTCCAACGGCCCCGGCGACCCGGCGGCGACGATCGAACGCTCCGGCGAGACGATCCGCGCCCTGATCGCCAGCGGCATCCCGATCCTCGGCATCTGTCTTGGCCACCAGTTGCTGGCGCTCGCCCTCGGCGCCAAGACGATGAAGATGGCGCAGGGCCATCATGGCGCGAACCATCCTGTGAAGGACCTTTCCACCGGCAAGGTGGAGATCGTGTCGATGAACCACGGCTTCACCGTCGACCCGGCCAGCCTGCCGGCCGGCGTGGAGGAGAGCCACCGGTCCCTGTTCGATGGCACCAATTCCGGCCTTGCCGTGAAGGACCGCCCGATCATTTCCGTGCAGCACCACCCCGAGGCGAGCCCCGGCCCGCAGGACAGTTTCTACCTGTTCCAACGGTTCGCCGGCCTCATGGACCAGCATCGCGGCGGCAAATAGGCCCCGCATTTCAGAAGGCATCCGGCCATGACGGCCATGTCCCTGCCGGGCGACAACCGCCTCGGCGCCATTACCGGTGACCTCATCGCACAGGGCTGGAGCTGGCAGCCCGGTCTGTTGCCCGAACCGCTCTACCGCGCCCTGCGCGCCGAAATCCTCGCCGTGGACGCCGAGGACGATCTTGCCCCGGCCGGGGTCGGGCGCGAGGAGGCCTTCCTGCTCGACCGCTCGATCCGGCGCTCACGCATCGCCTGGATGGACGGGACGACACCGGCGCAGGCGGAATTCCTCGCCTGGGCCGGGCAGCTGCGCGAGGCGATCAACCGTAGCCTGATGATCGGCCTGTTCGAGTTCGAGGCCTGTTTCGCGGTCTACCGGCCGGGCGGTTTCTATGACCGCCACCTCGACAGTTTCGAAGGGGCGCGCAACCGTCTCGTCTCGCTGGTCGTGTATCTCAACGAGGACTGGCAGGCCGAAGATGGCGGCGGCCTGGTTGTCTGGGCCGAAGGCGCCGACGAGGCCGATGCGCCGGTGGCGGTGATCGCGCCGGAGGGCGCCGGTGCCATGTTCATGCTGTCCGAAACCATTCCGCATGCGGTGCAGGAAACGCTGGCGACCCGCTATGCCATCGCGGCGTGGTGGCGGGTCAATCCGTCGACCGAGGGCCGGGTCGATCCGCTGTCCTGAGGCGCCGCCCTAGCGCAGATTGCGCAGCATGACCTCGAAGGCTTCGTGCGCCACATCCGGCGTCAGCCCGTCCTGCCCCTTGCCGAGGGCGAAGCCATAGCCGTTCAGCACCGACTGGATCAGCACCGTATACGGAACACGCCGCGCCGGCTGGATGCGGCCCTTCTCGACCAGGAACTCCACCGAACGGCGGACATTGCGCTGGCCGATGTCGCGGTCGGATTCGTACCAGCCCTGCATGCCCAGAACGGCGGGCCCCTCGAACAGGACGATCTTGTAATAGTCCGGCCGGGCGGCCCATTTGAGATAGACTTTCGCGCCGGCCAGCAGCTGCGAATAGGGATCCTCCGGATCGATCACCTTGCGGGCCTCGATCCGGGCCTCTTCGTTCATGTCGTTCTGCAGCTTGTTCCAGACTTCCTGGAGCAGGGCGAGCTTGTTGGGAAAGTGATGGAACAGGGCGCCCTTGGTGACGCCGGCTGCGGCGACGATGGAGGCGAGGCTGGCATTGAAGCCGTCTTCGGCAAAGTGGCGCCGCGCCGATTCAAGGATCGCCACGCGGGTCTGCTCTGCCTGTGCCGCCGTGCGCCGGGCCACCCCTGGTCCCCCCTTAACATACCCAAAGTATGATACAGCCGGTGCGGGAAATATGCAATCTCTTTCGGGCGATTCTGTTGTAATAACTACAGCACAGCGCAAATGGCCGGACAGGCGGGCGCCCTCCGGTACGAAAAAATGTTAGCCTGCTGGAGTGAGGCCTGGCGCGGCGGGCGCCGTGGCGCTCCGCCAATGGATTGGTAGTGGCTACGGGATTGGAGCGTTACCGCCCGCCGCGCCGGGATGGAGATTTCGGATCGCTGCCGGCGCGCCCTCAAGACGCCTGCACCCACTCTCTCAGAGTGCAGTCCGAACGATCCAGCCTGAGCCGAAACTCAAACCGGGTCCGCCGGGGAGGGTGGCAGGGCTATGTCGGCCGTATTTCCCGTGGCCTCCGCCGGACCAGCTTTCCTAGAGCTTCCGCCCGGCCGTTACTCCGGCCGGAAGCCCGATCTCTCCATTCCTCCCCCGCACAAGCCGAACGGTACCAGCCCCGGCCCCACGTGCGGTGGATGCGTGGAAGATAGGGGGTTGATCCCGCTGCCGGATACGCCGCCGCCAATCTTGTCATCCCGGAAAACGC
>JAGQRO010000368.1 GCA_020425315.1 Hyphomonas sp. | reverse complement strand
TGGAAATGAGGATCGCCTTGGTCGGTGCCATGCGGGCGATCAGCGCGCGCACCGCGCGCTTCTGGTTGGGGTCGAGGCCGTCGGTCGGCTCGTCCAGCAACAGGACCGGCGGGTCGTGCAGGATGGCGCCGGCAAGGCCCACGCGGCGGCGGTAGCCCTTCGAGAGGGAACCGATCCGCTGGCCGGACACGGTCGTGATGCGGGCATCGGCAATCGCACGCTCGACGGCATCCTTGCGCTTGCTGCGCTCGATGCGGCGGGCGGCGGCCATGAAGTTCAGGAATTCCGGCGGCGTCATGTCGTCGTACAGCGGCGCGCCTTCCGGCAGGTAGCCAAGCGCGGCCTGTGCCTGACGGCGATGGGAGACGATGGACTTGCCGTCGATCAGCGCGTCGCCTGCATCCGGTTCGAGCACGCCGGCGATCATGCGCATGGTCGTGGACTTTCCCGCGCCATTGGGGCCCAGAAAGCCGAGCACCGTGCCCTTCTCAAGCGTGAAGGATACGCCCTGCACGGCGCGCTTGGCGCCAAAGCTTTTTTCCAGACTGCGAATGTCGAGCATTCTCTGGTTCAGACGCCTCTTATCATGAGAGATTCTGATACCGTCCCTTGCCGCATCTGGCCAGAGTCCGGAAAATTACGCTGTCAGTAAGGTTTGGTTACGCCGCGAAGCGTTTCACCTCGTCCAGCACCGCCTTGGCGGCGGCTTCGACGATCTTTTCGCCGTCTTCGGCATTGGACTGGGTGGGATCGGAGCCGATGCGGCCATCGGGGAAGTCGCGGCGGTATTGCACCGCATCGCCGATCTTGCCGTTCGGCGCGCTTTTCGGGCTCATCTCCACTTCCGGCCGGGCGCGGTCCGGATAGCCGAAATAGGTGACCGACACTTCGGAGGCGGTCGCGTGGCTGCCATGGCCGACGGGGTAGAGCTGGTTGCAGAGCTGCATGACGGGCGAGAAATCCCACCAGTTGCGCAGTTTCAGCGTCAGGCCGGGGCGGTTGTCGGCGCCGCGCGGGTCGAAGCTGCGCCGGGCATGGATTTCGGAGAAGGCCGCCTCGATCGTGGCGATGTTCCCGCCATGCCCGTTCAGCCAGTAGATCCGCTCGAAGCCGTGGCGCATCAGGCTCTCGGTCCAGTCCGCCATGGCTGCGATCATCGTGGTCGGGCGCAGCGTGATTGTGCCAGGGAAGCCGAGGTGATGCTGGGCGCAGCCGACAGAGAAGGTCGGGCCGACGAGCACATCGTCCGGCGCACTCGCCTCGGCATGTCGGGCGATGATTTCCGGGCAGAGCGCGTCAGTGCCGATGAAGCCGTTCGGCCCGTGCTGTTCCATCGACCCGATGGGGATCAGGATGGTGCGGGATTTGGTCAGCCAGGCTTCGATATCCTGCCAGGTCGAGACGGGAAGCAGCATCGTGTCAGTCCTTCCGTGGGCCGAGGCGGCGGGTGATGTGCCCCATCTTCCGGCCGGGGCGGGCCTCGTGCTTGCCATAGAGGGTCAGCACGTCGCCGGGGGGTAGCATGTCGGGGCTTATCAGGCCGGCGTCGCCGATCAGGTTCACCATCTCGGCATCGAACAGGCGGCGCGTATCGCCCAGCGGCCAGCCGCAGATGGCGCG
>JAGQRO010000004.1:2062-2984 GCA_020425315.1 Hyphomonas sp. | reverse complement strand
GTGCTCGCCATCGCCTGCGGCATCGCGCTCGGCAAGGGGCTCGGCCGCTCGGCCCATGCCGCCCTCATCGCACGCGGCAGCGCCGAGATGACCCGCCTCGCCCTGAAGCTCGGCGCCGAGCGGGAAACGCTGGCGGGCCTGTCCGGCCTCGGTGACCTGGTGCTCACCTGCTCTTCGGAAACCAGCCGCAACATGAGCTGCGGCCTGGCCCTCGGCAAAGGCGAGAAACTGGAAGACATTCTCGGCGCCCGCAATGCTGTTACCGAGGGCGTCGCCACGGCGCCCGTGCTGCGCAAGCTCGCCGCGAAGCATGGCGTGGAAATGCCGATCTGCGACGCGGTCGCCGCCGTGATCGAGGGCGAAATCGGCATCGACGAGGCCATCATCCGCCTGCTGATGCGGCCCAACAGGGCCGAAGCCGTGACCGCCTGAGCTTTTTGGCCTGACCCGCCGTCATGACTGGCCCGGCCCCGGCCGGCTGCTACACTCCTGCCAAACAGGAGGAAGCCCATGGCCTATGAGTGTTTTGAAGTCACCATCGAGAACAAGATCGCGCATATCAAACTGAACCGGCCGGACGCGCTGAACACGATGAACAAGGCGTTCTGGAACGAACTGCCGGAAATCGTGCAGGATATCGACACCAATGCCCGCGCTCGGGTGATCGTCATCTCGTCCACCGGCAAGCATTTCTCCGGCGGCATGGACACCAGCGTCTTCACCGGCGACCGCGCCGCCCCGAAGCATGACCGCTACATCCTGGCCGAGGCGCTGCGCTCCAACATCCGCCATATCCAGCACAGTTTCAGCTGCCTTGAACAGGCGCGCATGCCGGTCCTCTTCGCCCTGCACGGCGGCGTCATCGGCGGGGCGGTCGACATGATCTCCGCCGGCGACATCCGCTGGTGCACGAAGGACGCCT
>JAGQRO010000004.1:0-1878 GCA_020425315.1 Hyphomonas sp. | reverse complement strand
TGGAGGTCGCCCGCCAGATCGCCGCCAATAGCCCGCTGGCCGTCACCGGCTGCAAGGTGCTGATCAATTACGGCCGCGACCACACGACCGCCGATACGCTGGACTATATCGGCGTCTGGAACGCCGCCATGTTCCCGCCGCCGCATATGGCCGAGGCCTTCAAGGCCCGCGCCGAGAAGCGGGACGCCGAGTATCCCGACCTGTCGGAACTGCGCACGACAGCCATGTAGCTTTGCCGGTGGACCATGGGGGCGGGCTGTGCCATGTGATTGGTTGCAAATGAAACCAATTACGGGCCGCCCCCAATGTCCGATCTGCAGCACCTGAAAACCCTTGAACAGCGCCTCCTGTGGCTGTCGGCGTGGATGGTTCACACTGCGAACCATCTGAGGCCGAAAGGCGAGGGCGATGTGAAAGTGGGCGGCCACCAGGCCTCCTGCGCGTCCATGGTCTCGATCATGACGGCGCTCTATTTCCACACGCTCAGGCCCGAAGACCGCGTCGCGGTGAAGCCGCACGCCTCGCCGGTCTTCCATGCCATGCAATACCTGATGGGCAACCAGACGCTGGAAAAGTTGAAAGGCTTCCGCGGCTATGGCGGCGCGCAATCCTATCCGAGCCGCACCAAGGACGTGGACGATGTGGACTTCTCCACCGGCTCCGTCGGCCTCGGCGTCGCGGAGACGGCCTTTGCCTCGCTCGTGCAGGACTATCTCGCCGCGAAGGACTGGGCCGGCGAGCGCCCGCTCGGCCGCATGGTCGCCCTCGTCGGCGATGCGGAACTGGACGAAGGCAATGTCTATGAATGCCTGCAGGAAGGCTGGAAGCACGACCTGCGCAATACATGGTGGATCATCGATTATAACCGCCAGAGCCTCGACGGCGTCGTGCATGAGGGCCTTTGGGAAAAGATCGAGTCGATCTTCCAGGCCTTCGGCTGGCGCACGGTCGTGCTGCGCCACGGCGCCCTGCAGCGGGCCGCCTTCGAGGAGCCGGGCGGCGAGGCGCTGAAGGGCTGGATTCAGGCCTGTCCGAATGCGGATTATTCGGCACTGACCTATCAAGGCGGCGCAGCATGGCGCAAACGCCTGATGGACGATCTTGGCGATCAGGGTGACGTTTCTGCGCTGCTGGCAAAACGCGACGACGCAGACCTCGACGCCCTGATGAACAATCTCGGAGGCCAGTGCCTCGAAACGCTGAGCGAGGCCTTCGATGCCATTGCGGATGACCGCCCCACCGTCTTCCTCGCCTATACGATCAAGGGCTGGGGCACGCCGCTGGCGGGCCACAAGGACAATCATGCCGGCCTGATGAACCCCGCCCAGATGGCGGATTTCCAGTCGCGCATGGGCGTGCCGGCGGGGCAGGAGTGGGACAAGTTCGCCACCGTGCCGGACGAGGCCGCCCTCACCGGCTTCCTGCGCAAGGTGCCCTTCTTTGCCGCCGGCCCGCGCCGCTTCACCGCCCCACAGATCGACAGCCCCGGCCCCGTCTTCCTTGACGACCGCATGCTCTCCACGCAGGCCGGGTTCGGCAAGATCCTCGACGCCCTCGCCAAGGGCGACAGCGCGCTTGCCGACCGTATCCTGACGACTTCGCCGGATGTCACCTCCTCCACCAATCTCGGGCCGTGGGTGAACCGCCGGTCCCTCTTTGCCCGGACGGAAAAGGCCGACACGTTCCGCCAGCAGCAGATTCCCTCGACGCAGAAATGGCAATTCTCCCCGAAGGGCCAGCATATCGAACTCGGCATCGCGGAGATGAACCTGTTCCTGCTGCTCGGCGCGGCGGGCCTCTCGCATTCCCTGTTCGGGGAACGGATCATTCCCATCGGCACGGTCTACGATCCCTTCGTCGCCCGCGGCCTCGATGCGC
>JAGQRO010000367.1 GCA_020425315.1 Hyphomonas sp. | reverse complement strand
AGGCGCCGCCATTCACGTTCACCTTGTCATGGGCGATGCCCATTTCCTTCATCGCGATCATCGGGATGATGGCGAAAGCCTCGTTGATTTCCCAGAGCTCGACTTCGTCGGCGCTCCAGCCGGCCTTGGCGAGGGCCTTCTGCATCGCCGGCACCGGCGCGGTGGTGAAGTATTCCGGCTCATGCGCATGGCTGGACGAGGCGACGATCTTGGCGATCGGCGTCAGGCCGCGTTTCTTGGCTTCGGATTCCTTCATCAGCACGAGCGCGGCCGCGCCGTCCGAAATGGCCGAGGCGTTGGCCGCCGTCACCGTGCCGTCCTTGGAGAAGGCCGGGCGCAGCGTCGGGATCTTGTCCGGCATGGCGGTGCGGGGCAGTTCGTCCGTATCGACCACCGTTTCGCCCTTGCGGGTCTTCACCGTCACCGGGGCGATCTCGCGCTTGAACTTGCCGTCCTTCGTGGCGGTCTGGGCGCGGCTCAGCGTTTCGAGGGCGTAGGCGTCCTGTTGTTCGCGGGTGAACTGGTATTCGCCGGCGATCATGTCGGCGAACTGGCCCATCGGGCCGCCCTTATAGGCATCGGAGAGGCCGTCAAGCGCCATATGGTCTTCGGCCGCCATGGTGCCGTATTTGTGGCCCTTGCGGGCATTGATCAGGTGCGGGGCGTTGGTCATGGATTCCATGCCGCCGGCGATCACGATGCTGGCGTCGCCTGCGAGGATGGCGTTGCGGCCCATAACGGCGGCCTGCATGCCGGAGCCGCACATCTTGTTGATGGTCACCGCTTCGAGGCCCTTGTCCTGGCCGGCCTTGAACCCGGCCTGGCGGGCAGGGGCCTGGCCCTGGCCGGCGGGCAGGCAGTTGCCCATGATGATCTCGTTGGCGTCTCCGGGCTTGAGACCGGCTTCCTTGACGGCCGCCTCGATCGCGATCGCGCCGAGTTCGCTCGCGGTGAATCCGGCGAGGTCTCCCAAGAGGCCGCCCATCGGGGTGCGGGCCATCCCAACGATGACGACGGGATCCTGATCAGCCATTCCTGCTCTCCTTGCTGCAAGTGCGTAAATATTTGCAGGCAGAAAGCGCGCGGGCGGGGCCGGCGTCAAGTCCCATCAAGGTCTATGACGAGGGACATAAGCGCCCATCGGGAGAGAGTGCCCCTGAGGAAGGGACTATTTCTTCTTTTTCTGTTTCGCTGGCTCGGCGGTCGGGGTGTCGACCTCGAAAGTCAGGTGTCTGGTTACCGCAAACTGGAGCGGTCAGCCGACCATCAGGGCGAGGCCGACTTCGGAGTTTTCCTGCCAGACGACGCGGGCCGGGCCCTCCAGGCCGACGGCGCGGGCATGCAGCTGCACCATCTCCGGCAGGCGCTCATTGGTCGGGAAGCGCAGGCGCACGCCGGTCGAGGAATGGTCGAGCACCACGCCTTTGCGGCTGTAGCCGGAATCGTAGACCACATAGGCCTCCCGGTAGACCATTTCGCGGATCGGGCGCGGGCGGTCCTGCGGTTCCGGCGCAGCAGCGGTGACCCGCGAGACGTCCGGCGAGTCCGATTTCCGGTGCCCGAAGAGGCGATTGAGTAGAGGCATGAATTGATCGACCTGTTGCGCGCAGTTGCCCACCGTTGGCCGTGGATAATAAATGGGAAGGCTTAACAAGGCTTTTAGACCTAAGACAAAAGGCGGCGCGTTTCCGCGCCGCCTTCAGTAACAATTACTGTTATTTGCAGCTGGCGATTACCAGATGCGGACGCGCTCTTCCGGCGCCAGGTAGAGGGCATCGCCCGGCTCCACGCCGAACGCCTCGTACCATTCGTTCAGGTTCCGCACGACGCCATTGACGCGGTAATAGGGCGGCGAATGCGGGTCGGTCAGCAGCTGCCGGCGCTGGGCTTCGTCGCGATACTTCGCACGCCAGACCTGGGCCCAGGCGAGGAAGAAGCGCTGGTCGCCGGTCAGGCCGTCGATCACCGGGGCTTCCTTGCCGTCCAGCGAGAGCTGGTAGGCGCGGTAGGCCATGGACAGGCCACCAAGGTCGCCGATGTTCTCGCCAAGGGTCAGGCGTCCGTTGACGCAGGTCTCGCCGTCATCCAGCGGGCAGTAGGACGAGTATTGTGCGGCAAGCGCATCGCCCAGCTTGCGGAAGCCGACGAGATCCTCGTCTGTCCACCAGTTCTGCAGGACGCCATTGGCATCGTATTTGGCGCCCTGGTCATCGAAGCCGTGACCCATTTCGTGGCCGATGACGCCGCCAATGGCGCCATAGTTCACAGCCGGGTCGGCCGAGATGTTGAAGAAGGGCGGCTGCAGGATGGCGGCCGGGAAGACGATCTCGTTATAGGACGGGTTGTAGTAGGCGTTGACCGTCTGCGGGGTCATGAACCACCGCTTCTTGTCCACCGGCTGGCCGAGATCGGCGATATTGTCTTCCAGCTGCCACTTGGTGGCAGCGATCGCATTGTCGAGCGCATTGTTGCCGATGGTCAGCGTTTCGTACGTCTCGAACTTGTTCGGATAGCCGATCTTCGGATTGAAGGAGTCCAGTTTTTCCTCGGCCTTCACCTTGGTCGTGTCGCTCATCCATTCGAGGTCGGCGAGGTTTGCGGCCATGGCCTTGCGAAGGTTTTTCACCAGGTCGTCCATCGCGGCCTTGTTCT
>JAGQRO010000366.1 GCA_020425315.1 Hyphomonas sp. | reverse complement strand
TCATCGACGGCGACATATTCGGCATAGCCGCCGCCCGCGAGCAGGCAGCAGACCCGGTCGCCCACTTTCCAGCGCGATACGCTGTCGCCGACGGCCTCCACCGTGCCGGAAACTTCGAGGCCGAGAATGGGCGAGGCGCCGGGCGGCGGGGGATAGGCCCCGGCGCGCTGGACAAGGTCGGCCCGGTTGAGGCCGGAGAAGGCGGTCTTGACCAGGATCTCGTTCGGGCCGGGGGCGGGCTTCGCCACGTCCTCCAGAAACAGCGGTGCGTCCGCCTGAATTCCGACTGCCTTCATTGTCTCGCTCATCTCATCAGACTCCCGCTTTGAGGAGTCGCATGTAGTGCGCCTTTCTGCTTTGATGAACCCCGAATTGGAATGGAGGCGCGCATGGCTGCTCCGGATGAAGAGCCGATCCTGGTGAACACGCCGCAGACACTGGAACAGATGTCCGTGACCGAACTCGAGGCGCGTATCGCGCTGCTGAAGGATGGAATTGCTGCCTGCGAGGCCGAAATCGTTAAGAAGCGCGCGCAGAAGTCGGCCGCCGAAGCGCTGTTCGGCGGCAAGGATTAAGTCCCCGGAAAGGCGGGCAGGGATAGGATGGGTTTGATGTCCGGCGTATCGGGGACGGAGTGATGGCTGCAGAACAATCACAGGATGGCGGCGAGCGGGCTGGCGCGTTCACGGACGGCAAGCTGTTCGACACCGTGTTTTCGCGCGGCATGGCGCTGGTCGAGGAAACCGCCACCTATCTCGACGGCCCCGGCCGCGATCATGCCAAGGCGCTCGCCCGCGAACCAGGCCTGACCTATGCCGCCTGGAGCATGGAGCTGACCACGCGCCTGATGCAGTCGGCAAGCTGGCTGGTGATGCAGAAGGCCGTGCGCGACGGCGAGATGCGCCGCGAGGACGCCGCGGCCAAGAAATACCGCATACGGAGAGACGAGCCGGCGCTGGACGCCCGTGCGCAGGAAGGCCGCGGCCTGCCGGCGCGGTTCCTGGACCTCGTTGAGAAGTCCGAAGCCCTGTTCGAACAGATTTGTCGCCTCGACATGGCCCTCTACGGCCCGCAGACGGCGACCGGCCCGGCCAATCCGGTGTCAGACCAGATGGCGCAGCTCCAGAAGGCGGCCGAAACCGGCGCCTTCGACCCGCTAATGGTGTGGCACCGCTCGCGCTAGGCGCCCTCAGGCATTCGGGACCGATCCGGGCAGCAGCGTGCCGCGCTGGGCCGACTTTGCCCCTTTCAGGCGGAACATCTGCGGGCGGACATAGAGCGCATTCAGCGGCGTATTGCGCACCAGCTGGTGGGCCAGCAGGGCGAGGCCGACCGAGGCGACGGTAATGACAAGGGTGGCGGTGCCGACATCCGGAATGAGATGCGTGGCGGCAAGGCCCTTCTGCATCAGCTTCATCGGGATGAAGAAGCCGAGATAGACCACGATCGAATTGCGGCCCGTATGGCGCAGCAGACCGGTATAGGGCAGGCGGCTGAGGACCACACCTGCCGCGACGATCGCGAGGGCGCCGGCAAGGCCGAGGATCAGGGACACGACCGGCAGGGCCGCTGCGCCGACCAGGACGAAGCTGGTGTGCACGGCGAACCAGAGGGCGGCGACGCGCAGCATGTCTTTCCCGCGCTCGGCCACGGCATCGGCGAATTTGAAGATCACCGGCGAGAAGGCATAGCCGGCATAGAAGAAGACATAATACTGGGCGAAGCGGTTGGTGACCGACCAGCCTGTTTCCATCAGGCCCGCCGACTGGAGAACCTGAAGGGCGGCGGCAACGGCGAACACCTTGCCGGCATGCAGGCGGCGCAAGAGGCGGGTGACCATGTAGAACACAGCCAGTTCATGGATGAACCAGAGCGAGCTTTTCGGCTCGATCCACGCGGCGGCATAGATGCGCGCGACTTCCATCGGATTGACGGCCAGCGTGTCGAGCTCGAACAGGACCGTCTGGATGCCCAGCCAGAGCGCGTAGAAATAGGCGAAATGGACCAGTTTCCGGTCGATATAGCTGGTGCGGGCGCCAAAGATGGACCGGTGCAGGAACAGGCCGGCGATCAGGAAGAAGTCCGGCATGCGAAGCGGCTTTGCCCAGGCCACGAAGCCATGCAGCCAGCCTTCGCTGTCGACCATGTGGCCATAGTCGATCGTCGAATGCATCATCACCACCATGATGATGCAGATGCCCTTGGCGTAATCGACCCATCCGACGCGGCTGCCCGCCATGTTTGCCTCCCGGTATTCAGGGAGACCGCATTGCAAACTTCGCGCCAGACGGGAGTTAGGGCCGGGTCAGATGCTGGAATACACGCGCAGGGCGATAAAGGCCTGGTACGCGCAGAAGCCTTCGCGCACCGGGGCGCGCATCACGCAGATGCGGTGGAAGAGGGGGCCCAGCAGCTGTTCGACGACCTCATCGAGGTCGAAATCGCGCCGGATCACGCGTTTTGCCGCCAATTCCACCAGAACCATGCGCATCGGCTGGCGGATGTCGCGGTTCATCCAGGCGCGCCAGGCTTCCCCGGCCTCCTTGTCGTCGGCGGCGGCCGAGAGCGCCCCGCGCAGCACGGCATGACCGTTCCCGGTGCGGGCAGCAGCCTCCAGAGGCACGATCAGGGCGGTAATCCGTTCCTGCGGGTCGCGCCCGCCTTCCGGGGCGTTCGGGATGAGGGCGAGAGCCGCATCCACGCACATCGCCCCGATCGAGGGCCACCATTTGTAGATGGTCTGTTTCGAGGCGCTGGC
>JAGQRO010000365.1 GCA_020425315.1 Hyphomonas sp. | reverse complement strand
TCCTGATCTTCCAGACCTTTCCGGATCACAAGCGCGGGGCGGCGATGGGCATCTTCTCCATCGGCGTCGTGCTGGCCCCAGCCTTCGGCCCGGCACTCGGCGGCGTCGCGGTGGACCTTGCCAGCTGGCGTCTTGTCTTCGTGGCCACCGTGCCGCTGGCCATCATTGCCCTGATGGTGGCGCCGATCCTGATGCCCTCGGCCGACGATCCGCTGCGCCGCCGCCGCGCCCCGCTCGACTGGCAGGGCCTGATCCTGTTGACGGTGGCCGTCGTCTCGCTGTTGTCGGCCTTTGCCGGGGCGAACCGGGACGGATGGGATTCCGACATCACCTATCTGAAAATCGCTGTCGGGGTGCTCGCTGGCTGCGCCTTCTTCGTGTGGGAAAGGTATCATCCGTTCCCGGCGCTGAACCCGGCCATCTTCATGTACCGCCAGTTCTGGTCGGCGGGCCTGATCATCGCGGCGACCGGCATTGCCATCTATGCCTCGACCTACCTGATCCCGCTCTTCGTCCAGCTGGTGCAGCATTATTCGCCCACCGCCGCTGGCGTGATGATGATCCCGGCCGGGCTCGCCATGGTGGTTGGCTTCCCGATTGCCGGACGCCTGACCGACAGGGTGGACCCGCGTTACCTTCTGGCGTTCGGCATCACCTGTTTTGCGATCTCGGCCTACCTTCTCTCGCATGTCACGGCGCTGACGCCGTATTGGGTTCTGGTTTCGTGGATCTTCCTCAGCCGGGTCGGCATCAGTTTCTGCATGCCGCCGGCGAACACGACCGCCGTGCGCGCAGCGCCGCCGCACCTTCTTGCCTCGGCCACCGGCGGAGCCTCATTCCTGATGCAGGTGGGCGGGGCATTCGGTGTCAACCTCCTCGCCATTCTGCTGCAGCGGCGCCTCATCTTCCATGGCGAGCACCTGTCCAGCGCGATGAACGAGTCGAATGCGGAGATGCTTTATCAGCATACGTTGCATGCGATGGAGCTGGAACGTTCCGGCCTGCCGCAATTGCCGGCCTTCATGGGGGCGTTTTCCGAAATCGGCCGCGAGGTTTCCGCCGAGGCGAGCGTGCTCGCTTTCCGGGATTGTTTCTTCGTCGTGGCGATCTGGTTCTGTGTGGTGCTATGCTTCCTGGTTTTCATGCCGAAGCCGAACCTGCAGGTGCGCCGGCCGCCACAGCGCAGCTGATGGTCTTCTATTGGGCCGCGGAGTTCAGCGGTCTTGTTCGAGGAAGAACAGGTCTTCGACCCGCGTGTTCAGGACCTCCGCCAGCTTCAAGGCGAGGATCGTCGAAGGCACGAACACGCCGTTCTCGACCGTGTTGATCGTCTTGCGCGAAACGCCGACACGTTCGGCCAGCTCCGCCTGTGTGAGGCCGGCTTGTGTGCGGATGTCTTTCAGCCGGACGCCTAGTCCTGCAGCCATCAAATACCCTGCCGTTCCAGGAACACGAACCGGATGCCCGCGCTGACGGCTCCTGTAGCGATGAGGATCGGCACGGTTTCGGCCACCGAGAGCGGCCAGCGGAGGTTTACCAGCAGGGCGCAGGCGAGCGTTGTCATCACGGCCCAGAATCCCCAGGTTGCGGCGCTGGCGCGATTGGAAGCCGTCAGTTCATCGTCCAGCGCAGGGTCGCTCCTGCCAAACCGGAAATTTGTGGTCGCCCGCAAGGCGATCACCAGGGCGAGGAACAGAAGCGAGCCACCCCGCGCAAAGTCGACCGAGCGCAGATGATCGCTGTGATCCGAGATCGCCTCGACGGCGCCGACACCGGATGTCAGCAGAATCAGCATGGTAACGATGACGGCCCGGCGGCGGCGTTCCGAGGGTTCGAGTTTTGAATTCTTGCGCATGGCCGCTGGCTCCCGATGTAACCTACAGGTGACAAGTAACGTCTAGGTTACACCCTGTCAAGCGGCGTTCAGCTCCGGAAACACTCCGCCACGTCGGCGATCCATTTCTGCACAACGTCCTTCGCCTCCAGCGGGGATTTGCCGTGGCGCACGAGGATCAGATCCTTGTCCGGCACGAGCACCGTATACTGACCTTCATAGCCATTGCAGGAGAAACTGCCGGGCCCCGCCATGCCGAGCCACCAATGGGCGCCATAGCCGAGCGTCTCGGTCTCCGGCACGGCCGGTGTCGGCGTGCGGGCATAGTCGACCCAGCCTTCCGGCAGCAGGCGCTCGCCGTCCCACACGCCGTCGCGCAGGTAGAGCAGGCCGAACCGGGCAAAGTCCCGCGCGGTGCAATAACAGAAGGAGGAGCCGATGAAGGTGCCGGCTTCGTCGAATTTCGGCAGGGGCGATTTCATGCCGAGGGGATCGAAGAGTTCGCGGAACATGAAGGCCTTGAAGTCGTCCCCGCTGACGCCGAGCGCGCGGGCCGCGCAGCGCGCCACGATGTTCGATGTGCCGCTCGAATAGTTCCACACCGTGTCCGGCTCATGCGCCAGCGGACGGCTCGCGGCATAGAGGGCGACATCGCCGCTGCCCGATCCGAACAGCATCTCAATCACATCCGACACGCCGGCATCGACATAGTCTTCGGCAAATTGCATCCCGCTCGACATGCGCAGCAATTGGTCGAGCGTGATCGCGCCGCGCGGGTCGCCGGCCTCGGCCCATTCCGGCACGTCGGCCGGGGCGTGGATATCGATCTTCCTGTCCCGCACGAGGATGCCGATCAGGGCCTGGGTGATGCTTTTCGCTTCGGACCAGGACGGGAAGGTGCTCCCGGCGTCAAAGTCGCGCCAATAGCGCTCCGCCACGATGCGGCCGCCCTGGACGGCGAGGAAGGCATGCGTCTCGCCCATCTCGTCCGGCGGCGGGTCACCAAACGCATACGAAAGCAGATCTTCGAGGCGATTATGGTCAACGCTATCGGCCCCGGGAGTCACCTCCCAGTCACCTGTCGGCCACCGAAGTCCGGCCGGTTGCGGGGGCAGGGGCGGCAAATGTGTCATGGTCATGGGGCCTCCGGCGGCCACAGCATCGTGCCCAGCGCCTCGACTTCCGAGGCCCGGAAGATCGTCCAGTGGTGCTCTTCCGGATTGGGGGCATAAGTCCAGTCGAGATCTGCCGGCGCATATACTTTCATGATCGCCGACAGCGCGTCGGTATGGGTGTAGATATCCTGCGCATCCGAGGCGGTGAACCACAGCCTTGTCCCATGGCCGGAGAGTTCCGGCAGGCGGGCCTGTGCCTCTTCCACCAGCCTGCCATTGTCCCACCATAGCGAGGGATCGACGGCGACATAGCGGTCGAACAGGTCCGGCTCGCGGAACAGCGTATCCATGATGAACAGGCCGGCGAGGGATTCCCCGACAATGGCGCGCCGCCCGTCCGTGCGGTAGGCCGCTTCGATTTGGGGGATAAGTTCCTCCGAAAGGAAGGCGCGGAAGTCTGCCGCCCCATCGCTCAGCGGCGCATATTGCGCATCCCCCTGGGTCGAGGAGGCCGGCGTCAGGTCCCGGTGCCGGTCGGTATTCTCGATCCCCACCACGATCACCGGCCGGATTGCGCCCGCCTCCACCAGCGCCGTCACCGTGTTCACGATATGCGGAAAATCCTCATCAATTCCGCCGTCTGGCATGTAGAGGACCGGGTAGGAATCCGTGCCGTCCTCATAGCCCGGGGGCACATGAACGGAGATGCTGCGCGTCTCGCCGAGCGCCGCTGAGGACAGGGCCAGGAGTTCATGCTCCGGGATGCGGTCGCCCAGCGCATTGGTGCTGGCACAGCCGCAGACACTGGCGATCAGGCAGGCCAGCGCGATCAGTCTTCTCATTCAGGAACTCCGTGGCAGGTCGCTTCACCGCGAAGCATACCGGCCCGCCCCACCAGCGCAACCACAGCGATTGCCGCGCCGCTAGCGCCCCTCGCGCCGCCAGGCGAGCAGCAGGAGGATCATCAGCACCGCTGCCGCAGCGATGCCTGGCAATAGCGGTTGGCTGGAGGAAGACCGCACGGCATAGGCGCCGCGCTCGCGCAGGCCCAGCCAGTTGCCGCCGGCAGACGATCCGCGCGCGCCGCTGCGCCGGATTTCCGGCATGTTGGTGGCCTCGCGATTAAGGCGGAAGACGCCGCCGCCTGTCGCGCGGGCCAATGGCTGCAGCAGGTCTGTCGAGGATTGCAGGTCGGCATATTCCTTCGGGTTCGCCGGCCCGTTGAGGGCGACGGCTTCAAGGCCGCCCGCCTGCGCGCGATAGAGGCCGAGCTGGTCAACCGGCACTTCAGCGCGGAACAGGCCGGGTTCCGCCTGGGTCCAGGCGGGTTCCAGGATGCTGCCTTCCGGCGTCTCGATCTGCAGCGGCGGGGCGGCATTGAGCAGGGTGCGCAGCTCCGCGCGGGCCGTATCGCCTTCTGCGGTCAGCGTCAGGCGGCGTTCTTCCAGCTCCGGCTCCTTCATCAGCCAGTGCACAACGCGCCGGATCAGCTCGGCAAACGGGCCGCCGCCTTCATGTCCGCGCGCCCAGAGCCAGATCTGGTCCGACATCAGCATGCCGACGCGCCCTTTATCCACGCGGTCCAGCACCAGCAGCGGCTTGCCCTCCGGCCCGCTCATGACCACATCGCCGGCCTCGGCGGTGGCCTCGACATAGCGCATCCAGCCGCCCCAGCGCCGGCCTTCCAGGGGCTGGGTCACGGCATGGCGCTTGCCAACATCGGTCAGGCCCGGAACGAACTCCCCGGTGCGCACGATCCCGGTCGGCGCAGCGGGCAACACAGCGGCGAGTGGGGAGCGGGCAAGGCTTCCAGGCCCCGAGAAATCCTCCCCGGCCGCGATCAAAAGCGCCCCGCCTTCGGACACATAGCGCGCCATGTTGGCAAGATAGGACTGGGTGATAACGCCCCGGCGCTCATACTGGTCGAAGATGATGAGATCGAATTCCTTCAGCTTCTCCTCGAACAATTCCTCGGTCGGGAAGGCGATGAGGGCGAGTTCCTCATTGGTCGCGCTGTCAGTCTTGTAGGGCGGGCGCAGGATGGTGAAGTGGACAAGGTCCACCGACGGGTCGGATTTCAACAGGTCGCGCCAGGTGCGGCCCGCCTGGTTCGGCTTGCCGGTGACGAGCAGGACACGCAGCCGGTCGCGCACACCGGCCAGGCTCGCGGCGGTGCGGTTGTTGGCCATGGTCAGTTCTTGCCGGCCGGGCGGGGCCTCGACGACGATGACATTTTCGCCGCGCCGTTCGATCTGGATCGGCAAGGCGGTTTCCTCGCCGGCTTCCACCGTGACGCGCTGCGTGATGCCGCCATTGATGGAGACGCTGAGATCGATCTCGCCGCCATCAGGATCGTCGGCCCGTACCACCATTGTGGCGGTCTCTCCGACAATGCCGAAGCTTGGCGCCTCGACCAGTTCGACGCGCCGGTCGCCCTGATTGGGATCGCCGACGACGAGGCCGTGCACCGGGCCGATGACGCCTTCGGCATTTGGGTCGGAAGGCAGGTCGTGGACCTGTCCATCGGTGATCAGGATGGCGCCGGCGATCCGGTCGCGCGGCACGTCCGACATCAGGCCTTCGAGCGCGCCATAGAGATGCGTGCCATCATCGTCGCGGCTGCTTTCCAGCACACGCACTTCAAGGCTCGGATCCTTTGCCAGTTCCGCCTGCACGGCGGCGAAAGCCCTGGCGGCTGTTTCCGAACGGCCGCCGAAATCCATGCTTTCGGACCGGTCCAGAACAACCGCAGCAACGGAGGGCAGCGGTTCGCGCTCTTCGTGCACAAGGCTCGGATTGGCAAGCGCGGCGGTCAGAAGGGCGAGGCCGAGGGCCCGGGTCAGCCAGGCCCGTCCGCGCCGGACAACATAGATGCTCCAGGCGAAGAGCGTGAGGCCCACAAGCCCCCACAGGACAGGCCAGCCAAGGAAGGGATCGAACCCGATGCGCACCGCTTCGTTCATCGCGGGCCCCCATCGGGAATATTGGTCGGCAGGCGGATATTGGAATTATCCTCATCCCGCTCGCCCAGCCGTTCCAGCAGGGCCGGCAGGTGGACCTGATCGTCCTTGTAGCTGCCGGTCAGGATATACATCACGAGATTGACGCCGAAGCGGCGGGCCATTTCGCGTTGCTGGGCCCCGCCATCGACGGAATAGAGATCGCGGCCCTGCGCATCGATCGCCCAGGCGGAGATCCAGTCGGCATCGCCGATGAACAGGGCGGAGACACCGTCGCCGCGCGGCTGGGAGGCGGTGCCCTCCTTCTCGATCCAGAGACGGCGGTCCGGATAGCGGCCGGGAAATCCGGTCAGCAGGTAGAAGCTGCGGGTCAGGACATGGTTCTCCGGCACCGGCTGCAACGGCGGGGCGTCGAGCCCTTCCAGCAGGCCTTCAAGGCGGGAAATGCGCGTATCGGTGCCGGCATCGCCGCCGTCGCGCGTGTCGATGATCAGCGCGCCGCCGGACCGCAGATAGGCATTGAGGCGGGCGATGGCCCGGTCCGACAGGGGCGCGGCACCTTCGGGCACGCTGAAATAGATCAGGGGATAGAGTTCGAGCGGGCTCTCTTCGAGGTCCAGCGCGTCCGGCGGGGCCGGTTCCACCGAGGTGCGCAGGGTGAGCACATTGGACAGCCCGAACAGGCCGGCCCGCGTGCGCTCGTCGAGCGCGGTGTCGCCGGTCTTCACATAGCCGAACCGCATCGACAGGGCCGCAGCCACCGACGGATCATTTGCCGATCCGGGCAGCGGGATGATGCGGGCATCTGCCGTCACCCGCCGGTAGGTGCCATCCGGCATGAGTTCGTATTGGTAGGCCTGCGCCGAGGCATCGGGCGATGCGGCAAACAGGATGGCGCAGGCGAATATGATCGCAGCGCTGGCGCGGCGGCCGAAGCGGGGCAGGCGCCCGGCGACCAGCAGGGCGATCATCAGGTCGAGCGCCAGCAACAGTGCGGCCCCAGCCAGCAGCGGCCCGGCAAGGCGAAGTGAACGCGCCTCCGCATCGCCGATCAGCCGCGCTGAGGCCGGCCAGGACGAAATGAGCGCCGGTTTGGCACCGCGCGCGGCATTCAGCGCGCGCGTGCCGGACGGGCCCTGGTAGAGCCCCGGCGGGTGCACTTCGGACGGCGTCTGGACTGCGAAATCCGCCGCCTTCAAAGGTGCGGCCGAGGGGCCGGCGGGGGCCAGCCGTCCGTACCCGTCCAACGTCAGTTTCGGTGTGTAGGCGCCTTCGCCTTCGTCGGAGGCCTCGCCCCGCCCGGCGGCGATGGCCCGGCGCAGCATCTGCGAGAAGGTGCCGGAATAGGAAAGGTTCGCCCAGTCCGGCCCGGCGGTGATGTGGAACAGGATGATCGTGCCGGTGCCGCGCGTGTCAGCCGTGACAAGAGGCGAGCCATCGGCAAGCCGGGCCCAGGTATGTTGGGCAAGGTCCGGCCCCGGCCGGGCGAGAACCTGCTGCGTCACCCGCACGTCCGGCGGCACTTTGAGGCCGGAGAAGGGCGAGGTGTCCGGGAAGGGCGCCAGCGCCTGCGGCTCGTCCCAGGCGAGGGCTCCGCCAAGGGCGCGGGCCGCCCGGCGGATCGGTACGGGCAGCAGGTCGTCACCCTGCGCGGCCAGGCGCGGGCCGGCAAAGCGGATCAGCGCGCCGC
>JAGQRO010000001.1 GCA_020425315.1 Hyphomonas sp. | reverse complement strand
GGCGCTCGACACCGCCCGCGCCTTCATCGCCCACCAGTCCGACGGCACCCCGATGCCCGCCTTCGTCAAGCCGCCACTCTGAGGCGCCCGCAGCGCCGGACCCGCTGCAGCCTCGCCGTCTCGACCAGGTGGCTCGATCAATCTTGACCTCGCCGCGTGATCCGGTGCAAATCCCGATGCCCGGAAGCGGCCACCGAAGAAATCCCGCCGGATCCGAGATCCCGTTCTCAGCAAAGATCATCCCATGAACCTGACCGTCCATATCGGGGCCACCAAGACCGGGTCGAGCAGCATCCAGGCGTTTCTGGCCGCCAACCGGGCCGCGCTCCGGCAAGCGGGCATCCTGGTTCCCGCCTCGCTCGGCGGGAAGCTGCATCTCAGGGCGACGCTCGCCGCGCTTCCGTTCGGCGCCAGTGCCGACCTGGCGTCCCTGTTCGACATGGCGACCCCCGAGGCGCATGCCGCCTTTCGCCAGAAGACGGTCGCGGACTATCGGGACGAGATCGCCCGGGCGCCGGGATGCCGCGAGGTGGTGATCACCTCCGAGCACCTGCATTCCCGCGTGCCCAAGAAGGTGGATATCGAACGCTTCAAGGAGCTGTTCTGCAGCGATTTTTCCAGCGTGCGGATTGTCCTCTACATCCGGCCGCAGCTGGATCAGATCGTGTCCCTCTATTCGACCGTCCTGCGAAATGGCTATGAGAAATCCCTCGACGATTTCGTCCAGAGCCGGATGAAGCCCGCCTTCCGCCCTTATTTCAACATCCGCCACATCATCCGGCGTTGGTCGAAGGTGTTCGGAGAACAGAACGTCATCGTGCGCCCCTACAAGGGCGTGGCGCGCGAAAAGGGCACGCTGGGAGATTTCTGCGATCTGCTGGCTCTCGACCTGTCTGATCCGCGCTGGCAGATCCCGGCGAACGCCAACACCTCGATCAGCCAGGCCGGACAGGAGCTGTTGCGCACGATCAATCAGGAAGAGCGCGTGACTCCGGGCCTGCGCCAGCGGGTCGTCGCATGGGCGGAGGAAAACAGCTCGGGCAAGGGCGCGCAGCCTTCGCCCGAGCTGGCAAAGGCCTTTCAACAGGGCTTCGATGCGAGCAACGCGTGGGTGATCCGGGCCTATTTCCCCGATCATCCCGAATACCTGGAACCGCGCTGGCCGGACTGACCCGCCGCGCCCCGGCAGCGCCGGATCGCCCCGGGGAAACGGGTATAGGCGATCGCCACCGCCGCGGGCGCATCGCACCATCGGAATCGGTCGGATTGCGGCATGAGGCCGGCTTCTGGCACCCCCGGGGGGAATCGGCTAGGCAGGGCCGGAATACGAGGACGGATGGCTTCAATGACGCATGAGCTTCGCGCAATCACCCTGGTTCTGGCCTCGCAGAGGTCGGGATCGACCCTGCTTTGCCGCGACATCGAAAGCCTCGGCGGCATGGGCGCCCCCAGGGAATATTTTCTCGATATTGTCGGAAGGAGCGCACGCAATGGACTGACCGAGGCCGACGTGCTCGACCGGATCGCCCGCGGCGTAAAACCTGAGGCCCCCGGGATCGGAGCCGTCAAGCTGATGGTCAGTTACGCACCGAGGATCGACAGCTATATCCGCGGCGCAGAGGCGGTGGCCCCGCAAAAGGCGGTGCAGAACATCATCGACTGGGCGCAGGAACGGTTCGACCGAGTGAACCTGATTGCGCTGGTGCGCGGCAACAGCCTCGAGCAGGCGATCTCGCGCGCGGTCGCCAACATGACTGACGTCTGGCACCGCCACGAGGCGGGCATGAAGGACGGCAACCCCTATGCCGGCGCCAAGCTGCCAACCCGAGCGCTGAACCTCGCCATTCTTGAGGCGCTGCCGGGGGTGATCCGGCAGACCGGGGTGATCCGCCACATCGTCAGGGCCAATCCCGATCTTTGCGGGCTGATCAAATACGAGCATCTCGCAGCTTCGCTCGAGGACAGCTCGGCGCAGCTGATCGCCCATGCCCGCAAGGTCGGGTTCGAGCCGACCGAGACGGTCGCCACACGCAGCCTGCAAAAGCTGATCGACAAGGACAGCACCGAGGTCTTCAAGGCCAACTTCAAGGCTTTCATGAAACGCCATCTGTAGCCGGAAGCGCGGGTTCGAACCGCCGCGCCGGCAAAGCGCAAGCCGCCGCCGCATCGACGGCACATTCGCCCCGGCCGGCGGTCAGCCCGGCCGGCCGCAGACGTTGCGGTAGAATTCGTCCATCGTCGCCTCGGCGTATTCGCCGCCGATATCGGCCGCGTCGACCTGCGGCAGGCGGCCCTCGATCGCCGCCTTCATCGCCTCGGCGAAAGCCTCCTCGGTCGGCGCGACGATGTGACCCCGCCCCTCCTTCAGCACCGAGCGGATGCCCGGAATGTCGGTGCCGATGCAGGGGATGCCGAGGCAGAGCGCCTCCAGCAGCGCCATCGGCTGGCCTTCATAATCCGAGGACATCACGCAGGCATCGGCATTGGCGAGCAGCGGGTAGGGATTGGGAACCTGCCCGAGAAAGCGCACCTGCTCGGCCACGCCCTTGCGGCGCGCCAGCTGCCCCAGCTTGTCCTTGAGCGGGCCCGCGCCGCAGATCAGCAGCACCGCGTTGGGATGGTCCGGCGCGATGCGGGCCAGCGCGCCGA
>JAGQRO010000364.1 GCA_020425315.1 Hyphomonas sp. | reverse complement strand
ATTTCACGACGTCGGCGACGCGCTCATTCATCCGGCCGGCAAGATCCTGCAGCGTGATGGTTTCCGGCAGCGTGACCTCGACCGAGACTTTCTCGCGGTCGCTGCCGCCGCCCATGCGGCGTTCGCGCTCGCGTTCGCGGGCACGTTTCACCGAGGCGAGCGACCGCTGGCGGTCGGCATCGTCGCCAAGCGCGGACGCAATGGTCAGCTTGCCACGGCGGCGTTCGCCATCGCGGCCGCCACCCCGGTTCTGCTGCGCATCGTTGTTGCGGGAGCGGTCGTTGCGGTCATCCTTGGACGACTTGCCGCCGCGCTTGCTGCGGCCGGAGGCGTCTTCCGCTTCCGGGCCGGCACCTGCCGGCGTGGCCGCGAAGTCTGCCTTCGGACGCGCCTTGGCGCCCCGGTCGGTGCGTTCCTTGGCAACCGCTTCCTGCGCCTTGCGGGCTTCTTCCTCGGCCTTGCGGCGGGCTTCGGCCTCTTCGCGTTCCTTCTGCTCCTGAAGCTTGCGCTCCTGCTCCGTGCGCAGACGGTCCTGGGCGGCCTTGTCGCGCTCGACTTCCTTGGCGCGGGCCGCTTCCTGGACTTCGCGTTCCTTCAGGGCCTTGAGCTGGGAGACAAGCTCGGCCACCGTGATGCCGCGCTGGGCGGCCATGGCCTTCAGCTTGGCTTCGCGGGTGGCTTCGGCAGAAGCCCCGGCAGCAGGTGCAGCCGCAGGCGCATCCCCGGCGCCCGGACCCATGGTCCGGCGCTTCTTGGTCTCCACCACGACCTGCTTGGACCGGCCATGGCTGAAGCTCTGCTTCACGGTTCCCGAAGTCTTGCGGGAAACGGTCAGCGGCTTGCGCCCGCCAGAATTGCCACCAGTGTCTTTCGTATCGCTCATTCGTCCTACATATCACAATTATGGCCGGCGCGCCCACGGCACACCGGCGGGTTTTCCGCTACCGATCCTGATCCTGAAACCAGTCCAGTTCCGGCCTGTCGCGAAACCCGGACAGCCGCGCATACGCCGCAGCCAGGGATTTTGCAAAAGGCCCCTTGCGGACGAGCCCGTGTATCACACGGTCGCGTCCAAATGCCATGCCCAATTCAGCAGCCGACAAGGCCCCGGCCACGTCCACGCCGCTATATAGGGCTTTGGCCAGAAAATACACCTTCGTGCGGCCGTCTTCTGCACCGTCTGCAGCCTCCAGCAACAGGCCGGGCGGGCGTTTCTGCAGCGCATCGCGCACCTGGTCGTAGCCAAGCACCACGTCGCCGGCCTTCTTTGCCATGCCCAGCAGGCCGGTAAATCGCTGCACCAGCAGCCGTTCCACCGTATCGGCCAGGCCATCCGGTACGGTCACGGAGGATTTGAAGGCACGGGCGAAGGCATTCTTCTTCACCGCTTCGGCCAGCACGGCGCGGTCCGCCGTGACCCAGACGCCACGGCCGGGAAGTTTTTCGGCGATGTCGGGCGTCACCACGCCATCGGGCGAGAGCACGAAGCGCACAAGCCCGTCCTTGCCGAGACGCTCACGCGTCACGGCACACTGGCGGACCGAAGCTTCGCTTCCGTCCGCCGTCTGTCCTTCAGTGCCGGTTACCCGCGCATCAGTCTTCGGATGCGGCTCCGTCATCGCCGCCCTCCACTGTCAATGCATCGAGGTCGATGTCGCCAAGATCGCCGAGGTCGCCAAGATCGACATCCGCGGCATCGCCGCTGTCGAGCGTGTTGAGGGCGAGCAGCGCGCGCTCTTCCTCGGTCAGTTCCTGGGCCTGTTCGGCTTCCTGCTGGGCGGCCAGCATCTGGTCGATGGCGTCCGCCTCGATCCAGCCGGCAGCCACGCGGGCCTTCATGATGAACATCTGGGCGTCATCCTTGCGCATTTCGCCCTTCTTCAGGATGCCCTCGACCCAGACCGGCTTGCCGTCCGGGCCCGGCTCGCGCCAGCCGGTGATGTCGTCCGGCACGAGGCCGGCGACGTCGTCCAGCGACTTCACGCCTTCCTCACCGAGGCGGACCGCGAAGGCCGGGGTCATGGAGTCGAGTTCCATCACCGCGTCCTCGACGCCCAGCTCCTTGCGCTTGGCATCGTTTTCGGCAGCCAGCTTGTCGAGGAATTCCCGGGCGCGTTCCTGCAGCTCGGCGGCCACATCCTCATCGAAGCCTTCGATGGTGATGAAGTCTTCCGGGGCGACATAGGCGATCTCTTCGACCGTCTCGAAGCCTTCGGAGGCCAGCAGCTGGGCCAGCGTCTCGTCGGCGTCGAGCGCCTTCATGAAGAGCTCGGTACGCTCCTGGAATTCGCGCTGGTAGCGCTCGGAGTCTGCCGATTCCGTCACCAGGTCGATCTGCCAGCCGGTCAGCTGGGAGGCGAGACGCACGTTCTGGCCGCGCCGGCCAATGGCCAGCGGGAACTGGTCGTCCGCCACCACAACCTCGACGCGGTGCTCGTCTTCATCCAACACCACTTTCGACACTTCGGCCGGCTGCAGCGCGTTCACGATGAAGGTCGCATCGTCATAGTTCCACGGGATGATGTCGATCTTCTCGCCCGAAAGCTCGCCGACGACCGCCTGCACGCGCGCACCGCGCATACCGACACAGGCGCCGACCGGGTCGATCGAGCTGTCATTGGAGATCACGCCGATCTTGGCGCGGCTGCCCGGGTCGCGGGCACAGGCCTTGATCTCGATCACGCCTTCATAGACTTCCGGCACTTCCTGAGCGAACAGGCGCTTCATGAATTCCGGCGCAGCGCGCGACAGGAAGATCTGCGGACCCTTGGTCTCGCGGGAGACCTTGTAGAGGAAGGCGCGCACGCGGTCATTGGTCTGGAAATTTTCGCGCGGGATGCCGTCATTGCGGCGGATGATGCCTTCGGCGCGGCCAAGGTCGACGATGACGTGACCGTACTCGACGCGCTTGACGACGCCGGAGATGATCTCGCCGACGCGGTCCTTGTATTCATTGTACTGACGCTCACGCTCGGCATCGCGCACTTTCTGCATGATGACCTGCTTGGCGGTCTGGGCCGCGACGCGGCCGAAATCGAAGGGCGGCAGCTCTTCGGTCAGCTCGGAACCGAGTTCGAGCGAGGCGTCGATCTTCTTCGCCTCCGCAAGGCGCAGCTGCTTGGCGTCGTCTTCGTATTCCTCGTCCGGCACAACCGTCAGCACGCGCAGCAGGGTCTGCTCGCCGGTGACCGGGTCGATCTTGGCGCGGATGTCGTGCTCCTGGCCGTATTTCGCCTTGGCGGCCTTCTCGATCGCCTCTTCCATCGCCTCGATGACGATGTTCTGGTCGATCGATTTCTCCTCGGCCACGGCCTTGGCGATCTGCAGGATTTCGAGCCTGTTGGCTGAAACGCCGATAGCGCTCATGTGACGTCTCCCGTCTCTTCGTTGGTATCTGTGTCGTCTTCGGTCTCGTCGATCTCAAGATCACCGAGGTCATCTTCATCCGGCTGGGGCGGCAGATTGCCGGCCGCGCGGGCCGCTTCGATCAATTCGTCGGTGAGCACCAGGCTCGCCCGGCTCATCTCATGAACATGGGCGACGAGTTCGACATCGTCTTCCAGTTCGATATGGGCCCCGTCGGCGTCTTCTCCGGTGATCACGCCGGTGAAGCGGCGCCGGCCGTCAATCGGACGGGCCAGTTCCACCTTCGCAACGTGGCCGACCCAGCGGGCAAAGTCCCCTTCCCGGGTCAGCGGCCGGTCGATGCCGGGGGTGGAAACTTCCAGCGTGTAGGCTTCCTTGATCG
>JAGQRO010000363.1 GCA_020425315.1 Hyphomonas sp. | reverse complement strand
CTGATCGAACATGGCTGGCTCGACCCGATGGCCACGCCGGATGACGTGCTTGCCATTGCGAAGGAAATGGGCGCAGCCGGCGCGGACTGGCAGCTCAACGCACACGGACAATGCGTTCACGCCTTCACGACGCTCGGCGCAAACGACCGCGCCAATGGCGTGGAGTACAGCGCCGACGCAGACCGGCGCAGTTTCGCCCACCTGAAGGACTTCCTCGCAGAGCTGTTCTAGTCAGCCCGCAGCGCATAGCCGGCGGAGCGGACGGTGCGGATCGGATCCTCGCCACCGCCCTGCCGCAGCGCCTTGCGCAGGCGCCCGACATGCACGTCCACCGTGCGCAGCTCGACATAGACGTCGGAGCCCCAGACCGTGTCCAGCAATTGCTCGCGCGAGAAGACGCGCCCCGGATGCTGCATGAAATAGTCGAGCAGGCGGAATTCGGTCGGGCCGAGATGGATGTCTTCCCCGTCGCGAGTGACACGATGGGCCACCCGGTCGATTTCGATGTCGCCGACAATCACCTTGTCGTCCCGCAGGCCCGGGCGGATCCGGCGTAGAACGGCGCGCGCCCGCGCCATCAGTTCGGTCGTGGAAAAGGGCTTGGTGACATAGTCATCGGCCCCGGTATCGAGTCCGCGAATACGGTCGCTCTCCTCGCCACGGGCTGTCAGCATGATGATCGGCAGGTTCGGACAGGCATTGCCGCTGCGGATGCGCCGGCAGACTTCTATGCCGCTGACTTTCGGCAGCATCCAGTCAAGCAGCAGCAAGTCCGGCGCTCGCTCGTCAATCATCAGCAGGGCTTCGTCGCCATCCTGTGCGATTCCAACTTCATAGTCTTCCCGCTTGAGATTGTATTGCAGCAGCTCTGCAACGGCGCTCTCATCCTCGGCAATCAGAACATAGGGTTTCATTCAGGTCTCCTTGGTGAACGCTTTTCTGGCGCTCAGTATTTTTGCCGGTCCTGAGGCACCAGGTTTTCACCTGTCACCTGGAAGAACACAAATTCGGCGATGTTGGTGCAATGGTCGCCGATGCGTTCAAGGTTCTTGGCCATGAACAACATGTGCGCCCCGTCACTGATCGATCTCGGATCCTCGATCATGTAGGTCAGCATTTCACGAAACAGTGCGTTGTAGTGCTGGTCGATCTCATCGTCGCTGTCCCAGACGGCTTTTGCCGCAGACGCATTGCCGGAGGCATAGGCGTCCAGCACCAGGTGCAGCTGGCGCGCCACCGGCTGCGCCATCCGGGCGACGCCTGAGCGCATTTCCGGGAACACCGCCGTTTCAAGTCCCAGCGCCCGTTTGGCAACGTTCTTTGAGAGATCGCCGATGCGCTCCAGCTCACCGGATACTTTCAGCGCCGCGAATACGGAGCGCAGATCATGTGCCATGGGCTGGCGCCGGGCGATCAGGCTGACGATCTGGCGCTCGACATCCGCCTCGATCTTGTCCACCTGCGGGTCACGCGCCACCACGTCCCGCGCCAGTTCCATGTCATTGTGGAGCACGGCATTGCAGGCATCGCTGATCATCTGCTCGACAATCCCGCCCATGCGCAGGATATCCGCCGACAGGCGGTCAAGTTCTTCGGTAAATGCGGAAACGATATGGTCTGCCATCTGAATTATCCAAAACGTCCGGTGATATAGTCTTCGGTGCGGCGGTCGCGCGGGCTGGTGAAAATCTGATCCGTGGCGCCCATTTCGACAAGGGCACCAAGATGGAAGAATGCGGCCTGGTGAGAGACGCGGGCTGCCTGCTGCATGGAGTGCGTCACAATCACGATGCAGTAGCGTTTGCGCAAATCGTCGATCAGTTCTTCAATCCGCGCCGTGGCAATCGGGTCGAGTGCCGAACAGGGCTCGTCCATCAGGATCACTTCCGGACGCACGGCGATAGCCCGGGCAATACAGAGGCGCTGCTGCTGGCCGCCGGACAGGCTGGTGCCCGGCGCGTTGAGACGGTCCTTTACCTCGTCCCACAGGCCCGCACGCTTCAGACATTTCTCGACGATTTCGTCCAGGTCTTCGCGCGTCAGGGCCAGGCCGTGGATCTTCGGCCCGTAGGCGATGTTTTCATAGATCGATTTCGGGAACGGGTTCGGCTTCTGG
>JAGQRO010000362.1 GCA_020425315.1 Hyphomonas sp. | reverse complement strand
GCGAAGATCGTCCAGACCGTCGACGAGATGCTCCAGGAAACCACCAACCTGAAGCGCTAAGGGTCCAACGCCAGAAGGCGGGAGTCCATAAGTGACGATATCCAGCGCGATAAACGCGGCAAGAACCGGCCTTCAGGCAACCAGCCTGAGGGCCGACATTGCCGCGGCCAACGTCGCCAATGCCAACACGGCAGGATATGTCCGCCGGTCAGTTCTGCTGGCGGAATCCCTCGTCTCCGGCGGCACGACGGGCGTTCATTCGGCCGGCATCGCCCGGTCGCAGGATTATGCCCTCACCGCCCAGCGGCGCAGCCTGACCAGCGACCTCGCCCAGGCCGACATGATGTCGTCGACCTGGCAGACCATTTCCAGCCGCGTCGGCAATTCGCTCGACGGAACCGGCCTGTTCGCCCAGTTCTCCAAATTCGAGACGACGCTCACCGATCTCGCCCTGACGCCGGAATCGGCCAGCAATGCCACGGCCGTGCTGGGCGCTGCGCAAGGCATCGTCAGTGAGTTCAACAGCCTCTCCCAGATGGTGTTCGACCTCCGGGCCGAAGCCGACAATGAGATCGCCCTCGGTGTCGAGCGCGTGAATTCCGCGCTGCAGGGCATCGAAAAGCTCAACACCCAGCTGACCGGCATGAGCCGCTCGACGCCGGAGGCCGCCGCGCTGATGGATGAGCGCCAGCGCCTGCTGGACCAGATTTCCGAATACATCCCGGTCAAGGCAGTCGACCGCGAATACGGCAAGATCGATATCGTCACGCCGGACGGTGTGTTCCTTCTCGCCGGCCAGGCAAGGACGGTTGAATTTTCTCCGTCTACGGCGTTCGGACCGGGCGTCACCGTCGATAATGGCGGCCTGTCGCGACTCATGGTGGACGGCGTGGACCTGACGCCGGGCGCCAACTCGTTCGGCGCGGTTTCCAGCGGCCTCTTCGGCGCCCTGTTCACCCTGCGCGATTCCGACCTGCCCGAGCTCGGCGCCCAGCTCGACACATTGGCCGGCGACCTGATCTCTCGCCTGTCGGACGATTCCATCGATCCGACCAAGACGCCCGGTGCCTATGGCATCTTCATCGATTCTGCCGGCACCGGCGATCCCGGCCTTGCCGGGCGTATCCGCGTCAATCCGGCGATCGATCCAGCCCAGGGCGGCGCGGTCTGGCGCCTGCGCGACGGTCTGGAAGCCACGGCCCCGGGCCTGGCCAGCGATTCCTCGATCCTCAATGCAATGCTGGACGCCGTGACGGCGATCCGTCCGATCAATTCAAACGGCATCCAGGGATCTTTCTCGTCGACGGACATGGTCGCTCAATTCTCCTCGATTGTCGGGCAGAAGCGCCTGCAGAATGACTATGTTCTCTCCTCTACCAATGCCCAGCACACGCTGCTGGTGGAAGCCGAGCGGGCCGAAAATGGCGTCGATATCGACAGTGAGATGCAGGATCTCCTGCTGATCGAACAGGCCTATGCCGCCAATGCGCGCGTGATTGAAATCGCCGGCTCGATGATCGACCGACTGATGGAGCTTTTCTGATATGTTGCGCTTCCCGGTTCCCAACATGCTGCTGAGCACTGGCCTGCGCCAGGAAGTCAGCACCCTGAAGGATCGCATTGCCACCACCTCTCTCGAAGCGGTGACTGGTCGTTATGCGGACCTCACCACGCACCTTTCCGGCCGTATCGGCTCGGCCATGCTCAGCCAGAAGGCGATCGACGATATCGGCGCCGAGCGCGTGCGGCTCACGCTGCGCGAAAGCCGGCTGGACCTGTCCCAGCGCACGCTGGAAGTGCTGCAAACCGGCGCCGACGGCCTTGCCGCCCGGATGCAGTCGGCCATCGGTTCCGGCAATACGGCCTCGCAATGGACGGTCGCGGCCGATGCCAAGGCCGTGCTGCAGCAGACCTTTTCGCTGATGAATACGCGCCATGGCGAACGCTTCCTGTTCGCCGGCGATGCAACGGACACCCCGCCCTTCGCGGCCGTGGAGACGTTCCTCGACGATGTCCGCACCCTCGCCAACGCGGCTGCGGACCCGGCCGCGTTCGAGACGGCGCTGGACGATTATTTCAATACGCCGGGCGCCGGCTGGCAGGCGAACATCTATCGCGGCACGGCGACGGGATCCGATCCGGAAGCGGTGAACGGCATGAACCCGGCCCTGACGGACATGTTCCGCAGCCTCGCCGTGTTCGCACTCGGCGGTCAGGGCGAGAACATCCCCCTGATCGACAACAATCCGGACATCCTGATCACCGCCAGCGAAAAGCTCGTCTCCGGCCAAACCGACCTTGTTACGCTGCGCAGCGCGCTCGGCGTCTTCCAGGGCCAGATCGCCGACCGCAAGGAAACGCTGGACATGGAGGAAGTCGTCCTGACCCGGACGTTCAACGAAATGACCGCCCGCGACCAGTATGAGGCCGCTGCGGAACTCACCGAACTCGAAACCAATCTCGAGGCCTCCTACGCGCTCACCGCGCGCCTGTCGGGCCTCAGCCTTCTGAACTTCATCAGGTGACGCCATGAAATGGACAGCCCTTCTGACCGCCGCAGTCCTCGCCAGCCTGCAGTTTGCCCTGCCGGCAGCGGCCGAGCCGCGCATCCGCGACGTGGTGAATGTCGAAGGCGTGCGCCAGAACGATCTTGTCGGCTATGGCATCGTCGTCGGCCTCAACGGCACCGGCGACTCGGTCAAGAACTCGCCGTTCACGGAAGATTCGCTCTCCTACATGCTCGAACGCCTCGGCGTGAACGTCCAGGGTGAGGATATCAAGCCGAAGAACGTCGCCGCCGTGCTGGTCACCGCCACCCTGCCCTCTTTCGCGCGCAATGGCTCCACCATCGACGTGACGGTCGCCTCCATCGGCGACGCCAAGAGCCTTGAGGGCGGCACGCTGATCCTGACGCCGCTGAAGGGCGCCGACAATGAGGTCTATGCCGTCGGCCAGGGCAGCGTCATCGTCTCCGGCATAGACGTGCAGGCCCAGGGCGCGCGCGAAACGCGCGGCTCGCCCACCACCGGCGCCGTGCCGAACGGAGCCCGGGTCGAGCGCGAGATCAATTTCGCCTTCAACGACCGTTCCTACATCACCCTCGCCCTGCGCAATCCGGACTTCACCACCGCCGCGCGGATCGAGGACACGATCAATGCCGCCGTCGGCATGCCCATCGCCTATATGCGCGACTCCGGCACGGTCGACATCAACCTGCAGGCTATCGGCGACTCTCCCTCGCGCGTGCTGGCCAGCATCGAGAACCTGCCCGTCAATGTGGCAACGCCCGCCCGCATCGTGATCGACGAGAAATCCGGCACCATCGTGCTGGGCGAGGATGTGACCATCTCCCGCGTCGCCATCGCGCAGGGCAATATCTCGATCAAGATCACCGAGTCGCCGGTGACCTCGCAGCCCGGCCCCTTCTCGAACGGCGAGACGACCACCCTGCCCCGCTCTCAGATCTCCATCGGCCAGACCGGCAGCGGCGCCATCGCCATGCTGGAAGAGAACGTCAACCTGTCCGACCTGATCGCCGGCCTCAACGCCCTCGGCGTCTCGCCGCAGGAAATGGCCGACATCATCCGCTCGATGAAAGCGGCCGGCGCCATCCATGCGGACCTGGTGATCCGCTAGGCGCCCAACTCTTCAGGATCAGGATATCGTTGCGGCCTGTCCTTTCCGGGGTCAGGCCGCTTCGGCTTCTGCGCTGTCTTCGGCGGCGGCCGGCGCGATCAGCGTGATGGTGCCATCACGCTTCATGGTCATCAGCGTGGTGAGGAAGTCGCGCTGCAGTTCCTCGCACTCGGCCTGAGCAGGCTTGGCGGCATTCTCAAGGTCTTCCCGCATCTGCTCGGCCAGGCGCGAGGAGATGTTCGTCAGGAAGAATTCCAGCACCGCATCATACTCGCCGCGCAGGCTGGCAAACAGTTTCAGCGTCGCATCGGCATCGAACTCGCGCAGGATCGCCGGCACAGCGTTCGACGGCAGGATCGACGGCAGGCTCTCGAAGGTGAACAGCGACTTCTGGATGTCCTTCAGCTTGTCGTCATGCTTGCCTTTGAGGAACTCGACCATGCTGTCGCGCTTGTTGGCCGGGATCAGGCTCAGCATCTCGCCGAGGGCCGCCAGGTGCTTGGTGTTTTCCTCGTCGCCGTCATTGCTGACGTTCAGGAATTCCATCTCGACCATGCGTTCGAGCACCTGGTCGATGCCGGCATCGGCCTTCTGTCCCTGGATCATGTAGGCCATCACCGGCCCCAGCTTCTCGCTGTCCATCTGCGACACGATGTTCGAGGCCGCAGAGACGTCCAGCTTTTTCAGGATCAGGGCAATGATGTTCGGCGTCAGGGCGCCCAGATAGGTGGCCACCGCCTTGGGCGGGCGTTGTTCAAGCCGTGTCCAGATCGTATCGGCGCGCCGGGCCTGATCCCAGGACGTATCCTCCTCGCTGGCGCTGACATCGGTATCGGCGAAGGGGTCATCGCCGAGAATGCTGGACAGGCGCTGGGCGTCCAGCACGCCGGACAGCACTTCCCGGGCCTTGTCCCGCCCGCCGCGCAGCGAGCCGGTGGACCGGCGCAGCTGGAACAGGAAGTCCATCACGATATCGACCATCTGGTCGCGGGCGAAGAAGGAGATGTTTTCCAGCGCCTCAGCCACTTTGGCGAGCGCGGCATCGTCCAGCTTCTCGACAATCGGCTTGGCGGCCGCTTCACCCAGTACGGCGATGATCACCGCGGCGCGCTGGGAGGGCGGAATGGCGGCGACCCGGCTGGACCGGGCGGCAGCCGAATCGGCGGGGGGAGTCGTCTGAGTGCTCATGCAACTCCATATCCCCTCAGAACCGCTTCCGTAATCTTAAGCCAGCCGTCTGCCAGCACAAAAAATCCGAGTTTGAAGGGCAGCGACACGACGGTTGGCGGCACCATCATCATGCCGACAGCCATCAGCACGGAGGAAACCACCAGGTCGATCACCATGAAGGGCAGGAAGATCACAAAGCCAATCTGGAAGGCATGCTTGATCTCCGACAGCATGAAGGCGGTCGACAGCAGCGAGAAGGACGGCTCAGCCCCGTCTGCCAGGGGACGGTTCACCGCCTCAGCCAGCACGGCAATGGCTTCCGGCTCGGTCCGGCTGGTCATGAATTCGCGGAACGGCGTAGTGGTCAGCGTCCAGGCCTGCTGTTCGCTCAACACGCCGTCCATATAGGGCGAGAGGCCATTGTTCCAGGCATCCATGAAGACCGGTTCCATCACGAAGAAGGTGAGGAACATGGCCAGCGCCATGATCATCATGTTCGGCGGCGCCTGCTGCACGCCGATGGCCTGGCGCATGAACGAGAACACGATCACCATGAATGGCAGGCAGGTGACCATCATGGCGATGGCCGGCACCAGGCTCAGCACCGAGACAACCAGGAAGAGCTGGATCACCGAGCGGCTGAGGCCGCCATTGTTGCCATCCAGCAGGCCGCCGAGGGCGCCGGCGGCATCCGGCGGCACAGCCTCCTGCGCATACGCCCCCGATGCGAGGCATATCGCGGCAAATCCCAAGAGAAGCAGGAAGCGCAAGGCGCCCCCTGCCCTAGTCGGCAGCATCTTCTGACTGCTCCGGAATCTCTGTGATCTTGACGCCGAGCGAGCCTTCCCCCGTTTCTACGAGTTCGCCACGCGCGATAATCTTGTCCTCGATGGCAAGGTCCACCGGGTCGTCGATCTTGGACAGAAGCGGCACGATGGATTCCGGACGCAGCTCCAGGATCTCGGCCACGCTGAGGCGCGCCTGCCCGATCGACACGGTGACATTGACCGGCACATTGAAGATCGACCGGCGATATTTGTTCGCCGCCGACTGGTCGCGCCGCTCGACCGGCAGGTCGTCCATGGCGCTCCCCGTATCGAAGCCATTGTCCATGCTGTCGAAGGATTCTTCCGGATTGCCCATTGTCGCTACTCGTCCATCGTGGCTTGCGAGGAACCGATACGGGCGAGGCAAGCCTTCAGCAGCCCGTCGAAATCAAAGGTCAGCCCGCCGGTCTTCCACGACACGCAGGCATCGGTAGGGCCGAGCGAGTCCGCCGGAACGAAGATGCACCGGTTCGACAGCGCCGGATTGGCCCGCACGATCTCTTCCAGCCGCTCGCACAGGGCGGGGCTGGCATGGATTTCCACCGCGCGCACCGATGGCGGCACCATGGAGGGAAGATGCCGGGCGATTTCGTCGGCCAGGAAACGTTCCGCCAACTGAGGAAACAGGCGCCCGGCCATGGCGCGGATCATCTCTGTCGTCTGCGCCTCGGCCTTCGACTCGATGTCACAGATCGTGTCCGACAGCGAAGCGACCAGCGTCTCGATCTCGGCCAGGTCAGCCCCGGCCGGTTCGGGCTCCGGCTCCGGGGCCGGCGCGGCTTCCAGGATGGCGTCCTCTTCCGTCACTTCCTCCGGCGCCGCGCTTTCAGGCGGGGCGTCGAAAACGCTCAGCGCTTCCTCCAGATCCTGGCCCAAAATCATGCGCATCTTCCGGATATCCGGGCGCACCGTTTCCTCATCGAAGCGCGGCAGGGAGGAGAAGAAAGCCTCATTCATTGACGGCGACCTTCCGGTCTTCGTTCAGCCATTCGGCGAGGATCGCGGCGGCCTCATCCTGCCGCTCGGCGGTATAGTCCTTGAGCGAGACAAACGGATCGGCGTTGCTGTCGCCATCGAGGCCGTCGCCGCCAGCCCCTGCCCCGGCGGTGGCCGGGCCGCGCGTCAGGATCGGGCGCAGCACGCCGAGCGCCAGCACGATCACCACCAGTGCGAGCACGAAGATCTTGATGCCGGACCACATATAGCGCTCCATCATCGTTTCCATCATGCTCGGCGCCGCAATCAGCTCCTGGCTCGCCTCAGGCAGCTGGAAGGGCATCACTTCGACGGTCAGGTCGTCGCCGCGGCTGGAATCGAGGCCAGCTGCCGACATCACCAGCTGGCGCAGGTTTGACACCATTGTTTCAGATTGCTGGGCCGCATCGGCCGCAGCCGGATCGATGCCCAGCACGTCCTGGTTCACCAGAACGGCAATCGAGATGCGCTCCACCTGGCCCGGCAGGCTTTCGGTTTCGGTGCGGGTCTCGTTGATCTCGTAGGAGACGGACTCGGAGGAGTTGCGCGTCGTCGAATTGGTCGTGCTGCCGCCATTCGCGCCCTGCGGCAGGTTGCTGGCTGCACTGAGATTGTTGGACGTGCCGCCGCTCTGCTCGCTGACATCGCCGGTCGTGCGGTTGCGCACCACGCGGGAATCCGGATCGAAGGCCACCGACGAGACTTTCTGGCGCTGATGGCTGACATCCACGGAGACAGACACACGCGCATTGCCGGCCCCGACCCGCGCTTCGAGCAGGCGCAGCACTTTCTGCTCCAGCGCCTCTTCCTGCGTCTCGGCCTGGATCGCCGGCTGGTCGGCCTTTTCGATGCCCGGCCCGGCAAGGATGCCCTTGCGCAGGTCGATCACGGCGACCTCTTCCGGCTGCATGCCGGCGACGGCGAGCGCGACCATATACTGGATGCCCTGCGCCTGGCTGGTATTCAGGTCGTAGGCGGAGGAAATGGTCACCGATGCCGTCTGCGTCGGCTCAGTACGGGCAAAGCCGGACCGGAGGCTCGCCCCGATATGCACGCGCGCTTCCTTGATGCCGGGAATGGTCAGGATGGTGCGCGTCAGCTCGCCTTCCTTGGCGCGCCAATAGGCAGCGTTGTACATTTCCGAGGTGACGGAGAAGCCGTTGACCTCATCGAGCAGTTCATAGCCCTTCACTGACTGGCGCGGCAGGCCCTGGCGGGCCAGCGCGAAGCGCACAGAGTCGCGGTCACCCGACTGGACGAAAATGGCATCGCCCTGGATCTCGTACTTGGTGCCGCGCTGCTCCAGCTCCTCGATGATCTCGCCGGTATGTTCGGCATCGAGCCCGGAATAGAGCAGCGCCATGGGCTGCTGCATGGCGATCCGGCCCATCATGCTCATCGCCAGCACGACGGCTGCCAGAACCCCGCCCAGCATTATCTGCCGCGACAGGGGCAGCGCTCTCAGAGTCGCAAGAAAGCTCATGAATCTTCTGGTCCGGTTCCGAATGGGTCAAGTCTGCAATTGGTTAAAATTACGGGTGAAATTGTTAACGGTTCCTTTACCCCGCCCACCGATTAACTGTGCGGGATTTGAGAATGCCGGTTGGGGTAACCATGGCTGGAAAAGAAGGCGGGAAAGCCGACAAGAAAGCGGCGCCGGAAGGCGGCGAAACCGGAGGTAAGTCCGGTGGCGGCATGATGGGCATGGTGATCGTCGCCGTGGGTGCCCTGGCCGCCTCTTTCGGGACCGTCTACATGCTCTCTCCGACAGCCCCGGCAACGGATGTGGCCGCTTGTTCCGTGATCGAAACGGCCGAACATATCGAGCCGACCTTCAACCCGAACCAAACCTATGTGGAACTGGATGACCTGGTGGTCACCATCGGCAGCGCGCCGGCGACCCGCTATCTGAAGCTGAAGATCTCGGTGATCACCGAATCGAACAACGCCTCCACGATCAGCCAGGCCGAACCGGTCCTGGTCGACGCGTTCACCAACTATCTCCGTTCGGTCGAAGTCAGCGATTTCGAGAATCCGGGCTTCTATGCACACATGCGCGAACAGCTCGGCCGCCGCGCCCAGCTGGTCCTTGGCAGCGGCGCCTCCGAGGGCGTCCTCATCACTGAATTCCTGCTGAGGTGACGCCGATGAGCTCGCTGCCCTTCTCCGTCGAACCGACCGATATCGCGATCATCCTCGTGTCGCTGGCAGCGTGCGCCTATTGCTTTGTGCTGAACCGCCGCCTGAAGGCGCTGCAGAACACCAAGGACGGCCTCGGCGCCACCATCGTGGCGATGTCGAAATCCATCGCCGCGATGAATGCCTCGACCCAGGATACCCGCACCCATGTCTCCGAAATGACGCTGCGCCTCGCCCGCCAGCTGGAGGATGCGAACCAGATGTGCGCCCGGCTCGAAGCCCTGCAGGCCAAGCTGGAGAAGACGCAATCCGATGCCGTCGAGCGCGTCACCTCCACCCAGGCCGAACTCGGCACGATGCTGCGCATCATTCTCGACGAATCGAAGTCCCGCATCCTCGAAATCACCTCGATGATGCACGATCTGCGCGTCCTGACCGATGAGGTCCAGGCCACGACCGCCCCTGCCCTGCAGGCTGCCCATGTGCGGCAGAAAGCCATGACCGGAACGAGATAGAGAGATGTCCAAGGGCCGCTCCTCCTATGTCCTGATGACCCTCGGCCTGATGTTCACGGTCGGGGCGGCGGTGCGTTTCCTGCCGAACAATCTCTCCGCCGAAGCCGCGACCACCGCGCCCGAGCATTCCGGCGAAGCGGAGGACCATGCCGCTGTTGCAGATGAGCACGCCGCCGACACCCCTGAGGCACCGCCAGCCAAGCCCATCGAGCAGGCCTGCTTCTCGCCTGAGACCGCCGCGCTGCTGGCCGAAGACCAGAAGGCGATCGAGGCCCAGCAGGCGGCCCTGCGCGAAAAGGAACTCACCCTTCAGGAACGCGAACAGGGCCTGGAACAGCGCCTTGCCGAGCTGGAAGCCCTGCGCACCTCGCTCGAACAGCGCTGGGGCCAGATGCAGGATGCTTCCGACGAGGACATCATGCACCTCTCCCGCATGTACGGCTCGATGAAGCCGGACCAGGCCGCCTCGATCTTCAATCAGATGGAGCCGGATTTCGCCTCCGGCTTCCTGCGCCAGATGCGGTCCGAACAGGCCGGCCTGATCATGGCCGCGATGGAAACCCGCAAGGCCTACCAGGTCAGCCTCGTCCTCGCCGAGAAGAACGAAGATATCCGCGAATCCAGCGACCCCCTGCCGGAAGCGCAATAAGACGCAGCCCCCTCCCCTGCGGCATGCTGGCCAAAAACACTAGCGGGAGCTAGGCTAGCACCAAATCGTGCAGATCGGGAGGAAGCGCGTTGATCCGGACACTTGTCATTCCGGCCCTTTTGCTGGCCGCCTGCGCCCCGTCTGGCCCGGCCCCGGCAAGCGAAGCCATCGTCCTGCCGGACGCCGAACATGTGGCCCTCGCTGAGACCCTGGTGCCAGACGACCCGGCGCTGGCGGCGATCTATGACCGTTCCTGCCGCACCTGCCATGCCCTTGACGGCCTCGGCGCCCCGATGACCGGCCATTCGGAAGCCTGGGATGTGCGCCGCGTCGCGCGCACGGATGACGGCCTCCTCGCCTCGGTGAAACAGGGCCGCGGCACGATGCCGGCGCTCGGCTATTGCGCCGATTGCTCGGATGCCGACTTCGCCGCCCTGATCGCTTTCATGTCCACGGAGGGCACAGAATGAGCCATACCCGCCGCAACCTCCTGATCGGCGCCGGCATTGCGGCGGCCGCCGCGGCCGTGCCCGCCACCAGCCATGTCATGTGGAACGGCAAGGATTTCACCCGCAAGGGCTATGACCCGGACCCGCTGACCCCGCCGGAAGGCGAGATGGCCTGGTCCAACTGGTCCGGCACTGAACGGTCAACGCCGGTACAGATCGCCGTTCCGTCCACGGAGGATGAGCTCGCCTCCATCATCCAGTCCGCCCGGCGCGTGCGCCCGGTCGGCTCCGGCCACTCCTTCACCGGCCTCGTGCCCTGCGAGGATACGATCGTCGATGCCAGCCGCTTCACCGGCGTGCTGGCCGCCGATGCGGAGAGCCGCACCGCGACGCTCGGCGCCGGCACGCGCATCCGCGCCGCCGCGCGCGACCTCGATGCCGCCGGCCTCGCCTTCCCGAACCTGCCCGATGTTGACGTTCAGACGCTGGCCGGTTCCTTCTCGACCGGCACGCATGGCACAGGTAGAGAGCTCCAGCCGATGCACGCACGGATTGAGGGCTTCCGTCTCGTCACCGCTGCGGGAGACATCCTGGACGTCGACGGGACCACCCATCCGGACCTTTTCAATGCCGGCAGGGTCACCGTGGGCAGCCTGGGAGTCATCACGCAGTATACACTTGCGTGCGACGTATCCTACAATCTCACCCGCACCGTATGGGTGGAGAAGCTCGACGATATCCTCGCCCGCGCCGAGGAGCTTTCGCACCAGCATCGCAATTTCGAATTCTACTATTTCCCCTTCACCGGCTACTGCGCCGGCATCAGCCACGATATCTTCGAGGGCGAGGTCACTGGCCGCGCCGCCGGCGAGGATGACGAGACGCTGGACGGCTTGAGGGAGTTGCGGGACGTGTTCGGCTGGGCGCCATGGCTGCGCCGCCAGATCGCCGCCGGCAGCCTGCCCAAGGGCGTGGTGGAGGAGTCGTCGGACGCCTACTGGAAACTGCTCGCCACCGCGCGCCCCACCCGCTTCAACGAGATGGAATACCACATCCCGCTGGAAAACGGCCTCGACTGCCTGAAGGCGATCATCAAGGCCATCGAGACGCGCAAGGACACCTTCTTCCCGATGGAAGTGCGTTTCATCGCGCCGGACGATGCCTGGCTCAGCCCGTTCAATGACGGCCCGCGCATGTCCATCGCCTGCCATGCGGCGGTGAACGAGCCGTACGACTATTTCTTCTCGCTGCTGGAACCCATCCACCGGGCCCATGGCGGGCGCCCGCACTGGGGCAAGCTGCACTCGCTGGGCCACGAAGACCTCACCGCCCTCTATCCGCGCTTCCAGGATTTCTGCGACCTTCGCAAGAGCCTTGATCCGGAAGGAAAATTCCTGAACGCTCACCTTGCCCGCCTGTTCGGGGAGACGTTCGATGCCTGAAGTCTCCCGCCGCACATTGCTGGCAGGCGGCGCCTTGCTCGCCGGAGGAACAGCCCTGATGTCGAAACCGAAAGACCATAGCGGCCCGCGCGATTCCTATTTCCTGGAGCTGCAGGCCGCCCTCATCGCCGCCGGCATTGCCGCGCCGGTTCTGGTGATCGACAAGGCGCGCCTTACCGCCAATGTCGAGACGCTGAAATCCCACCTGCCGGCCGGCATGGGCTACCGCATCGTGGCGAAGTCCCTGCCTTCGATCGGCCTGCTCGATCATATCCGCAAGGTCTCCGGCACCGACCGGCTGATGACCTTCAACCAGC
>JAGQRO010000025.1 GCA_020425315.1 Hyphomonas sp. | reverse complement strand
TCATCGTGCAGCTGCCCAGCGGGAAGAGGCCAAGGTCGATGGCGTAATTCTTCTGGCTGAGGCGCATATAGTGCCGCACCGCCTGCGGTTCGGACAGGCCCGGCAGGCCCGTCGGCACCTTGCGCACCGCGCCGCCGAGCCGGTTCTTCGTGCCCTTCGGCGCAGGCAGGTCCACGCCGGTCGTCTCCGGCGTGCCGATCTCGAACAGGAGACCTTCCGCCTGCAGAAGGCCACGCGATCCGGAAATGGTTTCGATGGCAGACATGGAGACAGACTCCGGAGCGGTTGGGCGGCCCTGATTATTCATGCTCATCACACGTCTCCTGGCAGTCTGGCGTGAAAGAATTCGCGAATACTCGTTGAGTCCAGAACCGCTTTGCCTTCATGCAAAGCGAGATTCCGGCCCCTGAATTCGTCGGTCGCCGCAATCAGGCTTGGCACCAACCTGAACGCCAATTCCAGAGCTTGATAAGAGTCGGAACCAAGGTGTCGCTTCCTGCAGGAAAAGCCCGGCCACTGGATTGCGATATCACAGCGCCACGTTTCGCCTTTGGGGTCAAACTCCGTATCCTGATAGGGTTGATGAACCGAAATCAGTCCCTTTTCCCAGGCACCATCTTGCCGGCAATAGATTTCCCGTTCGACGTACACGCTGCTCATCAGATGATCTCCTTCAGGGCGGCGGCGTAGGCGGCGATGTCTTCGGCCGTGGTGCATTCGGTCGCGGCGCAGAGGATGACGTCACCCAAATGATCGCCGGGGAACAGGCGGCTGGCGCGGACGCCGCCGACGATGCCGGCTTCGTCGAGCATGGCCAGCACAGCTTCGGCATTCATCGGTGTGCGGAAGGCGAACTCGTTGAAGAAGCGCGGCGTCAGGATTTCGACGCCTTTCACTTCGCAGAGCGCATCGGCAAGGTCGCAGGCGGCTTCATGGTTCAGCACGGCCAGCTGTTCGAGACCCTTGCCGCCGAGCAGCGTCATGTGCGCCGTGAAGGCCAGCGCGCAAAGGCCGGAATTGGTACAGATGTTCGAGGTCGCCTTGTCGCGGCGGATATGCTGTTCCCGCGTCGAGAGCGTCAGCACGAAGCCGCGCTTGCCCTCGGCATCCACGGTCTCGCCGCAGAGGCGCCCCGGCATCTGACGCACCAGCTTCTCGCGGCAGGCAAAGAGGCCGACATAGGGCCCGCCGAAATTGAGGCCATTGCCGATGGACTGGCCTTCACCCACAGCGATGTCGGCCCCCATCTCGCCGGGCGGCGTGACAAGGCCGAGCGAGACGGCTTCTGTGAAAACAGACACCAGCAGCGCGCCCTTGCCATGAGCCGCGTCCGCCACGGGCGAGAGATCCGTCACGGTGCCGAAGATGTTCGGGGACTGACCGATGACGCAGGCGGTGGCGTCATCCACGGCGCCGGCGAGGTCCAGTTCCCCATCCACCGCGGCCGGCAGTTGCACCACTTCGAGGCCTTGCGCCTCGCACATCATTTTCGTCGCGGCGGCATAGTGCGGATGCAGGCCGCCGGAGAGGATCACCTTCTTGCGGCG
>JAGQRO010000361.1 GCA_020425315.1 Hyphomonas sp. | reverse complement strand
GCCCGGCCGAGACCGGCGGCAGGCCCTCCAGCGACATGGTCACCCAGTCGCGCTCAACCACTTCCTCGATCCGGGCGGACAGGTCCGGGCTTACTTCAGCGATGATGGCGACGCACAGGTCTGCATCTTCCCGGTCCTCGGCAAAGGCATCGAGGCGCCAGACACCGCGCCCGTCTTCCTTGCAGTCGACTGCGCCCGCCGGCGACGGGTCCGCCCAGGCAAGGGCGTCCCATGCCGCTTCCACCGGCGCCCGCGCGCCCCGTGCTGAAATCTGGTACATGGCGCGGCGCTTAGCAGGTCGCCCGGCCGGTGAAAAGCGGCCGCGTGCCGAGCCAGCTCATTTCGGGGGCAGCCCGGCCGCATGGCTGACTGCCAGCGACACCCACTGGCCGAGCGCCTCGTCGTCGCAGCCGGCCTCGTCGACGAAGAAGAAGCCGCGCATCGCCCGCCCGCCCTGCACCAGGGGCTCTGCGCCGGGCAGCGCATTGCCGGCCGCTTCGTTATCCTTCCCGACACGGAACATGAAGCGCGGCGCGCCGGTCTTCGGCCGGTCGGCGCCGCCCACCATATTGCCGTTCAGGAAGAAGCAGAGCCCGCCCATCATGCGCTTTTCCGAAAGTCCTTCGAGCCCGGCCAGCGCCCCGCGCAGCCGGCCCGCCGTCTCCTCGTCAACGGCCATGATGTCCTCCTCCGATTGCTTTGATGGCCGCCGCGATGCCTATGGGGCAGCACCTTCCATGATGATGAGGCGGGAGACCGCATTGTCCGTGCGGAAGTGTTTGACCTGTGCATATTCCGGTGAATCGTAGAAGGCCCTGGCGGCTGCGAGGCTCGGGAATTCGAGTACGACCATCCGTCCTGCGGGCTCGGCGCCTTCGCGGGCCTCTGCCTGCCCGGCCCGCACCACATAGGTGCCTCCGAATGCCGCGACCATGGGCGTGACCACTGCAAGGTATTCCTTGTACGGCTCGGGATTCTTCACCTCTATTTCGGCCAGGATATAGCCCTTGGCGACGGCCGCCGCCTCCTCGGCGGGCGCGGGGGCACTGGCGCACGCCGTCATCAGGATGCCGCCAAGGCCAAGGATCGCGCCCGTCAGCTTGTTTGGAATTCGCATGTTCTGGGTCCCTCACTCTCGCCGGACCGGATTCCGGTTCCCATAGAAACGCCCGAAACCGCAAACCTGCAAAGCTATTTGGGCCCTGAGGCAATAAATTTTGGCCCCGCCCCCTGCTGCCCTTGGCATCGGGCGCCAGATGTCATATATTGTTTTTCGATAAGAAGGAGATGGGGCCAATGAGCCTTTCGACGAATGACATGATCTATATCGAGCAACGCGTGGCGAACGAGAAGAAAAGCGCCGCCGCCGCTTACCTGCTCTGGTTCTTCCTCGGCTGCGTCTCCGCCCACCGTTTCTATCTCGGCAAATGGGGCACGGCCCTGTTGCAGATCCTCAGCTATTTCGTGCTGATCGGCTTTGTCTGGTGGGTGATCGACTTCTTCCTCATCCCCTCGATCATCGAGGACGATGCCGACGAGAAGCGCCACCGCGCCGCCCGCTACATGCGCCGCCGGTCCTACGCTTACTGATCCCCTGACCCGGCCCCCACCGGCCGGTTCCTCCGAGGCAGGCAGGAAGGTCCACACCTTCCGGCCTGCTTTGCGTTTGACTCGATATTTTCAATATTGTAGAAATATTCCACGTATTGAGAAGGACTGCCGCCATGGACGAACTCCGCCGCCCCAAGGGCCTCTCCAGCGCCATCTGCTATGTCGATCCGAAAGCCGCCTTCCGCTGGCTGGAGGACGCCTTCGGCTTCGAGCCGCTGTTCATCATCC
>JAGQRO010000360.1 GCA_020425315.1 Hyphomonas sp. | reverse complement strand
GCTGGCAGACACGTCTCCATGGGTTTTGACGCCGCCGGACGCACCGCCGAAATCGCCGCCTTCCTCGCGCAGGCAGGCTGGGGCGAAGCTGTGCAGGCCCCGCTCGGGCAGGATGCCTCAACGCGGCGCTATATCCGCCTGCATCACCCGGACGGGCGCAAGGCGCTGCTGATGGATGCCCCGCGCATCGAAGCCGACCCTTGCCCGCCGGAGGCCGATGACGCCACCCGTATCGCCATGGGCTGGAACGCCTCGACGCGGCTTGCCGCCTCGCGGGTCGATGCTTTCGTGCTGATCTCGGACTATCTGCGCGCCCACGGCTTCCGGGCGCCGGAGGTCTACGCCCACGACACGGCCCGCGGTTTTGCCCTGATCGAGGATTTTGGCGACCAGATGGAAATCGCCCGCCAGATCGAAGCTGGCCGGGTCGACGAACTGACCGCCTATGTCGCCGCGGCAAAGCTCCTCGCCGACCTGCACGGTCATCCGCCGCCCGGCATCCTGACGCGCGGCGGGGAGTACTGGCCCGTGCTGGAATTCGACCGGCTGGCCCTCGCCTCGAATGCGGACCTTTATGCCGACTGGCTGCGCGCCGAGACTGGCGGCGGGCCGCTGGAAGGCGCCGAGCGTGCCGAATGGGAAGGCGCGCGCGACGCCCTGATCGCGCAGGCGCTGGCGTTCCCGCGCACCTTCACGCTGCGCGACTATCATGCCGAAAACCTGCTCTGGCTCGGCAATGGTGAGATCGGCCTGCTCGACTTTCAGGACGCCGTGCACGGATGGGATGCCTGGGACATGGCCATGCTGACCCAGGACGCCCGCCGCGCTGTCTCCCCTGAGGCGGCCGAGGCCGCCATCCGCGCCTATCTAGATGGCACGGGCAAATCGCGCGAGGCCTTCAATGAGCGCCTCGCGGTGATCGGTGCTCTCAACGCCCTGCGCATTGCCGGCGTCTTCTCCCGCCTGCAGCACCGCGATGGCAAGCCGCGCTATGGCCAATTCCAGCCGCGCCAGTTCGCCATCCTCGCCCGCAACCTGTCGCATCCGGCGCTGAAGGACATGAAATCTTTCGTGAAGCGCACGACGCCATTCGTGTTCGAGGGGGCAGAATGAGCATCCCCGTCCCCAAGACCGCCATGGTGCTGGCTGCTGGCCTCGGCACGCGCATGCGTCCGCTGACGGACGATACGCCGAAGCCGCTGATCAGGGTGCGCGAGAAAGCGTTGATGGATCGCGTGCTCGATCCGCTGGCCGCCGCCGGCGTGGAGCGGGCAATCGTCAATGTCCACTACCTTGCCGACCAGGTGGAGGCGCATGTGCGCGCCCGCACGGACATGGAGATCATCATCTCCGATGAGCGCGGCGAAGTGCTGGAAACCGGCGGCGCCCTCGCCAAGGCGCGGCCGCTGCTGGGCGAGGATCCGATCCTCGTGGCAAACACCGATGCCTTCTGGGCGCCGGAAATGACCGATCCGATTGTTGGCCTTGCCGGCGCGTTCGACCCGGCGGCGATGGATGCCCTCCTGCTGGTGGCCGATACAGGCCGCACGCTCGGATTCGATGGGGCAGGCGACTTCTTCCGTGACGAAGCCGGCCATCTCACCCGGCGCGGCGAGGCGGCCTCCGCGCCCTTCGCCTATTGCGGCCTGCGCATCATCAAGCCACAACTTTATGACGCCATGCCGGTCGAGCGCTTCTCCGCCCTGAAAGTGTGGGACCAGCTGATCCCGCAGCAGCGCCTCTGTGGCCACGTCCTGGATGCCTTCTGGCTGCATGTCGGCGACCCCGGCGCGCTGAAGGACGCCGAGATGTGGCTCGCCTGCCATGGCGGATAGGGCGGACCTGTTCTCGCCGTCGCCCTCGCGCGTCTGGACGATCCCTCCGGGGGCAGACTTTCTCCGCGCGCTGGCGCGCCAACTGGCCGCCGGGAGCGACCTTGCCGCGCAACCCGATGCACTGGCCGATGCCATCATCTATGTGCCGAACCGGCGCTCGGCCCGGGTGCTTGCCCGCGCGCTCTATGATGCCGCCGGCGGCAAGGCGATCCTGCCGCCCGATATCCGTGCCTTGGGCGACGTGAATACGGATGAACCGCCCTCCGCTGATGCATCCCGGTCCGGCCTGCCGCCCGCCATGACGCCGGCCGCACAACTCGGCACGCTGACCCGGCTCGTCCAGGCCTATTATGAGCGCGTGCATGCGACGGCGCCGCCCGCATCCTCCGCGCTCGCCGCGGCACAGGAACTCAGCCGGCTGATGGAACAGGCCGCCCATAGCGGCAAGGTGAAATGGGAAGAGCTCAGCGCGCTGGTGAAAGAAGCTGACCTTGCCGCCCACTGGGAGCGTTCCGTCCGCTTCCTCGGCATCATTGTCGAGGAATGGCCGAAACTGCTTGAAGCGCAGGGGCAGGGCGACCCGTTCCTGCGCGATCTTGAGGCCGCCGCCATAGTTGCCGCCGGCTGGGCCGCCGATCCGCCGGCCGCGCCGGTCATCATCGCGGGCTCCACCGGTGCGACACCCGCCGGCCGTCTCCTGATGAAAGCGGCGATGGCTTTGCCCAAGGGGCTCGTTGTCCTGCCGGGCCTCGATACGCATGCGGATGAAACGGTTCGTTCCGGCATTGCGGGCTCCGTCAGCCATCCGCAGCACATCCTTTTCCGCACACTGGCGGATCTTGGCGTCGCGCCGGAAGATGTGCGCACCTGGCCGGGTGTCGACATGTCCGAACCCGCCCGCGCCCGCCGCCTCCTGATCCACGAAGCGCTGGCGCCGGCCGAATCTACGGCGGACTGGACGGCCACACTGCGCACACTCGCCCATTCGCTTGAGAGTGACGTCCCGGGCTTTGCAATGTCGGGCCTCGCGGGCCTCTCCGTCATCGAAACGCCGGATGAAGCGGTGGAGGCCGATGTCGCCGCGCTGTTGATGCGGCAGGTTCTGGAAACGCCGGATGCGACGGCCGCGCTGGTCACGCAGGATGCGACACTGGCCCGGCGGGTCAGCGGCGTGCTGAAGCGCTGGGGCGTCGATGTGCCGCCGTCCGCCGGCAGCCCGCTCGGCCAAACACCGGCCGGCAGCCTGATCGGCCTTTGCGCCCGCTGGGTACTGGACCCGGCCGAGCCCGTCGTGCTGAGCGCTGTGCTGAAACACCCCTTCGTGTCCGGCTATCCCGAGGAAAGCCGCCTCGACCGCCACTTCCTGCGCGGCGCGCGCAGCTGGACAACGCTGGACAGCCTTCACAAGTCCATTCTCACCCGCCGCGAGATTGATCCGTATGGGGATTTTACGAAGCAGGACCAGGCCGACACATCGGCGCTTGTCGAGCGCCTCATCAATGCCTTCCGCGATGCGGGGGCTGATCTCTCCGAAGCCACCCCCATGCCCGGGCGCCAGATTGCCGAGCGCATCGCTGCGCTGGCCGCCCATGTCAGCGAGACGCCGTTCCCTTGGGCCGGCGAGGAAGGCCGCGCCGCCACGCAGCTGATGGAATATGTTGCTGACCTCGCCGACCATCTCCAGCCCATGACGCCCCACGCCATGGCGGAACTGATCGAAGCTGAAGCTGCCCGCCGCACCGTCAGCGCCGGTGTGGAGGAACATCCGCGCCTTGCCATCTGGGGCCCACTCGAAGCGCGCCTCCAGTCTGCGACGCACATCATCCTTGCCGGCCTCAATGAGGATGTCTGGCCTCAGCGTCCGCCGGCCGATGCCTTCCTGCCGCGCCATTTCCGCACTCGCATCGGCCTTGGCGACCCGGAAGAGCGCGTCGGCCTGTCGGCGCACGACTTTGCCCAGCTCGCCTGCGCCCCGCGCGTCACCCTGCTGCACGCCGCCCGGCGCAATGATGCCCCGGCTGTCGCCTCGCGCTGGGTCTGGCGCCTCAAGACGCTGGCGCAGGGCGCCCTGAAAGAGAAGGCAGGCGAGGCGCTGAAACCGGAAGGCGGCGACCCGCTCGCCTGGGCACATCAGCTGCGTGAACGCACAAGCGGTGCAGTGCCCGACGGCTTCGCAATCCCCCGGCCGACGCGCAGGCATCCGGCGCACTGGCCGGATCGCCTGTCGGTCACGCGCGTCGATACGCTGCAGCGCGATCCCTATGCCATCTGGGCCGAACAGGTTCTGGGCATCGGCACGCTCGACCCAATGAATGCGGACCTCGGCCCGGCGCCGCGCGGCACGGCGATCCACCGGGCCATTGAGCGGTTCGAGAAAGAGGAAGGCCCTCGCACGCCGCAGCGCTTGCATGACCTTCTAACAGAATGCCTGCTGCGCGCCGGTGAGCCGGGCCCCGTGCTTGCCGCGCGCTCGGCCGTGCTGATGAGAATGGCGGACTGGTATGTCAATGACTGGCGCGCGGGCCGTGAGACTGATGGCGAACCGGAACTGGAAGCAAAGGCGAAGCTCGATTTCGATTTCGGCGGCGAGCCTTTCCGCCTTTCCGGAACGGCCGACCGGGTCGAGCGCCATTCCGACGGCACGCTCTCCATCATCGACTTCAAGACAGGCAATCCGCCTACGGACAAGGAGATTGCCGTCGGCCTCAGCCAGCAGATGCCCCTGCAGGCCATCCTCGCCGCAATGGGCGCCTATGAGAACGTGCCCGCCGCACCGGTCTCAAGCCTTGAATACGTTGCCATGAAGGCGAAACCCGACGCGCGGGTCATCGGAGAAGGCCGGGCGCTGAAGGCGACGCCGAAGGAACTTGCCGATATCGCCCATGAAGGCCTCGCCCGGCTCGTTCTGGCCTACCGGGAGGCCGATGCCGTCTTCCTGTCGGCGCCGCGTGTGCAGTTCGTGAAGTATGACAATGGCTATAACCGGCTCGCCC
>JAGQRO010000359.1:3238-5091 GCA_020425315.1 Hyphomonas sp. | reverse complement strand
CGGTCCAGCACGTCCAGCTGGCGCTTCACTTCCATGGCGTAGCGGTTGATCGGATACTCGTATTTCTCCGGCGCATAGGCGTAAAAATGGCCGAAGCCGCCGCCGAGGAAGGGCGCCGAGCCCATCTGCCACATCAGCCAGCTCATCGTTTCCGCTTTCTTGCGCGGGTCAGCCGGGATGAACTCCCCGAACTTCTCGGCCAGATAAAGCAGGATCGAGCCGGACTCGAACACGCGCTGCGGCGGGCTGACGGAATGGTCCATCAGGGCCGGGATCTTGGAGTTGGGATTGGCCGAGACGAAGCCGGAGCCGAACTGGTCCCCTGCCCCGATATTGATGATCCAGGCATCATATTCGGCGCCGGCATGGCCCTTGGCCAGCAGCTCCTCCAGGAGGATCGTGACTTTGACGCCATTGGGCGTGCCGAGCGAATAGAGCTGAAGCGGGTGCTTGCCGACCGGCAGCTCCTTGTCATGCGTGGCACCGGCGATGGGACGGTTGATGCTGGCGAACCGGCCGCCGCTTTCCTTGTCCCAGGTCCAGACTTTCGGGGGCTCGTAAGTGGGGTCGGCCATCGGGGATCCATCCTTGCTGTTTTGGTTTCAGCTTAAGGTCAGGTGCGGCGCACGCAATGCAAGACTGCCCGCCTTGAGACCTCCTCAATCTATTGTGAAGGCTGACTGCACACACGCTTTCAGGCCTTGCCGGGTCCGGAGGGCAAGGATATTTGTTATTCTGTAACAATCCGGAGCATTTCCATGACGACGACCCGCGCCGAGCCCTCTGTCCATTTCGATACTGCCCGCGCGGAAGTCTATGACGACCAGTTCGCGGCGCTGCAGTCGGTGAAGGATTGTCTCCATCTCCTGCTGGAGGGCTATTTCGCCAGCCTGCCTGCAGATGCCCGCATCCTCGTCGCCGGCGCCGGCACGGGCGCCGAAGTGCGCTATCTCGCGGCGCGGTTTCCGGGCTGGCACTTCACGCTGGTCGACCCGTCGGCGCCGATGCTCGCCGTGGCGCGCCGGCATGCCGAAGCCGAAGGCTTCGCCGGTCGCTGCACCTTCCATGCGGATTATGTGTCTGCGACGCCTGTCGAACTGCACGATGCGGCGACCAGCCTGCTCGTCTCGCACTTCCTGATGTCCGCCGAAGGCCGGCAAGCCTATTTCGCGGACATTGCCGCACGGGTGAAGCCCGGCGGGCGCTTGTTCAATGCCGACCTGTGCACGGATGATGACGCCCCGTCCTTCAGCGGTGTCATGGGCCTCTGGATGGAACTGCTGGGCCTTGCCGGCCTGACCGAGGAGGGCCGGGCGAACTATCTCAGCTCTTATGGCCGCGAGTTCGCCGGGCATGGACCGGAAGCGGTCGCCAATATGATCGAGGCGGCGGGCTTCACGCCCCCCGCCCCGGTCTTCCAGGCTGCCCTGATCCGCGGCTGGACCGCAGAGCGCCGCTAGACTTCCAGCAGCATGCGCTCGGGATCTTCCAGCGCCTCTTTCACGCGGACGAGGAAGGTCACCGCTTCCTTGCCGTCGACGATGCGGTGGTCGTAGCTGAGGGCGAGGTACATCATCGGGCGGATGACGACTTGGCCATTGATGGCCACGGGGCGCTGTTCGATCCGGTGCATGCCCAGCACGCCGGACTGCGGCGGGTTGAGGATCGGTGTCGACATCAGCGAGCCATAGATGCCGCCATTCGAGATGGTGAAGGTGCCGCCCTGCATGTCGCCGATGGTGAGTTCGCCATCGCGGGCCTTCTTGCCGAGATTGGCAATCGCCTTCTCGATACCGGCCAGCGACAGGTCATCGGAATTGCGCACGACCGGCACGACCAGGCCCTTGTCGGTG
>JAGQRO010000359.1:0-3118 GCA_020425315.1 Hyphomonas sp. | reverse complement strand
TGATGCCGTGCTTGGCGACGAAGCTCTCCTGGTGCTTCTTCCGCAAATCCATGATGGCGCCCATGTCGACATCGTTGAACGTCGTCAGCATGGCCGCGGTGTCCTGCGCCTCTTTCAGGCGGCGGGCGATGGTCTGGCGCAGGCGCGTCATGCGCACGCGTTCCTCGCGCGGGCCGGTTTCGCGCGGCGCAGCCGGAGCGGATGGGGCAGACGGCGCCTTCGGCGTGTTCACATAGGCGAGCGCGTCGGCTTTGGTGGCGCGGCCATCGCGGCCCGTGCCCGGCACAGAGGCCGGATCGACACCGGCTTCAGTCGCAATGCGGCGCACCGATGGGGCGACCGGCTTGCTCTCGGCCGCTGCAGCCGCCTTCGGCGCGGGCGCAGCAGCAGGCGCGGAGGCCTTCGCGGCGCCGGACGCGCTGACGCGGCCGATCACCGTGCCCGGCGTGACGGAGTCACCCGGCGCGACCAGCCATTCAGTGATGACGCCATCGGCTGGCGCCGGCACTTCGAGGGCAACCTTGTCGGTCTCGATCTCGGCGACGATCTCGTCTTTCTTCACCGCTTCGCCGGGCTTTTTGAGGAAGGCCGACAGCGTGCCCTCGGCAACGCTTTCGCCCATGACCGGCACGGCGATGTCGGTCGTGGTGCCACCGGATGCAGCCGGGGCAGCGGCCGGTTTGGCTTCCGCCTTCGGCGCGGCGGCAGGCGCGGACTTGGCCGCCCCCGCCCCGCCGAGACGGCCGAGCAGTGCGCCGATTTCAACCGTATCGCCGGGCTTCGCCATGATGTCGGCCAGAACTCCGTCTTCAGGTGCCGAGACTTCGACCGACACCTTGTCGGTTTCCAGTTCGACGAGCACGTCGTCCTTCTTCACCGTATCGCCCTTGGCTTTCAGCCATTGGCCGACGGTGGCTTCGGTGATGCTTTCACCCAGGGTGGGGACAGTAATGTCGGTCATGTGATGATCCGTATACGTAGGAGAAATTCAGGAAATCAGGGCGAAACGATACGGTCATCGACCGGATCGGGCGAGAGGGCGGTGCCGACCAGCGAATCCTGCTCGGCCTTGTGCTTGGCGAGGAGGCCCGTCGCCGTTGCGGCAGACGGCGGTCGGCCGGAATACCGCGGACGCGGCAATTTCGAGCCGATCTGCTGGGCGCACCATTCGATCTCGTCACGGATGAAGGTCCAGCCGCCCATATTGCGCGGCTCTTCCTGGCACCAGACGAGTTCGGCCTGCGGGAAGCGCTTCAGTTCGGTCATCAGAGACTTGCGCGGCACAGGATAGAATTGTTCGATCCGCATCAGGTAGACGTCGTCGACTCCCAGCTCCTCGCGCTTCTCGAAGAGGTCGTAGTAGACCTTGCCGGAGCACATGACGACGCGGCGGATCTTGTTGTCCTTGACCAGCTTCACCTTGCCCTCGCGGCCTGGCGTTTCGGCGTCGTCCCACAGGACGCGGTGGAAGGAGGACTTGGTGCCCATGTCATCCAGCATCGAGGTCGCCAGCTTGTGTCGCAGAAGGGATTTCGGCGTCATGATGACCAGCGGCTTGCGGAAGTCACGGTGGATCTGGCGGCGCAGGGCGTGGAAATAGTTCGCCGGCGTCGTCAGGTTACAGACCTGCATATTGTCTTCGGCGCACATCTGCAGGAAGCGTTCGAGCCGGGCCGAGGAATGCTCCGGACCCTGACCTTCATAGCCGTGCGGCAGCAACATGACGAGACCCGACATGCGCAGCCATTTGCGCTCGGCCGAGGAAATGAACTGGTCGAAGAAGACCTGCGCGCCGTTCGCGAAGTCGCCGAACTGCGCTTCCCAGAGGGTCAGCGTGTTCGGATCGGCCAGCGAGTAGCCATACTCATAGCCCAGCACAGCCTCTTCCGAGAGCAGCGAGTCGATCACCTCATACTGCGCCTGGCCGTCACGGATATTGTTCAGCATCGTGTATTTCGCACCGGTCGTCTGATCGACGACATGGCTGTGGCGCTGGGAGAATGTGCCGCGGCCGCAATCCTGTCCGGAGAGGCGCACCGGGAAGCCTTCGTCCAGCAGCGTCGCATAGGCAAGATGTTCGGCGGTTGCCCAGTCGAGCCCCTTGCCGGAGGAAATCGCCTGCGCGCGGCCTTCGAGGACACGGGCGAGCGTCCGGTGGACATCGATCTCGGCCGGTACGGTGGTGATCGATTCGCCGAGCGCCTGCAGGCGCTTCTTGGCGACGCCGGTCTTGCCACGGCGCTCGTCATCCTCCGGCAGGCCGAGGCCCTTCCATTCCCCGTCCAGCCAGTCGGCCTTCTTGGTCTTGAACGCCTTGCCGGCTTCGAACTCGCGATCGAGATAGGTTTCGAAATCTGCGACCTGCTGGTCCACCTGTTCGGCCGTCATGAGACCTTCGGCCACAAGGCGCTGGGCATAGATTTCCCGCGTCGACACATGGTCCTTGATCTTCTTGTACATGATCGGCTGGGTGAACATCGGTTCGTCACCCTCATTGTGGCCGAAGCGCCGGTAGCAGAACATGTCGATGACGACATCCTTGTGGAATTTCTGCCGGTATTCGGTCGCCACCTTGGCGGCATAGACGACCGCCTCCGGATCATCGCCATTCACATGGAAGATCGGCGTCTGCACCATCAGGGCAACATCGGTCGGGTAAGGCGAGGAGCGCGAATAGATCGGGCTGGTGGTGAAGCCGATCTGGTTGTTGACGATGAAGTGGATCGTGCCGCCGGTGCGATAACCCTGCAGGCCCGAGAGCGCAAAACACTCGGCCACAACCCCCTGCCCCGCAAAGGCGGCATCGCCATGCAGCAGCAGCGGCAGGACGACCGAACGGTCAAGCGCGCCGGTCTCGCGGTGGCGCATCTCCTGCTTGGAGCGCGACTTGCCGAGCACGACCGGGTCCACCGCTTCGAGGTGGGACGGGTTTGCGTTCATCGACAGGTGAACCTTGTTGCCGTCGAATTCGCGGTCGGACGAAGCGCCGAGGTGGTATTTCACATCGCCGGAACCGAACTGGTCCGCACCCTGAGTGTTGCCGCCGGCAAATTCGTAGAAGATCTGCTCATACGGCTTGCCCATCACGGCGGACAGCATGTTGAGGCGCCCGCGGTGC
>JAGQRO010000358.1 GCA_020425315.1 Hyphomonas sp. | reverse complement strand
GCCATGTCCGGCCGGCCCCACGGCCCGTACACGCTGAAGAAGCGCAGCAGCGTCGTCGGCGTGCCGTAAAGATGGGAATGGCTGTGCGCGATCAGTTCGCTCGACAGCTTGGTCGCCGCATAAATGGTCAGCGGGTGGGGCGCGGCATCGGTTTCCTCGAACGGGAATTTCTGGTTCGATCCGTAGGCGGAACTGGTGGACGCCAGTACGAGGTGTTTCACGCCCTGCAGGCGCGCCAGCTCGATCACATTGAACGAGCCGAGCACATTGGCGGCGATGTATTCGCGCGGATGGTCGAGGCTGTAGCGCACGCCGGCCTGCGCGGCGAGGTGCACGACGATTTCCGGCTTCACCTCTTCGAAGACGCGGGTCATGCCCGCTTCGTCCTCGACGCGGATGTCATACATGCGGAACGTATCGAACGGGGTCAGCCGGGCAACGCGGTCATGCTTCAGCTGCACGTCATAATAGGGCGTGTAGCAATCGACCCCGGCGACGTCATGTCCTTCCTTCAGGAGACGGAGCGCCAGTTCACTGCCGATGAATCCGGCCGCGCCAGTGACGAGTACTTTCATTGCATGCCCTGCTTTCTGGCAACGGGGCTATCTTAGGTCCGCCCGCGATACAAGCTTTCGTATCCATACAAATCAGAAAGGGCCCCCGGTCTCCCGGAGGCCCTTCCGTCAGGTGGGACTGGCCCGGCCTAGCGTTCGCGGATGCGCGGGCCCATGGCCTGCATCTCGCCGGAGTTCACCGCGTCCATCGTGGCCAGTTCCTCCAGGATGAGCTGGGTGCGCTCATCGCCGGCGATGCTGGTCAGGACAGCGGCGGCCCGGGCCGTCTCGGTCGACACGCCGAACAGGTCTTCGAGGGCTTCGAAGCCAGTCTTGCGGTGCGGGAAGAAGACAAGGCGCGGCGTCGTGTCAGCCTCGATGCCGCCAAGTTCCTTGGCCTTCTCGATGGCATCCATGAACGTGCCGATCTCGTCGACGAGGCCGCGCTGCAGGGCGTCTTCGCCGCTCCACACGCGGCCGCGGGCGATTTCGTGCACCTGGTCATAGGTCTTGCCGCGGCCTTCGGCGACGATGCCGAGGAAGCGGTCATAGCCGCGCTTCAGCGTCGCCTTCACTTCGGCTTCCTGGGCCTGGGTGAAGGTGTCCACGCCATAGGCGTCGGCAAAGTCGCCGCCGACCGAGATCGTGTCGAAGGTGATGCCCAGCTTGTTGAAGCCGCCCTCGACGGCGAACTTGCCGCCGAAGATGCCGATCGATCCGGTAATGGTCGAGCGGTTGGCGACGATATAGTCGGCGCCGGCGGAGACATAATATCCGCCCGAGGCCGCCAAAGAGCCCATCGACACGACGACCGGCTTGCCATCAGCCTGTACGCGCTCGATGGCGTTCCAGATCTGGTCGGACGCGGTCGGCGATCCTCCGGGGCTGTCGACGCGGAAGACGATGGCCTTGATCTTGTCGTCCTTGCCGGCATCGAGGATGGCGCGGGCGATGACGTCGGAGGCAAAGCCCGGTGCGGATTCGAACGGCGAGTCCGATCCGCCGCCACCGGTCACCACGGCGCCCTGGCCGCCGATCACGGCGATCTGCGGTGCCTTGGTGGGCAGGGACGGGGCCGAGTAGGAAGAGAGCGAGACGAACTCGGCGCCCTTGCCGGCACGCTCCTTGGCGGCGTCCTCGGCTTCTTCGGGATAACCTTCCTTGTCCAGCAGTTTCAGGTCGACCGCTTCGGTCGCCGTCAGCGGGCTGCTTTCAAGGGCGGTGCGCACGGCCTCGACGCTGAGGCCGCGGTCGGCGGCGATATCGTCCAGCGAAGCCGTCCACAGCGACTGGGCCAGTGCCGTCATCGCTTCGCGGTGAGGCTCCGTGTACCCCGTTTCATTATAGGTGTTCGGGGCGTTCTTGTATTCGTAGAAGGGATAGACCTCGGCCGTCACGTCGATCTTGTCGAACAGGCCCTTGAGGAATTCCGTCTCGAAGGTGACGCCCGGCGCCGACAGGTCCGTACCCGGCTGGATCCAGATCTCGTCGGCGGCGGCGATGGCGCGGTAGGCGGAGGGGCCGGAGATCCCCATCGTGCCCTGGGTGTGCGCGATCACGAACTTGCCGGCATCGCGGAAGCTGTGCAGGGCCTGGCGCAGTTCCTCGGCGCGCGAGCTGCCGACGCTGATAAAGGCGCCGCGGATATAGAGGCCCTTGACGGAGTCGTCGGTCTCGGCGGCCTTCAGCTTGGTCAGCAGGTCAATGAAGCCCGGCGTTTCGGAAAAGGCGGCAAAGCCGCTCGACGGGGCCTGGTCCATATACTCGGCATTGAGGTCGAGCGAGAGGACAACCGTGTCAGGCGCCTTGGGCGCCGAGCTGGCGGCGCTGGCGATCAGTCCGATCAGCAGGAAAAAGCAAAGCACAAGGAAGGCGACCATGGCGGCAAACGCCCCGGCCATCGAAAGGAAGAAAGTTCTCATGAGCGAGTGGTCTCCGGGTCATACCCTCGGAAGGGGGTGCATCAGATATTGTCGATTATCGATAAGATGTAAAGGATCGGCTGTCATTCAAGGGCAAATTTTCAACAATGCCCCGGATCGGCCAAATAAGTGTCACCCGGCTCTGCGAAGGGGTGTTGCCAGCGCAACAAAGAGTGGCTATCCCGGCGCCTTCGTTGGGGTGTCGCCAAGTGGTAAGGCACCGGTTTTTGGTACCGGCATTCCCAGGTTCGAATCCTGGCACCCCAGCCACCTCCCTCCTTCGCAAATTTGCTGCAAAATTTTCTCTTCTACCGGAGAAAATCCGAAACGCTGTCACTGCTTTGGCCATGTTGCGTTCGGGGTGTCGCAAGATATTTTCTAAATGACTCGTAAAGGCTTGTTGATCGTGAGACGGAGGGTTGTTAGCCTCTTATTTCACGGCTAAGGGCTTTGCCGTCACTGCTGCCATGTGCAGCAGGCATAGACCTTTAGAGAGGGCGGCCCACCGCTCCGGAAAAGGAACAGGGGAGGTGTTGGGCGGTCTTCGCCTCTCTGCTTCCGGAACTACTGGGCCTGTGTGTGTGGCCGGCAGTTAATCAGGGACCTCCCGCGAGCGGTGGCCCTATTTCGGATTTTCCGCGCAATTCCTGCGCGACCGTTTGGAGAGTTGAGAGGCAAACCTCATGAAGAAACTTCTGTCACCAGCTCGCGGCGTTCTGGCCGCGGCGCTTATCGCAGGGCTGGCCATCCCGGCTCAGGCCCAGCTGCGCGAGGCGCTTAATACCGGCGAACAGGCGACCCGCCGTGCCGAGCAGGTCCAGGATCAGATCAACCAGCTTGATGACGCGCGTACCGACATGGTCCGCGAGTATCGCACGCTGCTGCAGCGCCGCGATGCGGCTGACCTGTACGCGAAGCAGCAGGAGCTGGTGGTGGCATCTCAGCGCGAAGAGATTGCCTCGCTCACCGAACAGCTCGGCTCGATCGACGACATCACCGCACAGACCGTGCCGATGCTGCTGGGCATGATTGAAGACCTCAAAGTGTTCGTGGCTGCCGACCTGCCGTTCAAGCAGACCGAGCGCCAGGCCCGCCTCGATGCCCTCGACGGCATCATGGCAAAAGCCGACGTGACCCCGGCCGAACAGTATCGCCTCATCATGGAAGCCTATAAGGCCGAAATGGAATACGGCCGCACGATCAGCACCTGGCAGGAAGAGATCACCCTGGGTGGCAACCCCACCACGGTCGACATGTTCCTCTATGGCCGCGTCGCGCTCGTCTATATCGCCCCGAACGGCAAGGCCGCCCGCTACAACCGCGCCACCGGCGACTGGGAAGACCTGTCGGGCAAGTACACCGCCGACATCAAGAAGGCGATCCGCGTTGCCCAGGCGAAGGCCCAGCAGGACGTTCTGTTCGCGCCGGTCCAGAAGTTCCAGGTCCAGTAAGGCCAGGCTCAGAGAAGATAGAGGAACCACCATGTTGAAATTCAAATCCTCGCTGAAGGCTCTGGGTGCGGCTTCGCTGCTCGGCCTCAGCTCTTTCGCAATCGCGGCGCCGGCCTCGGCCCAGTCGCTGGCAGATGTGATGAACCGCATCCGCGCCGACTCGAACCAGATGTCATCGGAAGACCAGGCTCGCCTGCGCGAATTCCAGGCTGACAAGACGGCCCAGGAAAACAAGATGGCGGAGGCCCGTGCGGCCCTGAACGCCGCTGAAGGCCGCGGCCGCGCCCTTGGCAACGAGTTCGACGCCAACGAAGCCACGCTGGGCGATCTTGAAGCCCAGGTGACGGCACAGGCCGGCGACTTCCAGGAACTGCTCGGCCAGTTCCGTACCGCAGCCGGCGAGACGATGCCGGAAATCGCCAACTCCTTCGCCAATTTCGACTATCAGGGCCGTGTGGAAGGCATCGCAGAGATCGCCGAAGCCCGCACCCTGCCGAACCGCGCCCAGCTGGAGCGTCTGCCGAAGGCGATGCTGCAGGAAATGATCGCCCAGTCGGAAGTGAAAGCCTTCACCGCGACGGTCGATGGCGTCGGCCCGGACCAGTCCAATGCCGACGTTGAACTGATGCGCGTCGGCGTGTTCACCGCCGCCACCACCGATGGCAAGAAGTTCGTCGAAGTCCGCAAGAAGGACAATGGCGACACCTTCCTTCAGGCCTTCGCCAAGCAGCCTTCCGGCAAGTTCGGCTCGACCATGGGCTCGCTCATCAGTGCCGGTCCCGACCAGCTGGTGCGCGCACCGGTCGACCCGTCCAAGGGTAACCTGTTCGGCATCCTCGGCGACCTGCCGAAACTGTCGGATCGTCTGAAAGACGGCGGCCCGGTCGGTGCGGTGATCATGGCCCTGCTGGCTGTCGGCCTGCTGCTCGGCCTCTACAAGGTGTTCACCCTGTTCACGATGGGCGGCTCGATGCGCCGCACGGCCAAGACCCGCCAGGCCGGTGACGGCAACCCGCTGGCCCGCCTGTTCGAAGTGTACGAACAGAACCGCGGCAGCGACATCGAAACGCTGGAACTGAAGCTCGACGAGCAGATCCTGGGCGAGAGCCCGCGGATCGAACGCTTCAACGACATCATCAAGGTTCTGGCCTCGGTGGCTCCGCTGCTCGGCCTTCTGGGTACTGTTATCGGTATGATCATCACCTTCACCGCCATCACCATCTACGGTGCGGGCGATCCGAAGCTGATGGCCGGCGGTATCTCGGTGGCTCTGATGACCACGGTGTTCGGTCTCGTTGCGGCCATTCCGCTCCTGCTGATCCATGCGGTCGTGTCGTCCATGGCGCGCGGCAACCAGCAGATCCTCGACGAACAGGCTGCTGGCCTGATCGCCGAGAAAGCGGAATCCCTGCGCGGAGTGGCGTAAGCCACTCCCCGTACCCCCAACGAGGAGGAACCCGATATGGGTTTTACAGCGTTACAGGAATTCCTCGATCGTGGCGGCCCCGTGTTGATTGTCATCATGGCAGCGACATTCTTCATGTGGGCCCTGATCCTGGAGCGCCTGTTCTATTTCCGGTTCGCGCACAAACAGGTGGCAGCCGAAGCGATCGCCGAATGGCGTGCCCGCTCCGACCGCAAGTCCACCCTGGCGCACTGGATCAAGGACAAGCTCGTCTCTGAAGTTCGCATGAAGGCGGAACAGAACGTGCAGCTGACCAAGGCCATGGTTGCCCTGGCCCCGCTGCTCGGCCTTCTGGGAACGGTGACGGGCATGGTCGCGGTGTTCGACATCATGGCGATCACCAGCGGTGCCGATGCGAAGGCCATGTCGGCCGGCGTGTCGCGTGCCACCATCCCGACGATGGCAGGCATGGTCGCCTCGCTGTCCGGCATCCTGTTCACCTCCGGCATGGACCGCCGTGTCGCGCGGTCGGTGCAGGAAGTTGAAGATGCGATGGAGATCGGCTGATGCGCGGACGTACACAAAGAGCGCCCGACGAGGCCAATGTCGACCTGACGCCCATGCTGGACGTGGTCTTCATCCTGCTCATCTTCTTTATTGTGACCTCGACCTTCGCCCAGGAAAAGGCGCTTGGCCTTGAACCGCCGCCGCCTCCGAACCCGGATGCGCCGCAGGATCAACAGGTTCCGGCAATCCTGATCCTGGTGGATGAGAGCAATCTCATCACCGTGAACGGCCGTCCGACGGATATCGGGTCGGTCCGCGCGAATATCGAGCGAGTCCGTGCCGAGACGCCGGAAAGCCAGGTCATAATTCAGGCACATCCGCAGGCTAAGAGTGGTGTGATCGTCCTCATCCGGGATGCGGCATACAATGCCGGATACCAGACGGGCGTGAACCTCGTTCTGTCGGCGACCGAGTAGAGGAGCACCGAATGGCACGCAGAAAACGGCAATATGCCTCGGGTGGAGCAGAGGATGACGTGAACCTCACGCCGATGCTCGACGTGGTGTTCATCCTGCTGATCTT
>JAGQRO010000357.1 GCA_020425315.1 Hyphomonas sp. | reverse complement strand
GCGACTCTAGGGGGGCCGGGCCGGGCGGGCAACCGCCGCAGGCACTGGCTCCGGGCTTGTATGTCGTCTCCACCCCGATCGGGAACCTGCGGGACATTACCTTGCGGGCGCTGGACGTGCTGGCCGGGGCCGATGAGGTCCTGGCCGAAGACACGCGTGTGGCGGGCAAACTCCTGTCCGCTTACGGCCTTAAAGCCCGGCTGAGCCCCTACCATGACCACAATGGGGCCGAACGGAGGCCCGAACTCATGCGCAAGCTGGCTGAGGGCGGGCGGATCGCGCTGGTCTCCGATGCCGGCACGCCGCTGGTGTCAGATCCCGGCTGGAAGCTGGCGCATGAGGCGCTGGAGGCGGGCCACCGCGTGTTTCCTGTGCCGGGCGCCTCGGCCATGCTGGCGGGCCTGGTGGCGAGCGGCCTGCCGAGCGACCGGTTCCTGTTCGCCGGCTTCCTGCCGCCGAAACAGGGCGCCCGCCGGGCCGCGGCCGAGGCCCTGAAGGGCGTTCCGGCGACGCTGATCTTCTATGAGAGCGGCCCGCGCCTTGCCGAGGCACTGGCAGACCTTGCCGCCACGCTGGGCGGGACGCGCGATGCCGCCGTGGCGCGCGAACTGACCAAGCTGTTCGAGGAGACCCGGCGCGGCACGCTGGCGGACCTCGCCGGGCACTATGCAAGCGAGGGCGGCCCGAAGGGCGAGATTGTCATGCTGGTCGGCCCGCCGGGCGAAGCCGAGGTGACGCCGGAGCAGCTGGACGCCGCCCTGCGCGACGCCCTCGCCGGCCAGCCGACGAAGGCCGCCGCCAATGCCGTGGCCGAAGCGCTGGGCCTGCCGAAGCGCGAAGTCTACCAGCGCGCCCTGCAGCTGAAAGCCGATGGCTGAGGCCAAACGTCAGCAGGCGGAGAAACGCGGCCGCAAGGGCGAACGCGCCGCCGCCCTGCTCCTTCAGGCGAAAGGCTATCGCATCCTCGACCGGCGCGTGAAGACGCCGCTCGGCGAAGTGGACCTGATCGCGCGGCGCGGCGGCGTAGTCGTCTTCGTGGAAGTGAAGTACCGAGCCTCACTGGACGGGGCCGCCGGCGCGGTGACACCCGCAGCCTGGCAGCGCATCTCCCGCGCGGCGGATTTCTGGATGGCCCGCCACCCTGCCCTTGCTGACTGCGGCTGGCGCTATGACATCGTCGCCGTCGCGCCGTGGCGGGTGCCGCTACACATTGCAGACGCGTGGCGCCCGGGAATGGCGTAGCGCCTCAGTTCCCGCTGACGGGCACGTCCCGGGTTTCGTAGAGCGGGGTGCCGGCCTTGAGGTGGGCGTCGATGAAGTTCACGCTGATGTCGTAGAGCGAGGTGCCGTTCAGCGTGATCGACTGGATCGGCAGATCGATGAAACTGTGGCCGCCGCCGGTGATCGAATAGAAGCTGTACGAGATGCCTGCACCGCCGGCCTCAGCCGCCAGGTCCTGCGCGAATGTATAGTCGACAATCGTGTCATTGGTGCCGTGGAAGATGGCGAGCGGCGCATCGCCGGCCGTCATCAGGCCCGGATAGACGAACCGGCCCCAGTCATCGATCACCACATCCGGGCGCGGCACGGAGATGGAAAACTCGTCGAGGCCGTAGGTGGCGTGCAGCGCCATGACGGCGCCGGCCGACTCGCCCCAGATCGCGATGCGCGTCATGTCGATACAGTTCGCATCATCATTCGCGGCCAGCCAGCGCAGGGCCGTGACCGTGTCTTCGATGGCGCTGGTGATGACGTCTGCCTGCACCGGATCCGGCGCAACGATCGGGCCGATATTCCGGGCAAGAATCTCATCGCGCAGCGGTGTGAACTCTGCTGAGGGCACCGGGCTGTCGCCCAGCAGGCGGTAATCCATCGAGGCAACGACATAGCCGTTCGAGGCAAGGTCGGCCGCGAAGGTCGGCCAGGGCGCCTCGCTTTTCGAGCCTTCGATGAAGCCCCCGCCATGCACGATGAGCACCAGCGGGCGCGCGGCCGCACATGCGGCACCGGACTGGTAGATGTCCAGCCGCAAGGTCTTCGTCCCGGTGTTCAGGAGGCCGGTGCCGTAGGTGACATCGGTCTGGCTCTGCGGCGCCGGGGGTGGCGGCGGCGGAGGCGGGGGTGGAGGCGGCGGGGGCGATGGAGACGTGCTGCCGCCGCCGCCACCACCGCCGCCCCCTCCGCACCCGCCAAGCAGGGCGGCACCAACGGACAAGGCGATAAAGACGGGCTTCAGGCGCATCAGATGAGGGCCCCCACTCAATTAAGTTCATATGTCACGGCAGGCATTGGGCACGGCCGCGGGTCAGGTCATGCATATTTCAGGCTCAGCGCTTTGTCCCCCCTCGAAATTCAGGATTTCATCGTTGTCATGGAGCGATTGCGCCGCAGGCGTGCATGCCGGCGCGGCGGACTCGCCCGATTGGGGTGCGGCGCGGCCCACGTAGTATTCCGGATTGTCCCGAAATGCGATCCGGGCGGAAATGGCGGGTCACTCCGGAACAGGGAGCCCGGCATGGACGGAAGTTTTCAGTTTGCCCTCGCGGCCAGCGACGCGCCCGCCGAAGCGGATTTCGCGGCCTTCTGCGCGGAAGTGGATGCGTTCCTTGAGGACGAGCTGACCGATGAGCTGCGCGCGGCGGGACGGGAAACAGCCGGCCTGAAATCCGCGCCGGAGGCCTGCGCCGAGTGGCGGCGGAAGCTGAGCGCGCGGGGCTGGTATGCCCCATCCTGGCCGGTCGAATATGGCGGCGCAGGCTGGACGACGGAGCAGCGCCTCTATTTCGAGAATGCCTGCGCGGCGGCCGATGCGCCGATCCTGATGAATTCCGGTGTACGGACCATCGGCCCGCTGATCATCGAGGCCGGCACGCCGGCGCAGCAGGCCCGCTACCTGCCCGCCATTCTCGATGGCCGGCACGAATGGTGCCAGGGCTTTTCAGAGCCGCAGGCGGGATCGGACCTGTCGGCCCTCGGCCTGAAAGCCGAACGCGATGGCGACGATTTCATCCTGACCGGCTCCAAAGTGTGGACGAGCTTTGCCAACTACGCCACGCACATGTTCCTGCTGGCCCGCTGCGAACCGGACTCGAAGGGCCGCGACGGGCTCGTCTTCCTGCTGGTGGAAATGGACCGGCCGGGCATCGAGGTGCGCCCGATCAAGTTCATCGATGGCGAGTGCGAAACCAATGAAGTCTTCTTCAATGGCGTGCGCACGCCGGCCGCTGACCGGATCGGAGAGGTCGGCAAGGGCTGGGCGGCGGCAAAACAGCTGATGGCCATTGCCCGGGGCAACAATACGACGACCGGCGCCCTGCGCCGGGCGCTGCGGGCGGCCTGGCGTGAGGCGCAGGCAGCCGCGCCAATGGACGCCGGGCAGATCGCAAGGCTGGCAGACCTCGATCGCCGCGTCGACGAGTTCGAAGCGCTGGAAGCGCGCTTCAATGCCGGCCAGATGGGCGTCGGCGCGGCACCCGCCGCCTCAGCGCTGAAGCTGCGCGCCAGCGAGCTGCACCAGACGATCACCGAAGTGGCGCTGGAAGCGGCCCCGTACAGCGCCTTCGCGCAACGCAAATATCTCGGCACGCGCGCGGCGACGATCTATTCCGGCACCAGCGAAGTGCACCGCAACATCCTTGCCCACGCCATCGGCTGTCCCTGAGACGCCGTGCCGGATGCAGAAGCGGCGGCACTTGCCGTGCCGCCGCATTGTGCCTGTAAATTCCGTGTGCGGCCTATTCGGCCGGCACCGCCGCGTCGAACTCGGCGCGCCAGGATTCGACGAGGGCGCGGTTGTCGTGGTCCCACGGATGGAAACCCGGCTTGAACCAGGAGATCCAGACCTTCCAGCCCTTGCCGAACAGGCCCGGCTGTTTCCAGAGGAATTTCTTCACCGCGCGTTTCGCTTCCTGCGGCGTGTAGCCATCGGCTTCGAGGAAGCTGGCGGCATAGCCGGCAATGTTGCGGGTGAAGTGATAGGTGATCAGCGCCATGGCGATGCAGCGGCGCATGTACCGGCGATGCGGCGGCCAGTCTTTCGTGACTTCGAGATAGACGTCATAGGCGACGGCCTTGTGCTCGCACTCTTCCATCGCGTGCCAGCGCCACATGTCGGCGATCGGCTTTTCGGTCTTCGAGAACAGCGTGTCATGATCGTCCATCATGTCGGCCATCATCGCCGTGAAATGCTCAAGGCAGATGGTGGAGATCAACATGCCCATCGACCCGCGCGAGCGGCCGAAGGCGATGCGCTCGGAAATCTCGGCCTCGACCTCGGCGACCGGATATTTCTCGCGGTCGATGAGTTCGTTCAGCAAATGGTGTTCGCGGGAATGGATGGCTTCCTGCGCGATGAAATCCTTCACGTCCTTCGCCAGTTTCGGGCTCACCTCGCTGCGATAGGCGCGCACGGCGTCCATGAACATGCGCTCGCCGCCCGGGAAGGTCAGCGACAGGCAGTTGAACACGGCCGTGGCGACGGGATCGCCGTCCAGCCAGTAGCCCTTCTTCGCGCTCTCCATATCGAAGTGATAGTCGCGCGGCAAAATGGTGACGTCGTCGGGAGTGCGCTTGTGTGTCATGGGAGTTTGTGCCTCTAACGGATGGTCTTCAGCTAACACTACTGACAAAAATGTCAATAAAAAATCAAAAACAGCCTAGAATTCGACGCTCCATCGAGGAATCCCGCAGCAATATCCTGTCAGCGGCCGAATCCCTGCTGGTGGAGCGCGGGCCGCAATCGCTGCGGCTGGCCGATGTGGCCAAGGCCGCCGGCGTCGCCAATGCGACCGTGCTGCACCATTTCGGCTCCATCGATGCGGTCCAGAAGGCCCTGATGGAGCAGATGATCGGCGACCTCGTCGATAATATCCTCGCCCTCAACGTGCCGGTGGACGACCTTTCGGCCGCGCGCGGGGCGGGCCTCGAAACCCTGTTCGATGCCTTTGAATCGCGCGGCACGGCCCGCCTCGCCGCCTGGCTGGAACTGACCGATGAATCCCGGCGCCTGACCCTGGTGCGCGAAGCGGTGCAACAGGTCGTGCAGCAGAAGATGGCGAATGTCGGCGTGCCGGTGGATGTGGCCGAGGACATGATCCTGCTCAGCGTCACGCTGGCGCTGGGGGTCGGCTTTTTCGGGCCGTCGCTGGCCGACCTGCTCGGCAAGCCGCCCGGCCGCGCGCGGGAGCTGACCCTCAGAATGCTGCGGGCAAATCTCGACCGGCTCGCCTGATCAGTCCTCGAAACCGAGGAAGGTCGCCGCTTCGTCCACGGACTTTCGGGTCGAGACGACGGCATTGGCCGGAAACGTATCGTCCGGCCAGCCCATGGCGACGCAGGTCTGGATCACCTGGTCGTCCGGAATGCCTGCCTCTGCCCGCACGACCGGGCTCTGCATGATGCCCTGCGAATTGATCACACAGCCGAGCCCCCGGTTCCACGCCGTGTTGACGATGCAGTTGACGACGCCGCCGCAATCGAAGGGCGGAATATCCCCGCCGGCGAGCGCCTTGTCATAGGTCACGACGATGGAGAC
>JAGQRO010000356.1 GCA_020425315.1 Hyphomonas sp. | reverse complement strand
CGCATCATCGCCTATGGCGACGAAACCTCGCCCCTTCACGAAATGAGCTTTGCCTGCCGCGTCGGCCGGGATGATGCCCCGCCGCGCCCGGCCACGCTGAAGGTCAACAATGTCTTCGCCATGCTGCGCGCCGTGGATGCGGGCCTCGGCATTGCCGACGTGCCGGACTATATGGCCTCCACCATGCCGCGGCTGGTGAAAGTGCTGCCGGAGAATGTCGGCCCGATCTTCGATCTCTACTTCATTTATCCGAGCGATTTGCGCCGTTCGAAGCGCGTCGCCGCCTTCCGGGACTTCCTGACAGGGGAGACCGAGGCCCTGCGCCGGTCAGCCATGCGGCAAGCGTAAGTGACGGAAAGTTCATAATGCATATTTGCATAAGTGATCTGCTTATGCAGTTCTTGTGCATGTGCGAATAGGAACTACATAGGGGTCATGCCAAGGGTCCCGGGCATTAACCCGATCATTCCTCCGATTGGGCGTTTCCTCCCCCTTCGGGACCCGATACTCAAAGCCCGGCGCGGTCTACGCAGCCGGGCTTTTTTTCTGCGCTGAACAACAGGCCCGGCTCAGTGAAGGCCGTAATCGTAGCGTTCCCCGGCCTTGATGGCGGCGGGGATCGTGAATTCGACGACCGGGCAGTTATAATGGTCCGACAGGGCGCAGAGCGGGTTGTAGGCATAGTTGAAATCTATGGTCAGCGTCTCCGGCAGCGTGCCGCCTGCGGTTTCGAGATCGAGATAGCGGCCGACACCATAGGTCTCCGTGCCCGTGGTTTCATCCGTGAAGGGCGCGAACAGGTATTGCAGGTCGCTCGTATCGGCGGAGAAGCTGTAGAGGGGCAGGGACACATCCGTGCCGCTCACCGTGAAATTGGCGTGCCCCACTTCGAAGAATTGTTTTATCAGGCCCCGCTCGGTCTGCATGATGTGCGGTGCCGGCGGCAGGGTGGGGGTCACCGACGCCTCGACCCGGAAGTCCGGCGCATAGGCATAGAAGGAGAGGCCCGCAAAATCCGTCGCCGCCGGATGGCGCTGGTTGAAGGCGAAGACGACGAAACGCGGATCGTCCGTGCCGAGACCGGACGGGCCGCCATAGATCTCGATATCGTCGCTGAGCGTGAAGGTCTTCGTCTCGTCGCCGAAATCCACGATCTCGCCGATATGGGTGAGACTTGCGTGCGGGGCGTCCGGCTCGGGCAGCTCGAACTCCACGGACAGGGCCGTCGGGCCCTCCGGCTGGACGATGGACCAGTGATAGGTCGCCGGGTCTTCCGGGTTCCCGGTCAGCCAGGCCGTCTCGCCGGGCTTGATATAGATCGCGTCATTGGCCTTCAGCACGGCCTGCCGGCCATCGAAATAGCTTTCAGTGTGCTCCGTCAGCCAGGCTTGCCAGTCGCCCTCCAGCGAGGGGCCGGCCTGCGGGCCTGAAGCGTCCGGAGCTGGCGAGGTGGGCGAGCAGCCGGCCAGAATGACGGCGCCGAGCAGCAGGGCGGGAAGGAATTTCATATCGCGGTCTCCGGACCAATGGCACATGCCTCCCATGCCCCCGGAAATGCGCCGGGGTCAACCATGGCGGCCGGCCGGGCCCGGAACGGCGTGGACCCGTGCGCCATTCGGTGACACGGTGGCGCCATGACAGACGAGCCGCGACAGGCGCCTGCGGGCGCGCCCAGAACCCTTCCCCTTCTTGCCGCCGCGCTGGCCGTGGCCGGATGTGCCGGTGTGGTGCAGGAAATGGCGCCGCCCCCGCCGCCCACCGTGGCCGACACGCCGAGCGAGGCGCGCGCGCCGGACGGCTCTTACATCTCCTGGGTCGAACACCTCATCGATGCCGAAGACGTCAATGGCGGCGTGCCGATCCGGGGCGGCGACGGCATCGTCATGGCCGATCTCGATGCCGACGGCTTCGAGGACATCGTCACCGCGCAGGAGGATTCCAACCATCTGCGCGTCGCCTTCGGCACGGGTGATCCGGACCGCTGGGTGTTGCGCACGATTGCC
>JAGQRO010000355.1 GCA_020425315.1 Hyphomonas sp. | reverse complement strand
CGAACCATCCGACGGGCCTCGCCGATGGCGTGGCGGTCTGGGATCTCCTGAAGCGCGTGCGCCAGGACATCGTATTCTTTGCCAATGCCGATGCCGTGCGGGTCAATCCGCGTTTCCAGGATGTGATCATCCCGGTCGAATGGGTGATGGCGAAACGCTCGCCCGCCAAGACGCGGGAAACGCTGAAACGCGCTGGTGAGGCCTTCAAGGAGGAAAAGTGCGTCGTGATCTTCCCCTCCGGGCGCCTTGCGCGGAAGGAAGGCGACCGCCTGATCGAGAAGGACTGGTTCTCCACCGTCGTCGGCCTCGCCAAGAAACAGAACGCGCCCATCGTGCCGCTGAACCTCGATGCCTGGAATTCGAAGCTCTACTATCTGTTCTGCAACCTCAATGACGAGCTGCGCGACATTACCCTGTTCAACGAGCTTCTGAACAAGCGCGGGTCAAAGATGCGGATGACGTTCGGCCAGCCCATCGATCCGGCCCTGCTGCAGGGTGATGCGACCGAGCTGACGGAAAAGCTGAAACACTACGTTTCCTACGACCTGCTGGCCGACGCGGATGCGGTGTTCCGGCCTTAGTAGGCGCTGATGCGGCTGGCCATGGCCGGATTGGCCGGGCAGGCGGCCGGGGCGCCGTCATTGGCATTCGGCAGCTGTCCGCCATGGCGCGCGGCCCAGGCAGCAGCGGCGGAAATGTCCTGCGCATCGTCGAACAGGGTGACGAGCCGGCGCAGCGCCGATTCCCTGTCCCGAACGGAGCGGGCACCTTCCAGCGCGCCGAGCTGGATTTCGGCCTCTTCGGCCATGCCGCGGAAGATGCAGCCGAGATCCTTGGCGCCGCTGACCTGATCGTTCCAGCTGCCGAGCCGCGTGGCGGTGACGGCGAAGCGCTCAAGATCGATGATGTAGCCGTCTTCCAGCGCCGGGGCCGCGCCGGTGCGCGCCTCATCCAGCAGGACAACCGTATCGGAGTAAAGGCCGGCCGCTTTCACGCCCCAGAGCTCTGCCAGTTCCGGGCTGGCGGAGGCGGGCAAAGCGAGGGCCGCAAGGGCCAGCGGGGCAAGCAGGCGTTTCAACATGGGGCAGGGCCTCCGGATTCAGTAGTGGGTGGGCAAATGGCATGCCGGGGTGCCGTTGGGGCGGGGCTTGCACTGCAGGGGCGGGACGACCACAAATTGGCAAACTGAGGGAAAAACTGGGATGACCGGGGAAAACAGGGGAATCGTTCGCGACCAGCCGCCGGAAATCCCGTCCGAAGGCGGCCCGCTGGCCCCGTTCAAGGGCGAGGTGCCGCCGGCGCCGGACTGGTTCCGCAAGGCGGTCGCCACCCCTTATGAGACGGGCTCGGTGATGGTTAAGGGCGCCAACGTGTCCTACCAGCGCTGGGGCCGCCGCGGGGCGCCCGGCCTGTTGCTCGTGCATGGCAATGGCGCCCATGCCCATTGGTGGGATTTCATCGCGCCTTACTTCGCCGCCCGCTACAATGTCGCCGCGATCAGCTTTTCCGGCATGGGCGACAGCGACCATCGCGACAAATACGACATGGCGACTTTCGCCGAAGAAGAAGTGGCCGTTGCCGAGGCGGCGGGCCTGTTCGAAGGACCGGCCAAGCCGATCATCGTCGCTCATTCCTTCGGCGGCTTCGTCACTTTGGTGACCGGAGCCGAATATGGTGACCGGTTCGCCGGCATGGTGATCGTCGACAGCCCGGTGAACCCGCCGGAGCGGCCGCATCGCGGCCCCAACCGGCAGGGCCGGCCGCACCGCATCTATCCGGACCTCGCCAGCGCGCTCGCCCGCTTCCGCCTCGCCCCGCCGCAGCTGTGTGAAAACCTGTACGCCGTCGACTATATCGCCCGCTGGAGCCTGAAGCGGGCGGGTGACGATGGCTGGACCTGGAAGTTCGACCCGACCATCTGGACCCATTTCGATTCAGGGCGCGATCCCGGCGACCTCCTGAAATCGGCCCGCTGCCGCCTCGCCATCATTCGCGGCGAGCAGAGCAATCTGATGCTGGACGATGTCGGCGAATACATGCGCAAGCTCCTCGGTCATCAGGTGCCGTTCATCTCCATTCCGCATGCGGACCATCATGTCATGCTGGACCAGCCGCTGGCCTTCATATCCGCCTTGCGCACACTGCTGGCGGAGTGGGACCACTCAGACCCGCATCGCAGCGTCTGAGCTCAGGGCTTGGGGGAGTCCTCCGGCAGGACGGCGCCGGCCAATGGCAACCACTGGAAGATCTTCAGCGCCGACTCCCATACCGAGGCCTTGGGCAGGTCGCCCAATGCGCCGGCCTTTAGTGCCTCCTCCGACATGACCTCAGCCGAGCGTTCCATGCCGACGCGGCGCATGGTGACGATGGCGGTCTGGAAGGCTTCGCTGCCGCAGAATTCGGTGCGCGGATTGCCGAGCACCCAGGTCACCGCGCCGCCATCCTCGCGCCGGCCGAGCACGCAGCGCTTGTCGGGCTCGAGGCTGAGCCAGAGGATGGCCTGGAAGTCCGTGAAGGCGCCGCCGAATATGTCCGAATGGCCAAGCCCGCCGTCGGTGACATTGGATGTGTCGATCGTGTCGAGCTTCGGCAGGAGCACCGGATCGACGGATTCGCCGGCCCGCTTGCCGGTGCCGTTGAAGCGGCGGGACACTTGCAGCGCGCGGTCCTTGGAGCTGGCATAGAGGGTCAGGTCCCCCGCCAGCGGGCCGAACCCGGACACCATTTCACGGAATTCGCCGGCTTCCACGTCTGGCGACGCGAAGATGACCTCATCGAACATCTGTTTCGGCTCTTCCCGCTTGGCCAGCTTGTCGAGGGCGCGGACGAGGAATTCGTTCCCCATCGAATGGGCGACGACGCTGATATGCCCGGCGCCGGTCTTTTCGGACAGCACGGTGAGGAAGGCTTCCAGGTCTGCGACGGCCTCGTCGGTGATCTGCGCGCGGTCGGCGCCATAGCTGAACAGGCTGCCGGCAGACGGCCAGGAATAGAAGACTGGCGCGCCGTCGATTTCGAGGTCCACGGCCAGCTGGGCCGTGCGCTCGATGCCGGCATCGAAACTCGTATTGTAGCCATGCACCAGCACGAAGATTTCCCGCCGCTCCGACACGGCGAGTTCGCGGCGCACATCATTGACGAAGGCGGTCATGTTCGCATGCACCTTCATGTCGCCCAGGATGACATGCTTGGCCGGATCGGGCCGGAAATCGAAACGCAACACGCTGGGCTTCGGGATCTCGCCGACATTGCGGTTGCGCGGCACAGAGACCAGCACGCTGCCGGTTTCCAGATCGCCGCGCTCTGCGCTGTAATAGGTGCGCGGGTCCAGCACGGCGCGCTCGCCCACTTTGATATTCTTCACCGGCGCGGGCTTGCGGTCGGTGCCGTAGAACACTTTCACGATGTCGAAGGGCGGCTCCTCCCCGCCGATACGCGGGGCGGGCGTGCCGCGGCTCGACGGCAGCACGGTCTCGTCCATGCGGGCGCGGTCGACGCTTTCGGCCAGCACGGCCTCGGCCTCCTCGGCTTCATAGAGGCCGCCGGCGGCAGCCACGGCATCGAGGTCCAGCTCATAGGCCTTCACGAAGGCGAGCAGGGGGGCCATGCGCGGATGGTCTGCGCCGAGATGGTCGTTGACGAGGCCGACGGCGCGCCCGGCATGCAGAACGGCCTCGTCGGCCATGTCGGCCTCGGCGGCGATCTCGGCCATGCGGGCCTCAAGGTCGATCAGGCGGGAGAAGTCCGGCTCGTCCTGCGCCGCTTCGGCCTCGGCGGCATCCTGATAGGCCGAAAGGGCGAAATCGGTCTCGCCGATGGAGGCCATCATTTCGGCAAGGTCCATCATCAGGGCCTCGTCCGTCTCCGGGTCGGCGGCGAGTTCGCGGGCGAGGGAGGCCATCTCGTCGGTATCGCCTAGGACTTCCGCGGCGCTCAGCTCGACCAGCAGGTCTCGCGGCGGTTCCGGCTCGGGCACCGCTTCAGGCACCAGTTCAGGCGCAGGCGCGGCCGGTGGCGGCGCTTTGGGCGGGCTGGCGCAGGCGGCGAACCCCGCCACGGCGATTGCCAGGATGCCAATGCGGAAACGGATCATGCCTCGTCCTCCTACCCCCGTGACGCGAATATTAGAAAGGGGAGCGGTCCGCTGCAACCGGGGCTCAGCCGCCTTTCTTCCAGGCGACGGAATAAAGGTCGAACCGGCGGTCCTTGAGGTTCTGCACCGCGCCGGACTGTCGTGCCGTCAACAGGTCCGACAGGGAGAGGTCCGCCAGCGCGATGGTTTCTGTGTTCGGGGCCGTGTCGGCGGCAACGCCATCGCGGGCGAAGGGGAAGTCCGACGGCGTCAGGATGCAGCTTTCGGCATAGTGGATGTCCATATTCTCCACATTCGGCAGGTTCCCGACCACGCCGGAGAGGGCGACATAGCACTGGTTCTCCACCGCCCGGGCCTGGCAGCAATAGCGCACGCGCAGATATCCCCGCCGCTCATCGGTGCAGAAGGGTACGAACAGGAGCAGGGCCCCCTGGTCCACCAAATGGCGGGCCAGTTCCGGGAATTCGGAATCATAGCAGATCATCACACCGATCGGGCCGCAATCGGTCTGGATCGCATTGGCGCCGGTGCCGCCCTTGATGTTCCACCAGGCCCGCTCCGACGGGGTCGGGTGCAGCTTCTGCTGCGTATGGACCGAGCCGTCGCGCAGGAAGACATAGGAGATGTTGAGAATGTCGCCATTCTCCATCTTGCTGGGATGGGTGCCGGCAATGATGTTGATATTGTAGGAGACGGCCAGCTTCTCCATGAAGGCGACGAAGCGGGGCGTGTATTCGGAAATCTTCTCGATCGATTCCACGGGTCCCAGGGGCCGGTGCTCCAGTGAGAGGAGCTGCAGCGTGAAGAGTTCAGGAAAGACAACGAAGTCCGATTTATAGTCCGACGCAATGTCGGTGAAATATTCGATCTGCTGCTCGAACTCGTCGATGGCGTTGATGCGGCGCATCTGGAACTGCACGGTGGCTATGCGCACGCGCTCGGGCAGGGCCGTGTCGCCAAGGCTGGGCTTGGCCTTGATTTTGTCCTGCTCCAGCGGGTTTTCCCACAGCATGTGGGTGGCGCAATCCTTCGAGGCGGCATCGCCCTTCAGGTAATTGCGGATCACGCCGATGGGCCGGAAGCCATGGCGCAGCTGGAAATTGATCACCGGGTCCTTGAACTTCTTCTCAAGCACGGCATCGACATAGTCCTTCGGGTCCGGATATTCCTTGGCGTGGCGCGCATAGCCGGGCATCCGCCCGCCGAACACGATGCCCTTCAGCTCCAGCCACTGGCAGAGATCCTTCCGTACCCGGTAGAACCGGTCGCCGATGCGCAGGCGCCGATAGTCCGGATGCACCAGCACATCCATGCCATACAGCATGTCGCCATCCGGATTGTGCCGCGCGGCATAGCCGACGCCAGTAATCTCGTCCCAGGTGTGAGGCTGCAGGGCGACGTCGCCGGAAATCATGAACGTGGCGCAGAAGCCGACAATCCGGCCTTCATATTCGGCGATGAACTGGCCATCCGCGAACCGGTTGATGAGCCCCATGATCTGGGCCTGCGAATAGCCCATGCCCGCGCCATAGACGCGTTCCGACAGGCCAACGATGCCGGGAATGTCGCGCGTCTCGGCATTGCGGACGATCAGCTTGGCGGGTTTTTCGGACATGGGGTTCAGGCTCTCACTGGGAGACACATCAATGCGGCAGGCGCAGGCTGGCGCGCAAGCCCCCTTGCGGGCTTTCCGACAGTCGTACGTCGCCGCCATGGGCCCGGGCCGTGTCGCGCGCCAGCGTCAGGCCGAGCCCTGTACCGGAGGCATTCTGGGAGCGGGACTCGTCCAGCCGGGAGAAGGGGCGGAAGGCTTCCTCATACTGTTCGCGCGGAATGCCGGGGCCACTGTCGTCGACATGCACTTCGGCCGCATGTGGCCCGTCCACCAGGGTCACGCGCACTTCGCCGCCATAGAGAACGGCATTGGAGACGAGATTGGTCAGCGCCCGCTTGAGGGCGAGGCGGCGGCCATTGATGCGCACGGTTTCCGGCACAGTGATGCGGACCTTTTGATCGTATCCGGCTGCGATCTCGCGGACCAGGACGGCGAGGTCGAACGGCGCGGCCTCGTCGCCATCCTCATTGCGGGCGAAGGCCAGGTATTCGTCCAGCATCATCGCCATATCGTCGAGATCGGCCTTCATCGCCTTGATCTCGTCTGTCTCCTCCATCATCGCGAGGGACAGCTTGAGGCGGGTGAGGGGCGTGCGCAGGTCATGGCTCACACCGGCCAGCATGGCGGTGCGCTGTTCAGCGAAGGCGGTGAGGCGGTTCTTCATGTCGATCACCGCGCGGGCGGCATCGCGCACCTCATTGGCGCCGGACGGGCGGAAGCCCGGAATGTCGCGTCCCCGGCCAAAGGCGCGTGCGGCCTCCGACAGGCGCAGGATGGAGCGCACCTGCTGGTTCAGGAAGGCGATGGCGAGGGCCACCATCATCAGGCTGAAGATGATCACCCAGATGATGAAGAAGTGCGAGGTAATGGTCACCACGCGCTTGCGTTCGATCAGCACTTCGGCCGTCTTGCCGGCCGCCGGGAAGCGGATGTGCACCATTGAGTCGTGCGGGCTGAGGCCCACGCGCACCGGCACGCCAAGCCGGGTCGAGAGTTCCTCCTGCAGGATCGTGCGATAGGAGAAGGCCTCCAGCATCGGCTCGGCTTCCAGTTCGCCGCCCGGCGCCGAGCAGGTGAAGGTCAGGTCCAGCCGGTTGCCGATCAGGTCGCCGGCAATGTCCTCGGCGCGGCGCTCGCAGAAATCCTGCACCAGGCTGACATCCCGCGCGATCGACTGGCCGAGCTTGCGGTTCACCTCGGCGATATGGTTGCCGTAATAATACCAGGTCGTCAGCATCAGGATCAGTACGATCGGCAGCACCACCATCAGCAGGCTGCGGGCGTAAAGTCCGTGAGGGGTGATATCGCGCAGGCGGAACATGGGGATCGCCCGTCAGTCCGGCATCAGGCGGTAGCCGATGCCGCGCACGGTCTGCAGGTGGACGGGCTCTTTCGGGTTCGGCTCGATCTTCCGGCGCAGGCGGGTCACCTGTACGTCCACGGAGCGTTCCATGCCGGCGGAGGTGAGGTCGGCGAGTTCCTCGCGGCTCACCGGCTCCCCGGCGCGCGAGGCGAGCACTGTCAGCAGGTGCAATTCCGCATCGGTGAGGCGGATGCGTTCCTCGCCGGATTTCAGCTCGCCGCGCGCGGCATTGAAGACGAGGCCGGACATTTCGACTTCTTCCGGCGGCTCCTCCTTCAGCGAGCGGCGCAGGATTGCCGCGCAGCGCAGGGAGAGCTCCTCCGGCTCGAACGGCTTGGCGAGATAATCGTCGGCGCCGCGTTTCAGGCCCTCGATCCGGTCGCCGGCCTCGCCGCGCGCGGTCAGCAGCAGCACGGGGGTTTCCTTCGAGACGCCCTTGCGGATGCCGGAGAGCAGGGAGAAGCCATCCTCGCCCGGCATCATCACGTCCAGCACGGCAAGGTCGAACTCCATCGTGCCCATCAGGCGGCGGGCGCCGGCCGCGTCAGCCGCCGCCGTCACCCGGTAGCCTTCTCGCGACAGAAAGCGTTTCAGGAGGTCGCGGATACGGTCGTCGTCATCGACGACGAGAATGTGCGCCGCCTCTGCCATCAGCGCACCAGGGCGTCGAGCACGCGGCGGGTTCCGGCCACCGCATCCGGCCCGGCGCTGCGATAGGCAATGCGCAGCCGCTCGCGCAGTTCGATGGCGATGGATGTGGTCAGGGTCGTGCCGGCATCCGACAGGGCGAGCGTGCGCTGGCGCCCGTCGCCGGTGCCCTTGGCCTTTTCGATCAGGCTGCGCTGGTCCAGCGCGCCCAGGATGCGGGCAAAGGTCGGCACCGTCATGCCGAGCGATTCCCGCATTTCCGACACGGTCAGGCCGGGCCGGTAGCGGATGGCCATGAGAATCTGCATCTCTGGCTTGCTCAGGCCCGCCTTGCGCCGGGCCTTTTCCGCGGCTCTCGTGAGTTCCGCGGCGCCGGCCAGCAACAGGCCTACCCCCCGGTCCAGCTCCTGATCCATCAGGAACAGGCGGGGGTCGAATGGGCGGTTCAGGTTGACGTCTGGTGCCATAGAGTGAAATGAACGCGAAAACAGAATAAGTTCAAGCGAGGAAGACTGAGAGTCATGGCCGCAACCCCCTACGACGACCGAGATGGCTATATCTGGATGGATGGCGAATTCGTGCCCTGGCGGGACACGAAAGTGCATGTCCTGACGCACGCGCTGCACTATGCCTCGGCCGTATTTGAGGGCGAGCGCGCCTATAATGGCAAGATTTTCAGGTCGCTGGACCATTCCAAACGCCTGCACAATTCCGCTCAGATCATGGGCTTCGACATCCCGTTCAGCGTGGAACAGGTGGAAGAAGCCAAGCGCGAGGCGCTCGCCAAATCCGGCCTCGACTCGGCCTATGTGCGCGCCGTCGCCTGGCGCGGATCGGAAATGATGGGCGTTTCGGCCCAGAACAACACGATCCATATGGCCGTCGCCGTCTGGCACTGGGGCGACTATTTTGCCGACAAGATGAAGGGCATCCGGATGACCCACGCCCAGTGGCGCCGGCCGGACCCGAAGACCGCGCCCTGCCATGCCAAGGCGGCCGGCCTCTACATGATCTGCACCCTGTCCAAGCACGCCGCCGAGCGCGACGGCTATGCAGATGCGCTGATGCTGGACTATCGCGGCCAGGTGGCCGAGGCGACTGGGGCGAACATCTTCTTCGTGCGCGATGGGGCCCTGCATACGCCAACGCCGGACTGTTTCCTGAATGGCCTGACCCGCCAGACGGCGATCACGCTGGCCAAACAGCGCCAGATCGAAGTGATCGAACGGGCGATCATGCCGGAAGAATTGCCGACCTTCTCGGAATGCTTCATCACCGGATCGGCCGCCGAAATCACGCCCGTGGCCGAAATCGGCGAGCATCGCTACAAGCCCGGCCAGATCTCCGAAGCCCTCGTCAACGACTACTCCGCCCTCGTAAACGGCAAGATGGAAGTGGCGCTCTAGGGAGCAGGAGGCGATTCCCGCGAGGGGAGGTCCGGAATCTGATCCCAGTCGAAGCCGGCGTCTTCGGCCGCTTCCAATGCAGGCTGCAGCCAGTCTTCTTCCGGGAATAGCTGCCGGGCTGCTTTGAGTATGGCATAGACAAGTCCGACTTCTTCAGGCTCCAGAGCCGAGGAGTGGCGGGCCAAAATTTCCAGTGCCGTTTGCCCGGCCCAGCGTTGCCAGTCACGGCTGCCTTCGAAGGCGGGGCCAAAGATGATTCCCAAGGCGGCGCCACGGAGCGCCGGGGCAGAAAAGCCAGGTAGTGTGACAAGTGTTTCCACGCCTGCTTTCAGGCGATTGAGGGCAGCCTCGACGCGGTCCCAGTCCCCGGCTTTACCGGCATGTTTGGTGACATTGACGGCGGCCATAGCCTCCTGAAGGGCGATGTCCTGATGATCGGGGAAGGCGTGCCTGAGGGCATCGATGCGGGCGAGCATGGCCTCGACGCGGTCCCAGTCCCCGGCTT
>JAGQRO010000354.1 GCA_020425315.1 Hyphomonas sp. | reverse complement strand
GGTTCGGTAGCTCAGCTGGTTAGAGCGCGCGACTCATAATCGCGAGGTCGGGAGTTCAAGTCTCCCCCGAACCACCATTTTTCTTCTGTTCCGGTGTATTTGCTGCAGTTCCGACCATGTATCAGGGGCGGTAAGGGTGCAGCTTTCCGTCCCGGCCGCGCAGCAGGTAGCCTTCGGCGGATGCCTCGATGTCGGATGGTGCGGCGTTCGCCTTTGAGACACCGCCCGGAATGTCGATCACATAATGCGGCAAGGCGAGGCCGGAGACCTGGTCGCGCAGGGCCGAATAGATTGCCTGCCCCTCTTCCACGCTGACCCGGAAATGGCCGGTGCCGGGGGCGAGGTCCGGGTGATGCAGGTAATAGGGGCGGATGCGCGCCGCGACGAGCGCCCGCATCAGGTCCGCCAGAGCTTCGACGCTGTCATTGACGCCGCGCAGCAGCACCGTCTGCGACAGGAGGGGAATACCGGCCTCCGCCATCCTGGCCGCCGCCTTCTTCGTTTCCAGCGACAATTCCTTCAGGTGGTTGATGTGGATCGACACATAAACCGCCTTGCCCGGCACGATCAGGGAGCGGACGAAATCCGCCGTCACCCGGTTTGGATCTGCCACCGGCATTCGCGTGTGCCAGCGGATCACCTCAAGATGCGGGATTTCCGTCAGCATCGCGCCCAGCGCCGCCGCCCGCTTCGCCGACAGCATGAACGGATCGCCGCCCGTCAGGATGACTTCGCGCACCTCCGGCCGGCCGGCGACATAGGCAAGCGCCGCGTCCAGCTCCGCCGGGCTCAGCGTCTCGCCCTGACCCGGCCCGACCATCTCGCGCCGGAAACAGAACCGACAATAGACGGGGCAAACGCCGACAGGCTTCAGGAGGACCCGATCAGGATAGCGATGCACAACCCCCTTCACCGGCGAATGCGCTTCATCCCCGATAGGATCGGACAGTTCCTCCGGCCGCACCACCAGTTCCTCCGTGGACGGCACGAACATGCGCGCGATGGGGTCGGCGGGATCATCCCGGTCAATGCGCCGGGCAAGGAACGGCGTTATGGCAAGCGCATATTTCTCCGCCACCGCCTCGAGCGCGGCGGCATCGTCCACCAGGCCGGCATCGGCGAGCGCTTCCGGGCTCGTCAGGGGCCGCTTCACTCTCATGTGTTCACCGGCGTCCAGATCACATCGCGGATGGAGCGCGCTCCGGCGGCGAGCACGACCAGCCGGTCAAAACCCAGCGCCACGCCGCTCGCATCCGGCATCTGCGCCAGTGCCGCGAGGAAGTCTTCGTCGATGGGATAGGTCTCTCCGTACAGGTCCTGCTTCAAAGCCATGTCCGCCTCGAAGCGGGCGCGCTGTTCCACCGGATCGGTCAGCTCATGAAACCCGTTCGCCAGTTCCACCCCGCAAGCATAAAGCTCGAACCGTTCGGCAAATCGCTTATCGTCCGGGCACGCCCGGGCCAGGGCCGCCTCGCAGACGGGATAGCGCTGCAACAAGGTCAGCCGCCCTTCGCCGAGGCGCGGCTCGATTTTCGACACGAGAACGGCAGAGAAAATGTCGGACCAGCTCGCATCGTCCACCACGCCAATCCCGGCATTCCGCGCCGCCGCGAGGAAGCCGGCCCGGTCGTCGAGCAGGGCCTCAAGATCGATCCCGGCATACCGCTCGAACGCCTCGAACAGAGTGAGATGCTCCGCCTCCGCCATCGGATCGCAGGTCATGCCCTTCCAGCTGAATTCCGCCCGCCCGCTCGCCTTCATTGCCTCCCGGCAAAGCGCCACGCTGTCCGCCATGATCCGCCCAAGGTCCGCACCGGTGCGGTACCATTCCACCATCGTGAATTCCGGCGAGTGCAGCGGCCCGGCCTCGCGGTTGCGGAAAACCCGCGCGAAATCAACGATCCGCGTTTCCCCGGCGGCCAGCAGTTTCTTGGCCGCAAACTCCGGCGATGTGTGCAGGTAGAGCGGGCTCACCGCGCCATCATCGGTGCGGAATTCGGTCGCGAAGGCATGAAGATGGGTCTCATTCCCCGGAGACACCTGCAGCGCAGCGCATTCCACCTCGAGGAAGCCTTCCGCCTCGAACCAGGCCGAAAGGGCTCGCCGGACGGCCCCGCGGGCCAGCAAAAAGGGCCGGCGGTCGGCATGGATGGCCTTTTGCCACCAGGTCTCGCCGCTCATCTGCCCTGCCTCCGGAAACCGCTGAAATCTGTGCTCCGGGCCTTGGCGAAGCTGACAAGTCCCGGTATGGCCTGCCGGTCCAGCCGCCCCGGACCGGGGCCGCTCTATAGCACCGGAACCGCTCCGGACAACTCGGGAAAGTCTTATGGCCGTCGAAATCGCATCGAACATCCGCCGTGGAAATATCATCGAACACACGGACGGACAGCTCTATTCCGTGCTGAAAGCCGAATCCTTCCGCCCTGGCAAGGGCACGCCGACCACGACCATCGAAATGCGCCGCATCTCGGACGGCATCAAGATCGTCAACACCTACAAGACGACCGACAAGCTGGAAAAGGCCTTCGTCGAGGATGTCGACTACACCTATCTCTATCTCGACGGCGAAAACTACGTGTTCATGCACCCGGAGAATTTCGAGCAGCTGCACGTTCCCGGCAGCATGATCGGCGATGCGGCGCCCTACCTTCAGGAAAACATGACGGTGACGCTGCAGATCTTCAACGGCGCGCCGGTTTCGGCGACGCTGCCGCAGCGCATCACGGCGACCATCATGGAAACCGAACCGGTGGTGAAGGGCCAAACAGCGTCGGGCAGCTACAAGCCGGCGATCCTCGACAATGGTGTGCGCGTCATGGTGCCGACCTTCATCGATGCGGGCACGCGCATCGTGGTCAACACCGAAGACGGCACCTATCTGGAACGCGCCAAGGACTGACCTCCAAGTCAGTCCCCGGACTTTGCCTTCATCCCGGCATAGTGCGCGGCCAGCACACCGAATGCTTCCTTTCGGCGCCCGGTCTCACTGATCAGGCCCTTGCGGTTCCAGCCCTGCTGGTAGACTGGATGCTGCCGGCGGGGTGAGCGGAAGTCCTTCAGGATCCACGGGCTCATACCCCGCAGGAAAGGCACATTGTCGCTCATGGCCAGCGTCTGGCGATAATATTCGGCCTGGTAGTCCTCGGTGAATTTGCGTGCAGGCTCATCTTCGTGGAAGCCGGCAAGAGCCCCGGCGCCGAACTCCGAAAAGATCATCGGCTTGCCATAGCCGCCTGGCCATTTCAGGGCATGCACATCGGCCAGCGGCATCCCGCCATACCAGCCATTGTAAGTATTGACCGCCATCACATCAAGATGCTCCGCCAGCGGATCATCGATGCGCGCTTCGGCGCCGTCGCCCTGGTCCGATTGGTTGGTCAGCAGCGCGGCGGTGACCAGGCGCGTGCCATCGAGCGCGCGGACGTCGCCGATCAGGGTTTCCAGGAAATGGTTGCGCGCGTCTGACACCGGCGTCTCGTTCGCCACGCTCCAGAGGACGATGGAGGCACGGTTGCGGTCGCGGTGAATGTTCTCCGCCACCATCGAGCGTGCAGCGGCCAGCGTCTCTGCATTCTCCCAGTCGATCAGCCAGTAGACCGGCACTTCGCTCCAGACCAGCAGGCCCATTTCGTCAGCCAGCCGCAGCGTGGTTTCCGAATGCGGATAATGCGCGAGCCGCACGAAATTGCCGTTGAGGCCATACTTGATCTCCGACAGCAAGGCGCGGGCAGCGCCTTCGCTCATCGCGCGGACGGGATCTGTGCCGAGTTCCTCCTCATGCATGGAAATGCCGCGCAGGTAGATGGGCTTGCCGTTCAGAAGGATGTCCTCGCCGCGCACTTCCACGGTGCGGAAGCCGATACGCTCGGCCAGCGTGTCTTCGCCCGCTATGACCGTAACGTCGTAGAGCTTTGGATTGCCGGGCGACCATTTCTGCAGTTTCCTCGGCGCCTTGGCAGAAAGTTCCGCAAGGCCGCCCCCGTCGCTCGTGCCGGTCAGGACGAGCTTCAGGTCCGGAACCTCAACGCGCACTGCTGCCCTGGCTTTCGCGCTGCCGTTCAACTGCACGGTTGCAGCGATCTTCCCATCGCGCGTCAGGCGCACCCAGGCTTCATCCACGTAGGTTTCCGGCACCTCGATCAACCGCACTTCGCGCGTGATGCCGCCATAGGTTTCCCAGTCCGTCACCGGCGGCGGCACGGTCTCGGGCGAGCGCTGGGAGTCGACGCCGATCGTGATGGCGTTGGCGCCATCCTTCATCTGGTCCGTCACCTCATACGTCGCCGGCGTGAAGCCGCCCTCGTGCGATCCGACGAACACGCCGTTCAGATAGACGCGGGAGAGATAGTTCGCTGCCTCGACGCGAATGAAGTAGCGCTTGCCGGGCGTGACGGCATGGCTGAACTCGCGGCTGTACCAGATGAGCCCCTCATAGTGGCGCAGTTTCGGTGCGTGCCCGGTCCATGAGCCCGGCAGCGTCGTGCGCGGCACCCGTCGCATGTCGTATTCATAGAGCGCGGCCGGGTCGGCGCGCGTGGCGGCGTCGACATCCTCCACATCATAGCGCCGGTGGCCCTTTCCCGCCTCGCTGCCATGGAAGCCAGCGAGTCCGTCGCGGTAGGGGTCCACCGACCAGGCCCAGGAGCCTGACAGGTCCAGCCCGTCCCGGCTCGCCGGATTGGTCATCACGATGTCCGGCGAGGTCGGCAGGCGCATCTGCTCGGCGGTGGCCGCAAGGCTGAAGGCGAGCGCGGCGAGGAGCGTAACGCCGGCTCTTATGATGGCTGCAATCATTCTGTGCTTCCTCCCTGCGGCCATCTTGGCGGCCCTGCAGGATTGGTAGGCGGCACCGCCCACAGGCTCAACCCTGCAGGCAATGGCCCGGCCCATATCTTCGTGAGTTGACTCCTTCCCATAATTAGAACAAAAAGAGAACATGAGTATTGCCACGCTCAAAGCCCGCGGTCTTTTGAGGACCGTACAGGCCGCGCCATCGCAGCCCATCGCCTTCCCCTTCGGGCTGGGCGAGCGCGGCGTGCATGAGGTGGCCGAGGCTGCCTATGGCGACCGGGCGGCGGCCACCGGCTTCGTGCTGACCGCCGCACAGCGGGGCCGGAAGGGCGTCTGGCTCTGGGTCTGCCAGGCCGGGATCGCCCGCGACCTCGGCCATGTGCCGGAGGCGGCGCTGCGTGAGATGAGCGGCGGGCACCGGCCCCGGCTCTCCATCCATACGCGTCATGGCGCCGATGCGCTCTGGGCGGTGGAGGAGGCGGTCGTCTCCGGCGCCGTCGCCCATGTCGTGGCCGAGGTGGAGGCGGCGGACTTCACCGCCACGCGGCGCCTGACGCTCGCCTCGGAAAAGCATGGCGTGCCGGTCACCCTGCTGCTGCCCTATGCCTGTGACGGGGCAACGGCAGCCGCCACGCGCTGGCGGCTTGCGCCCCGCCCCTCCGCCCCGAACCCCCATGACCCGCACGCGCCGGGGTATCCCCGCTTCCGCGCCGTGCTGGAACGCTGCCGCGCCGCACCGGACCTTGCCGGGCGGACCTATGACCTCGAATGGAACGATGAGACGCTTTCTCTCGGTCTGGTTTCCGGAATGGCCGCTGGACCGGCTGCGCCGCGCCCGGCGGCCGGCGGGGGCATCGTCCACCGCAAGGCCGGCTAAACCACGACCCTTTGTCCTGTATGAGAAGTCCGCTCACGGACTGACGGTCGCGGTGGCCAACCCGCCCGCGCAGGCGGCGGGCATCCATGCCGGCCTCAGCCTCGCCGATGCGCGCGCCACCCTGCCGGATATCCTGTCGGAGGAGATCGACCGCGATGCCGATGCAAAGGCCCTCACCGCGCTGGCGGCCTGGATGGTGCGCTTCTCCCCGCTCGTCGCCCTGGACGGGCAGGATGGCCTGATCCTGGAGACGACCGGCTGCGATCATCTCTTCGGCGGAGAGGCCGGCCTCGCAGCGGCCCTCTCGGCGCGCCTTGCCGCAGCCGGCTACGGCCACGCCATCGCCGTTGCCGGCACGCCCGGGGCGGCCCATGCGCTCGCCCGCACCGAAGCGACACAGGCAGTTCCTGTCATCCTGCCGATGGGGAATGAGCGGATGGGGTTGAAGGAGGTTCCGGTGCGCGGCCTGCGCCTGACGGACACGGCCCTCACCCTGCTGCGCCGCTTCGGCCTCACCCGGATCGGCCAGCTCTACGGCATCGACCGCAAGGCGCTGGCCCGGCGCTTCCATTCGCGTGAGGCGGCGGAGATGGTGTGCCTCCGGCTCGACCAGGCCCTCGGGGCGCGGGCCGAGCCCTTCGCGCCGTTTCGTGTGCCGCCTGATCATGCCGCCCGCCTGCCCTGCCCGGAGCCGCTGGCGGATACGGCCGGTGTCACCGAAGGCCTTGCCCGGCTGACGGAAGAACTCTGCCGCACGCTTTCCGGACATGGCCTCGGCGCGCACGGCTTTGCCTTCCATGCCTTCCGTTCCGATGGCGAGGTCAGCACGATCCGCGTCAATGCCGCCCGGCCGGTCCGCACGCCCGCCCATATCCTGCGCCTCTTCCGCGAGAAGATCGACCGTATCGATCCCGGCTTCGGGATAGACCTCCTGCTGCTCGAAGCGCTGCGCACCGCGCCGATGGAAACCGGCAGCCGGCCACTGGCGGGCGACATCGCCCCGGTCGAGGTGGATGAAGCGGCCCTCGCCGCCCTTGCCGACCGCATCAATGCCCGCCTCGGCGATGGCGCCGTCAGCGTGATCCAGCCGCTGGCGCATCATCCGCCCGATGCGGCCGAGGCGCGCCAGCCCTTTGCCGGGCAGTTGCCGGACAGCCCCACTGCGCCCGTCAGCCTGCCGGGCCTGCGGCCCCTGCGCATGTTCAACCATCCTGAACGCGTGGACGTGATTGCCGAAGTGCCGGACGGGCCGCCGCTGCGCTTCGTCTGGCGCCGCGTGGTACGCCGCGTCGTGCGCGCCGACGGGCCGGAGCGGATCGCGCCGGAATGGTGGACCTTCCTGCCCACCGCAGACGGTATATCCCGCATCCTGCCCCGCACGCGGGACTATTACCGCATCGAGGATGCCGACGGGCGGCGTTACTGGGTGTTCCGCGAGGGGCTCTATCATGACGGCCGCGGCAGTCCGCCGGAGTGGTTCGTACAGGGACTGTTCGCATGAACCGCTATGCCGAACTTGCCGTCATGACGAACTTCTCCTTCCTGCGCGGGGCGAGCCATGCGTCGGAACTCGTCGCGCGCGCGGCCGTGCTTGGCCTCGAGGCCATCGGCGTGGCGGACCGTAATACGCTCGCCGGTGTCGTGCGCGCGTATGCGGCGGCGAAGGAGGCCGGTCTCAAACTGCTTGTCGGGGCACGGCTGGTGCCCGTGGAAGGGCCGGAGATCCTCGCCTATCCCATGGACCGGGCCGCCTATGGGCGCCTCTCCCGGCTTCTCTCAGATGGCAAGACGGGCCCCGACGTGCCCAAGGGAGAATGTCATCTGACACTGGACAGCATCCTCACCGCCAGTGAGGGGCAGATCCTGATCGTCATGCCGCCAGAGAGACCGGAGCCGGGTTTCGCGGACATCCTGGCCAATATCGCCGGGGCCGCGCCGGGGCGCACCTATCTTGCCGTGCGCCATGCCTTCTCCGGTCGCAATCGCGAACGGATCGCCCGGCTTGCCGGGCTTGGCAGGCGCGCCGGTGTTCCGCTGGTGGCAACCAATGACGTCCTCTACCACACACCCGAGCGCCGCCCCCTGCAGGACGTGCTCACCTGCATCCGCGAGCACTGCACTATCGACACGGCCGGCTTCCGCCTCGAAGCCAATGGGGAACGCCACCTGAAAAGCTCCGCCGAAATGGCGCGCCTCTTCCGCGGCTATGAGGATGCCATCGACAATACGCTGGAGATCGCCGCGCGCTGCCGGTTCAGCCTCGACGAACTTGCCTATGAATACCCGGACGAGCCCGTGCCGCCGGGCTCGACACCGCAGAGCCATCTCGAATACCTCGCCTGGCAGGGCGCGGCGATGCGCTACCCGGACGGCGTGCCGGACAAGATCGCCCGGCAGGTGCGGGAAGAACTCGACCTCATCGCTGAGCTTTCCTATGCGCCCTACTTCCTCACCGTGCATGACATTGTGTCCTGGGCGCGGAGCCAGGACATTCTCTGCCAGGGGCGTGGCTCGGCGGCGAATTCGGCTGTCTGTTTCTGCCTCGGCATCACCAGCGTCGACCCGACGCACACGCAGCTGCTCTTCGCGCGCTTCCTGTCGAAGGAACGCCGTGAGCCGCCCGATATCGATGTCGACTTCGAGCACGAGCGGCGCGAGGAAGTCATCCAGTATGTCTACCGGCGCTATGGCCGCCACCGCGCCGCGCTGACGGCAACGGTGATCTCCTACCGCTCGCGTTCGGCGATCCGGGAAGTGTGCAAGGCACTCGGCCTCAGCGAAGACATCTCCGGCGCGCTGGCCGGCGGCGTCTGGGGCAGCTGGAGCGATACGATGCCCGACGCGCGGATCGCCGAAGCCGGTCTCGACCCCGCCAATCCGCTGATCCGCCGGGCCATCAAGCTCACGCGCGAGCTGATGGGCTTCCCGCGCCACCTGTCCCAGCATGTCGGCGG
>JAGQRO010000353.1 GCA_020425315.1 Hyphomonas sp. | reverse complement strand
AGTCGCGGTCCGGCATGCCGAGGCCTGACTGGGTGATGTGCACCAGGTAGCGGTCGGTCTGTTTGGCGTCGACATAGATGTAGGTGCTGATGGGCGAGGCGAGTTGAAGGTCAGGTTCCGCCATGAGGGCGAGGATGTCCCGGTGGGTGGCGGCGGCATCGATGTTTGCGAGGTCTGCTTCAGCCGCGCTCAGCCCGGCGGCATTGATCGCATCTGTATCGAGGAAGGCGGTGTAGAAATCCCCGATCTTGCGGGCATCGGTTCCGGCGGCCTGGGGCGAGGCGGCGAAGTCCTCGATGATGGCGCGCGTCTGATCCTCGGAGCGTTCGAACAGGCGCGTGAAGCTGCCATAATTGGTGAAGTCGGCGGGAATCTCGAAGGAATCGAGCCAGGTGCCGTTCACGTACTCAAAGAAATTGTCGCCCGGGCGGATGGCCGGCTTGAGGGCTGTGAGATCAACGCCGAACGAACCGAGTTCGGGCGTGGCGGCCGGCGTCTCCGTCACGACCGGGGCCCTGGCGCCTGTGCAGGCCGGAACGGCAAGGGCCAGGCATGCGGCCAGCGCTGCGGTGGAAGCGGAGAGTCTGAAACGTTTCATCGGAACCTCGATTGCGGCCGTGCATGGCGGGACATGGGTTGGTCTGTCTGAAGGTCTAGAATCTCAAATTCAAAAAGACAACAAATTTTGAACATGAAGACGGCTGGCCGAGCGCTGATTTGTGTCCTATTTCAGATTCCGAGGTAGGGGCGCCCGGCCATCGCTGGTGTGCCGGGAGAGGTATTGGACATGAAAAAAAGTGCGAGGCGAAAGGCCCGTCCGGCCGGTTCGGATACGTACTGGGTCCTGCGCGAAGACCAGCTGGACGTGCTGACATCGCCGGTGCGGTCAGACATTATCGACCATCTGGTGGGCCAGGGGCCAATGTCGATCAAGCAGCTGGCGGCCTCGCTCGGGCGCCAGCCATCCTCGATCTACTACCATATCGAGCTGTTGCATAAGGTCGGGCTGATCGTGGAAGCCGGCACGCAAGTGTCCAACCGGCGCACCGAGGTCCTCTACCAGACATCGGCGCCGCGCATGCGCCTCATGCGGGCCATTTCCAATCCGAAGAACCATGCTGTCGTTGCGAAGATGGTGAGCGTTCTGGGCCGCCAGGCGCATCGGGATTTTGAGCAGGGCCTCTCTCATCCGGCTGCGGAGTCGGAAGGGCCCCAACGCAATCTGGGCTTTTTCCGACTCATCAACCGTCCCGGCCCGGACTCGCTGGCCGAGATCAACCGCCATCTCGACCGGATCGCTGAAATCCTTTGGGAAGAGCGGGACATGAGCCAGCCGCTGGTGGCGCTGTCCTGGACGCTGACGCCGCTCGGCGAGCGCGACGACAGCGAGTGAGATCACGAAAACGGGATCGCCTTGAGGCCCTTGGCGGGTCGACAGATAGCGCTAACAAAGCATAGTCTCCCCTGACCGGCAGAAGCGCTTAAGCGCGACCGGCACAGGGGAGGATATGATGAAGCAGGCATGGATCATTCTGGCGGCCGCGTGGCTCGCTGCGTGCCAGGCAGCCGCTCCGGCAGACACGCCGGCACCCGCAACCGAGGCAAGCGAAGCGGTGAGCGAGGCCGTCAGCCCGCTGGCCGTCGGCATGAAGGAGCGGGTCGATGCCATGCTGTCATCGGCGGTCGCGCGGGGCGATATTGCAGGCGGTTCCGCCCTCGTCTGGATCGACGGGCAGGAAGTCTATTTCGGCGCCTTCGGCATGGCAGACCGCGAGGCTGGCACGCAGATGGACCGGGCCACGCTGGCGCGTCTTTACTCGATGACCAAGCCGGTGACCGGCGTCACTCTGATGACTCTCTATGACAAGAGCCTGTTCAGCCTGGACGACCCCTTGTCCAAATACTTTCCCGAATTCGCCAATACGAAAGTCTATGCCGGTCTCGACGAGAACGGCGAGCCAGTGTTCGACCCGCCCGCCCGCGCGCCGCTGGTGATCGACCTGATGCGCCACACCGCTGGCCTGTCGAATGTGGGGGATGACGAGACGGTTATTGGAGACATGTTCCGGTCGCGCAGAACGATGCGGCTCGACCAATCGCTTTCGGAGATGGCGCAGGACATCAGCGAAATCCCGCTCTACTACCAGCCGGGCGAGCGCTGGCTCTACAGCCCGAGCGTCGACATGCAGGCCGCGCTGGTCGAGAAGCTGAGCGGCAAGCCTTACTACGAATACCTGAAGGAGACCGTGCTCGATCCACTGGGCATGAGCGAAACGGATTATTACGTGCCCGAATCCGAACGTGGACGGATGATGCAGGTCTATGTCATCCACGAAGACGGCACGATGGAGCCAGACCCCAGCAACGACCAGGGCATGCAACTGCCCTTCGTCCATGCCCGTATGACTCCCGGTGGATACGGCCTTGTCAGCACGGTCGATGACTACATGAAGTTCGCGCGCATGCTGGTGAACAAGGGCGAGCTCGATGGCGTGCGCATCCTGAAGCCGGAAACAGTGGAGCTGATGGGCACCAATCACATGCCGGACACAGTGAAAGACCGCTATTGGCTGCCCAACAAGGGGCAAGTCGGCTTCGGCCTCGATTTTGCCGTGCGCCATTCCTCGCCGGTGTCGGACGAAGAAAATTACGGCGTACCCGGAGAGTTCTTCTGGGATGGCAAGGCCAGCACGCTGTTCTGGGTGGACCCGGAAAACAAGCTGACCGCGGTCCTGTTCATCCAGGTGCTGCCATTCGACACGACAAAGGTGCAGCCGAAATTTCGCGATGCCGTCTATGGCGTGCGCAATTCCGGCCTGCCGGTGGACTAGGCCAATGAGGATTGCCGCGAGACTTCCGATTCTTTTCGCTGCCTGCGTCCTCTCCGCATGTGTGGCGGCGCCGCCCGTCTCGTCGTCCGATCCGGATGTGTCTTCAGGTCATACCGCACTTGAAGACTGGACACAGATCGAGGCACCCGCACTTCGCGATCAGTTCCAGTCTCTGGTCTACGGAAAATACCCGGATCCGCAGGAGGTCACGCTCGTCTCGCGGTCCGGACTCGACGCCTCGGGGATTGCCGGCGCCGGCGCGTTCGAGGACATCCGCCTGCACCTTGCCGAGCTCGACCGGGATTTCAGCGTCACCTACATGCTGCCGGAAGGGGCTGGGCCGTTCCCGTCCGTGATCCAGATCAGCTTCTGCGGCAACAAGGCCGCCTTTGGCGGACGCGAGGGCGTGTTCGTGCCGGACGGCCTGCCGGAATTCTGCAAGGGGCGGGATTTCTCGCCGACCGATGATCCGGACCCCTATCTGCGCGCCCTGCCGGCAGAGATGTTGCTGGCGCGCGGCTATGCTGTCGTGTCCGTCCATCCGGGCGAAGTGATCCCGGACAATCGCGACGCGGCGATCCCGGTCCTGGAGGCGCTCTCCGGGGATGCACCGGAAAGTGCCCGCACCGGCGCGCTGGCGGCGTGGGGCTGGATCGTCTCCCGCGCCATTGACTATCTCGACACCGACTCCCGGTTCGATCCGGCGCGCACGGCCGTGATGGGCCATTCGCGCAATGGCAAGGCGGCCATGGCAGCGGCCGTCTTCGACGAGCGCGTCGATCTCGCCTGGCTGCACCAGTCCGGCACCGGCGGCGCGACCCTGTTCCGCACTTATGAAGGCGAGTCGATCGAGAACATTACCGGCGGATTCCCGCATTGGCTGGCACCGGCACTGAGGGAGTATCGCGGCCGGGAGGAGGACCTGCCAGTCGACCAGGACGAGGCCATCGCGCTCATCGCGCCAAGGCCGGTGCTGGTCGGCGGTGCGCATGACGACACCTGGGCCGGCCCCGCCGGGGCGTTCGCTGCGCTGCAGGGCGCATCCTCCGTATACCGGCTTTTCGACGGCGTTTCAGTCAACCTGCCCGCGATGAACAAGCCGGACCTGTCGAGCCAGCTTGCCTATTTCATCCGCCCCGGCCGGCATGGCGTGACCCAGTCGGACTGGAACACATTCGTCGATTTCATGGACGTGCACTTCAAGGGCTTGCCAGCGCCGGCCACGGCGGGGCATGCAGGTTTCGACCTCGCGCTTCAGCCCGATCGGGCGGACCTGTCTCTGGATGGCGCGCCTGTAATCTCGTTCCGCTTTCAGGCGCCTGAAGGCTCCATCGCAGCGCATGCCGCCTATGTCCATCCGCTGCACGCGCCGTCCGGCATGGTGATTACGGAGGACGCGCCAGTAGACCATCCGCATCATCGCGGCCTGTTCACTGCATGGCGCCACATCCATTCCGGGGATCGCGATCTAGGCGACGCATGGGAGGGACGTGCAACGGCGTATCAGAGCCATTTCGTCTATGCCGATCTCCGCGAGCCTGACACGGCGGAGCTTCACTTCAACACGAAATGGGTGTCGCTGACCGGCGATGCGCCGGAGCCATATATCGAAGAGCAGTTACTGGTCCGCGTGTCGGAGGTTTCGCCGGGCGTGCGCGAAGTCTACCAGCGCAGCGATCTGAAGCCACTCGTGTCGGACCTCGTTCTGGAAGGCGAGGATCCGATCAAGGGTTATGGCGGGATGACTTTCCGCATCGGCCGCGCGAGCGATATGGCCGTCACCGATGCAGGCGAGTCGATTGAGGCAACCGAGGCCTTCATCGAAACCTCGGGCGGCCTCGCCTTTTCATGGCCACCGGGGGCGGATGGATGGCCGGCGTCGATCGAGATACGCTGCCTGGCGAATGGAGAGCCGGTTGGCACCTGGATCGTCAGAACTTGGGAAAGCGCGCAGAACTGCACCTATCCCGGTGTCGGGCGCCATGAATTCGAAGAGGGGCAGAGCCTCTTGCTGGAAAGCTACATGACGATCCGGCAGGAGTGAGGCCTATTCCATCCCGGTACGGAAATTAATGACCTGATAGGTCGCCGGGCCGTCGCCGACATTGCGGACGCCGTGCCAGTCATTGGAGAGGAAGACCAGAACAGACCCCGGTCCCACCGTTTCGGTGACGCCATTCACATAGGCTTCGAGCGTGCCTTCCATCAACACGACGACTTCCTCGTTCGGGTGCCTGTGCGGGGCATGAGAGGATTCGCCGGCATTCAGCGTGGTGATGTGAATTTCGAGCTGGTCGAGCGTCCGGCTGGCCTGGTCCATCAGCTGGACGCGCCGGCCGACATCCGTGTCGGTGAACGCCATATCGTCCCACGCGAACACTGTCGGCGCGTCTCCGGGGAGGGCGTCCGCAGCTTCGGCGGGCGGCGGGGCGGCGACGGCACTGGCGATTGTCGCGTCCTCCGCCATGGCGCCAAGGTTTGCGAAGCCGCAGAGTGCGACGAGGCTGATTGCGGTTCGGTGCATGGCAGGTCTCCTGTCCGGCAAAGAGTTCATCATATGGTCAGCAGGCTGACAAGGCGGGAGGCTTCGATCATCGCGCGGCCATTGTGGTAACAGGCCTTCCAAGGCCCGGCCCACCAGGCATCGCAGGTGCCGTCGAGCATAGAATTGGAGCGCCATTCGCCCTCCGGCGCGATGATTGTGGCCTTGATTAGAGACCAGGTGTTCAATGCGGCGCGAGCGAAGTCGGCATCGCGGCTCAACACGCAGGCATCAAGAAAGCCGACCAGCGCCTCGGCCTGGACCCACCAGATGCGGGATGTGTCGATCCGACCATCCGCAATGTGGCGCTCATTGTAGACGCCGCCATCTGACCCCGTGCCGCTCGTGAGCACCGCCCGGGAAAGCGCGAGGCATGCGGCATTGATCCGCACCTGAAGGGAGACGTTGCCGAGAGCCGCCGCTGCATCGTGCAGCAACCAGGCCGCCTCAATGTCATGGCCGAAGGACACGGCCGCGGATTCGTCCTGCCAGTCCTCGCTCAGGAACAGCTGCAGGTGCGTGCCGGACGGATGGACAATGCGTTCCAGGAATACATCCAGCAGGTGTTCCAGCGCGCCGCGCACAGCATCCAATCCCGTCGCGCGCAGAAGCTCTGCATAGGCCTCCAGAATGTGCAGGTGCGTGTTCATCGTCTTCGGCGAAAAGGCGTCTTTCTCGCTGAGGCGGATATCGTCGATGGGCGACCAGTCACGGGCATAGGCTTCCCCGTATCCGCCAAGCGCCGGAACACGGAAATGGTGTTCCATGTGTTCGAAGATGGACATCGCGGTTCGCAGCGATGTCTCCGCGCCCGTCGTCCGCGCGTGGCGCGCTAGCGCGTAAACGCCGAAGGCCTGTCCATAGGCCTGCTTGCGGCCATTTGCGATCTGCCCTTCCGGGGTCGAAGCCCAGACGATGCCGCCATGGTTGCGATCTACGAACACGGTTTGCAGCCAGTCTGCGGCCCGGTTCGCCGCCGTCAGCAGGTCCTCCCGCCCGGTTGTTTCAGCCGCCGCGCTGAAGAACCAGAGAATGCGGGTCATCAGCACGCCAGAGACGGGTACGGACGGATCGGGTTGTCCATCCAAGCCGATCTGTCCGTGATAGCCGCCCTCTGCCCGCTGGATATGCGTGAGCCACCAGTCCGCGATCCTGTGCAACTCGCTGTCGCATTCCGCTTTTATGCGGAGCAGGGCGTCGCGGAGGTCCGGAGGCAGGGCTGGTCCGTCCATCAGCTGCCGGAATCGATGGCGGAATTCGCGCGGATCAGTGCAATGCGCTGGTCGACGCAGGCGGCGCTGGTCAGCGGGTCTTCCGGCGTGTTGACGCAATAATCCATCAGCTGGCCGAGCGACGAGGTCGCCACATGCATCCGCGTATCGGAGGAGGCATAGTAGATGAAGACCTGCCCATCCGGCGTCAGCGTCCAACCATTGGAAAAGACCACATTGGAGACATCGCCGACGCGCTCATCGCCCTCCGGCCCGATCAGGTATCCGCCGGGGCGATGGATGATCCGCCACGGATCGGCCAGATCCGTGACGAACATGTAGAGCACATAGCGCAGGCCCGCGGCCGTGTTGCGCACGCCATGAGCAAGGTGCAGCCAGCCGATAGGAGACCGCAGCGGCGTCGGCCCCTGGCCATTCTTCAGTTCCCGGATGGTGTGGTAGACTTTCGGATCGACGATGACCTCTTCGTCGACGACCGGTTTCGTCATATCGTCACAAAGGCCCCAGCCGATCCCGCCGCCGGCGCCCACCGAGATAAAGCCATCCTGCGGGCGCGTATAGAGGCCATATTTGCCATCCACGAATTCGGGATGCAGGACCACATTGCGCTGCTGTCCGCTATGGCTGACCAGGTCCGGCAGGCGCTCCCAGCTGACAAGGTCTTTCGTGCGGGCAATGCCGCACTGGGCAACGGCAGCGGACGTGTCCTCCGGATTGTCGTGGTCCTTGCGCTCCGTGCAGAAGAGGCCATAGATCCAGCCATCCTCATGTTCGGTCAGGCGCATGTCATAGACATTCGTGTCCGGATCATCGGTCTGGGGCAGGACCACCGGCGTCTCGTGGAAGCGGAAGCCGTCGACGCCGGTCTCGCTTTCGGCAAAGGCGAAAAAGGACTTCCGGTCCATACCCTCGACGCGGAGGACAAGCACATGGCGCCCATTGCGGTACATGGCGCCGGCATTGAAGGTGGCATTGATGCCCAGACGCTCCATCAGCCAGGGATTGGCCGTGCGGTCGAAATCATAGCGCCAGTCGAGCGGCACATGGGCGGCCGTTACGACAGGGTCGCGCCAGCGCTGGAAGATGCCATTGGACAGCCCGGCTGGGGCGTTGGCTTTCTCCGTAAGTTCGCGATGCACGTCCCGGATCTGCTTCAGGCGCATGTCGAACAGGCCGTCAGGGGAGGAAAAATCTGTGCGTGTCATTCGGTGGGGTCCAGCAGGGGGGAGGGGCAGACAGGGCGATTTTCAGGAGCGGTTGGATGACGCCCGGCAATGATGCGGCGAAGGTCCGCCGGCATGTCGGCAAGCGCGACAATGCGGTCATTGGCGAAAAAGGCCTTCACCGCCTCTTCGGTGTTGCAGCTGGAGCAATCCCAGGTCTGCACCCAGTTCGCATTGAGGAACTCGCCGCCCCAGAGCAGCACCCAGGCGGGGCTCGTCGCCTCCATCACGCCTGGGGCCGGGGCTTTGCCCACTTCGGTGAAGGCGAAGGGCAGGTCCGGTGCAAGGCTCCGCAGCGCAGGCAGGGCGGCGGTATAGTTGGGGGAGGTATCAGAGGCTTCATAAACGTCCGTGCCCACCACATCCGGCGGGTGGCGCACTGGCCAGTAGCCATCCGCTCCCTCAAATGCCCGATCACCGCTCCAGACCCAGATCATCGAGTCGATGCCGTGCACGAAGACAAATTCATCATAGAGCGCGTCCCACAATTGAGGGAAATGGCTCTTCTTTCCCCACCAGAACCAGTCGCCGCTCATTTCGTGATAGGGGCGGAACAGCACTGTCACGCCAGCCTCCTGCAGCGCCTTGAGCGTTTCTGCGGAGGCGGCAACATCGGCTTTCCACAGATCGTTCTCCGGCGTGCCGGGCGTCAGCATACGGACCAGCTCGTCCTCGCTCATCGCCGTCTTCGAGCAGTCGTAGAATTCCCCGCGCGGGCATACGTGCAGGGGATTGCGCTGATGCCAGGCAAGGGTGACGAGGCCGCCGCGGCGCGTATGTTCCACGGCATGCTCGATCAGTCGGTCGGCATAGCCGTCATAGGTGGCCGCGAACATGAGTTCGAGGCCCAGCATGGCCGGTTCCTCACCCGTCATGGCGACCAGCCGGTCCATCGAATCGCAGGCGATGGAGATTTCGTACTCGTTCACCTGCGTGCCGGCGAGCGTCTGCCCGGCCGGCCCCAGCGCATCCAGATAGGTCAGGATCGCTTCGCGGCGTTCGGTATCGGTGGGCGGCTGGGGAAGCCCCAGCCACTGGCCCAATGTTGCGCAGGCCGAAAGCATGGCCATGGCCGCCGCTGCCAGCACGATGCGGCCCGCTCGGGAGGCGGATTTTGCGGTCACTCCGGATGCCCTCCATATTCCACAGGCGTCAGGCGTCTTCGCCTTGTGCTTGCCTGAAAGAGACTGTGTAATCGATTTCATGCCCGACTCAAGCGGGCGTGGCGGGAGGCGCCGGATGAAAAGAGCAATCTGGGTGGCCTTCAGCGCCGCCTTGATCCTGATGGTCGGGGCGTGCGCCTGGCTGCCATGGAGCTGGGGCCGCGCGCCGCAGCAGAGCGGTTTCGTCACGGTCGAGGATGGCCGGTTTGCGCTCGACGGCCGGGCTTATGCCTTTGCTGGCACCAATGTGTGGTACGGCGCCTATCTCGGCGCGCCGGGAGAGACGGGAGACCTGACCCGATTGGCGCGGGAGCTCGACCTGCTCAAAGCGAACGGCATGACCAATCTGCGCGTGCTCGGCGCATCCGAAGAAAGCCCGATGAAGAATTCGTTGACGCCCGCATTCCACGGGCCGGACAATGTGCCGAACGAAGACCTGCTCCTCGGGCTCGACCGCCTGCTTGCGGAATTGGCGCAGCGGGACATGAAGGCGGTGATCTATCTCAACAATTTCTGGGAATGGTCCGGCGGCATGGGGACGTATCTCTCCTGGGTGAATGGCGGGGAGTATATCGACCTTGGCGATCCGGCTCATCCGTGGCCGGAGTTCCCGCTGTTCAACATGCAATTCTATGCCAATGAAGAGGCGAATGCGATCTACCGGGACTATGTGCGTGCCCTGGTGACCCGGCGCAACACCGTGAACGGCCGGCTCTATGCCGAGGACCCGACCATCATGGCCTGGCAGCTGGCGAATGAGCCACGCCCCGGCTACAGCGCCGAGCCGGGCATGGCTGTCCTGCCGGAATATTATGACTGGGTGGAATCGACGGCCGAATTCATCAAGTCGTTCGACAATCGCCATCTCGTCTCGACCGGCAGCGAAGGCGTCGTCGGCTGCGCCGACCATGTGCCCTGCTATCTCGATGCGCACCGCGCCGGGGCCGTCGACTATCTGACTTTCCACATGTGGCCGAAGAACTGGAGCTGGCTGGACGGTTCAGACATGGAGGGCAGTTTCCCGCGCGTGACCGCCAATTCGGAGGCCTATATCGCGCAGCACATTGCGATGGCGAAGGAGCTTGGGAAGCCGATTGTGCTGGAGGAGTTCGGCCTGCCGCGCGATGACGGCGCGCTGGAGCCCGGATCCCCTACAGTGCTGAGAGACCGTTATTTTGCAGGGGTTTTCGCCGATGTCGAAGAGAGCGTCGCGGAAGGCGGTCCGCTGATGGGAACCAATTTCTGGACCTGGGGTGGCCTTGGCCGTGCAGAACATGCCGACAGGGCCTGGCGCGCCGGCGACCGCAGCTATACCGGGGATCCACCACAGGAGCCGCAGGGCCTGAATTCGGTCTTCAGTGAGGACGCGTCGACACTGGCCGTGATCCGCACCCATGCTGAAAGGCTGGCGCAGGAAACGGCCGTGGACTGACGGTCAGGCCTGCGCGAGGCGCTTGGCGCTCGACCGGATGACGAGTTCGGTGGCGAGGGTCTGCTGGGCATCGCCTGTGGTCTCGCCGGCCAGCAAATTACACATCAGGGTCATCGCCACTTCGCCGATCCGCTCGGCCGGCTGCATCACCGTTGTCAACGGCGGGGTGCAGAATTTGCCAAACTCGATATTGTCGAAACCGGTGATGGACAGGTTCGCTGGAAGGTCCAGCCCTAAATCCATTGCCGTGCGGACCGCGCCGATGGCGATCTCGTCGCTCATCGTGAACAGCGCCGTCAGGTCGCGGTTGCGCGACAGGAGTCGCAGGGCGGATTGGGCGCCGCCGGCCATGGAATAGGGGCCGTACTCGACGAGGCTTTCCTCGAATGGAACGCCGAAGGAGTCCAGCGCCTGCCGGAACCCGCGCAGCCGCTCGCGCGTGACGATCCGGTCCTTCAGGCCGGCCAGCACGCCGATGCGGCGGTGTCCGAGCGCCAGAAGATAGGAGGCCATGGCATCGGCGGCGGCAACATTGTTGATGCGAACGGTCGGGTAGGGCACGGCATCCGGCGTGTCGAAGGCATGGACGAAGGGCACCTTGCTGGGTTCCGGATGCGTGTGGAGGTCACCCAGCGGTCGCTCACCCAGCTGGATGATGCCGTCGGCGCGCAGCGTCTCGACCATTTCGAGGCCGGCGCGCTCCAGCGCGATGTCGTCCTTCGTATCGGAAACGAGGAGGAGGTAATTGTTCTCCGCCGCGATGCGCTCGATGCCCGACAGCACGCGCGCGAACAGGACGTTGGCAATGTCCGGTACTAGCACCAGCACCGTATTGGTCCGCTTAACGCGAAACACCTGGGCCAGCGAATTCGGCTTGTAATTCAGCTCCTCGGCCGCCTTGAGAACGCGTTTCAGAGTGTCCTTGGACAGTTTGGAAGGGTCTGAAAACGCCCTGGAGACCGTGGCGGGCGACACGCCAGCGCGTTTGGAGACATCTCTGATCTGTGCCATTTACTGCAGGTTCCGGATTTTTCTGGGGCATTTTCGCCGACTGGCTCCGCCTCGCAAGCCCGGTGCCAGAAATGATGCGTATCATTGAGGCGGTAACAGATTCAAGCGCTTGAAATGAAACCGTTTGTATTGAACTAATAGGACAACGGCCCCGGCAAGACGGGCCGGCAGTTCCGGCATGTGCCGGGGGAGGGCGGACGCAGCGGGATTCTTGTCCTGCGACGGCCTCATATTCTTGGAGGGCGCCTGCGCATGAGTCTGCATCCCGTCGATACGGCGATCATCGTCATCTATATCGGTATCACGCTGGCGCTCGGCCTGTGGATATCGAACCGTGCCTCGCGTGGCCTGCGCAGCTATTTCCTCGGTGGCAACCAATTGCCCTGGTATGCGCTCGGCCTGTCCAACGCGTCCGGCATGTTCGATGTCGCCGGCACGATGTGGATTGTCTCGCTGCTCTTCGTTTATGGCCTGAAGAGTATCTGGATCCCGTGGCTGTGGCCGGTGTTCAACCAGGTCTTCCTGATGATCTTCCTGTCGATCTGGATGCGCCGCTCCGGTGTGATGACGGGCGCCGAGTGGATCACGTTCCGCTTCGGTGACGGGCCCTCGGCGCGGCTCAGCCATCTGGTCGTGGTGATCTTTGCCCTGATCATGGTGCTCGCCTACATGGCCTATGGCTTCCTCGGCATCGGCAAGCTGGCGGCGCAGTTCATTCCGCTCGACCTTGCCGCCTTGCTGCATCTGAACGTGTTTATCCCCGCCAGTGTCGCGGCTGACCCGTCCAGTCTCGCCTATGCGGCCTCAATGACCTCGCTCAATGAAAAAGCCTATGGTGCGTTGATCGTGTTCCTTACCGCCGCCTATGTGATCAAGGGCGGCATGTATTCGGTCGTGTTCACCGAAGTGATGCAGTTCACGGTGATGACCATCGCCTCCATCGGTATCGCCATCATCGCCATTTCCCATGTCTCGCCGGAGGCGCTACGCGCGGCCATCCCGGATGGCTGGACCAATCCCTTCTTCAGCATGAAGCTCGATCTCGACTGGTCGGAGATCCTCCCCTCTGCGAACGACAAGATCGCGGGCGAAGGCTATTCCCTGTTCGGCATCTTTTTCATGCTGGTCCTGCTGAAGGGCGTGTTCACCTCGCTCGCCGGTCCGGCACCGAATTATGACATGCAGCGCATCCTCTCGGCGCGCTCGCCGGTCGAAGCGGCGAAGATGAGCGGTATTGTCAGCCTTGTGCTGAATTTCCCGCGCTACCTGATGATTGCCGGCCTCACCATTCTGGCGCTGGTCTATTTCAGCCCGGAACTGCGCGCCATGGGCGATGATGCGGACTATGAGGCGATCCTGCCCTTTGCGCTCAGGGAATTTATCCCGGTCGGCCTGCTCGGCCTCGCGCTCGCCGGCCTGCTGGCCGCGTTCATGTCCAGCTTCGCTGCGCCGCTGAACGCCGCGCCGGCCTATGTCGTGAACGATCTCTACCGCAAATACATCAAGCCCGATGCACCGGAGAAGACCTATCTGCGCCTCTCCTATGTGGTGTCGGTCGTCTTTGTGCTGATCGGCACATTTGTCGGCCTGTTCCTCACCAGTATCGACAGTTTCGTGAACTGGATCACGGCCGGCCTCTATGGCGGCTACACCGCGGCCAATGTAGTGAAGTGGTACTGGTGGCGCATGAATGGCTATGGCTATTTCTGGGGCATGCTGGCCGGCATCGTGTTCGCGCTGGCGCTCGGCATGCCGCAGGGCCAGCTTGCCGCCATCGGCATTCCAGACTGGCTGATGAACCCGCTGAACGCCTTCCCCTTCTTCTTCCTCGCCTGCATTGTGGCGGTTGTCGTCGGATCGCTCACCACGCAGCCGACGGACATGGAAACGCTCGGCAAGTTCTACCAGCGCACGCGGCCCTGGGGCGCGTGGAAGCCGGTGAGGGAGGCGCTCGCCGCCAAGGGCACGCCCGTTGCCGAGAACAAGGATCTCGTCCGTGACCTGACCAATGTCGCTGTCGGCATCGTCTGGCAGACCTCTCTCGTGGCCATGCCGATTTTCCTTGTCATCCGCCATGTGCCGGGCACGCTCGCCGCGCTCGCCATCATCGCGGCGACGAGTGTCTATCTCAAATTCAACTGGTACGACCGCCTGCGCGACTATCCGGAAGACTTCACTCCGGATGAAGTCTCCGGCGTCGCCGGCGCGGCAAAATCCTGACCCGGAGGACTGAAAGGTGAGTTCGGTTCTCGAAGAAACGACTATGTTGAGCCTGCAGGACTGGCCGAATCTCCATCCGGCGCGGCCCATCGATTCTGAAATCGAAGCGCGCATCGATACGCTGATCGCCGGAATGAGCCTTGCTCGCAAGGTGGGGCAGGTTGTCCAGGCGGACATATCCGCCGTGACGCCGGAAGACGTGGCTGCATACCATCTCGGCTCCATCCTCAATGGCGGCAATTCCGCCCCGGATGCGGAGATGCGCTCGGCGCCCGCGGACTGGCTCGCTCTGGCGGATGCCTTCTGGCACGCCTCGGTGGGCGAAGACGGGAGTGGCATTCCGGTCATCTGGGGCACGGATGCCGTGCACGGAAACAACAATGTCGTCGGCTCAACCATCTTTCCGCACAATGTGGGCCTTGGAGCGGCCAATGATGAAGGCCTGATGCGCCGGATCGGGCGCGCGACCGCGCTGGAAATGCGCGCAGTCGGCATCGAATGGACCTTCGCGCCAACGCTGGCTGTCACGCGGGATGATCGCTGGGGGCGCACCTATGAGTCCTATTCGGAGTCGCCTGACACGGTCGCGCGCCTCGGGGCGGCTCTGGTAACCGGGCTGCAGGGTGATCCATCGTCCACGGAGTTTCTTGGTCCCAATAATGTTATCGCTACCGCAAAACACTTCATCGGGGATGGCGGCACGCGCGATGGACGCGACCAGGGTGAAACCGAGGCGAGCGAGGCGGAGATGCGGGACATTCACGCGGCGGGCTATGTCTCGACCCTGCAGGCGGGCGTGCAGAGCGTGATGGCTTCCTTCTCCAGCTGGCAGGGCCACAAGATGCATGGCAGCCGGGATTTCCTGACCGACCTCCTGAAAAAGCGCTGGCGGTTTGACGGCTTTGTCGTGGGTGACTGGAACGGGCATGGCCAGCTGCCGGGATGCAGCGAGACGGATGCGCCGGACGCGCTTCTCGCCGGGCTCGACATGTATATGGCGCCGGACAGCTGGCGGGAGCTGATCGGAAATCTTACCCGTCAGGTCCAGACCGGCCGTATTCCGATGGCCCGGCTGGACGACGCCGTGCGGCGCATCCTGCGCGTCAAGGCCCGGCTCGGCGTGCTGGGTGGACCGAAGCCGAGCGCGCGGGCGCATGCCGGGGAATTCGGCCTGCTTGGCCGCGAAGACCATGTGCGCCTCGCCGATGAGGCGGTGCGCAAGTCCGCCGTGCTCCTCAAGAATTCCGGCGGCTTGCTGCCGCTGCGGCCCGGCCTGAACGTGCTGGTCGTGGGAGAGGGCGCCGACGATATCGGCATGGCCTGCGGCGGCTGGTCCCTGTCCTGGCAGGGGGGCGGCCTGACCAAGCAGGATTTCCCCCATGCCCTGACCATGCTGGACACCATTTCGCGGATCGTCGGGCAGGGGGGCGGCAAGGTGACCTATTCCGAAGACGGATCGTTCTCGGATCGTCCGGATGTCGTCATCGCTGTCTATGGCGAGCCGCCCTATGCCGAATTCCGCGGCGATCTCGATACGCTGGATTTCAGCACTGATGGTGAGCGCGAAGCGGTGCGCCTGCGCAGGCTGAAAGCGGCGGGCATCCCGGTTGTCAGCGTGTTCCTGTCCGGGCGTCCCCGCTGGGTCAATCCGGAGATGAACGCCAGCGATGCCTTCGTCGCCGCGTTCCTGCCCGGCACGCGGGCCGGCGCGCTGGCAGACCTTTTGTTTGCCGATGCGACCGGAAAGGCGCTGCACGATTTCACAGGCCGCTTGGCCTTCAGCTGGCCGATGGATGCGGACCAGTATGTCCTGAACAAGGGAGGCGAACCCTACGCCCCGCTGTTCCCGCTTGGGTTCGGCCTGACTTTGCAGGACAGCTGCACCCTCGGCACCCTTCACGAGCACGCAGCGCAGGTCGGCAAGGACAAGCTGACCGCATTCGATCAGGGCAGTGTGCGCGGGGCCTGGCAGTTGCTGCTTCAGGACCGGGGCGGGCAGGCGCCATGGGACGATGCGCCGCTCGCCTCGCCGGAAGGTGGCGTTCAGGTTCGCACAGAGGATCATGGCCGTCAGGAAAATGCCATCCGCGTCGAAATCGAGGGCGATGGCTCCCTCCTGTTTGTGCACGAACCGTTTGACCTGACGCGCGAAGCGAACGCGGAATTTTTCCTGCGCCTGAACTATTGGGACGAGCCGGACATGCCGGATCTCGACGTCCGCCTTGTGACGGCGGCGGGGGAGACCGTCCTGGAGCATGAGCCGGGGCTGCCGCGGACGCTGGACAATGACCAGCGGTTCGATGTGTCCCTGAAGCGGGCAATGGCGGCGGGGGCGGATCTGGGCTCGGTCACCGGCATTCGCATTGGCCTGAAGGGCGACGGATCCTTCCTGCTGGTCCGGGCGTCGTTCCGGATGGTGACGGGATGAGCCGTCAGGGCATCGCTGCGCCGCGCCAGGCCTCGATCACGTCATAGAAATCGCGCGCGGTGAATTCCAGCGTCGCGGCCGCGGCGGCATCACGGATGCGCGAAACGGTCTGTGTGCCGATGATCGGGATCACATTTGCCTGATGTTTCAGGAGGAAGGCGAGCGCGGCCTGGCTGATGTCTGCATCCAGGCGCTCCGCAATGCGCGCCAGCGCCGCGTGCACGCGCGTCTCCTTTTCGTCGCGCGGTGTTGCCGTGGCAAGTCGTCCGCCGCCGAGCGGAGACCAGGCGAAACAGGCGGCGCCCGTCTCGCTGCACCAGTCGAGCGTTCCGTCGGTGACCGGGTCCTGGCATACGGCCGAGAATTCGGGCTGCGTCGAAACCAGCGGCGTCTCGAGATGTGCCTGCAGGGCGCGCGTCTGCGCCACGGTGAAATTCGACACGCCGAGGTGGCGCACCTTTCCGGACGTGACGAGGTCGTTCAGGGCGCGCGCCGTTTCTTCCACAGGGGCCGTCAGGTCGGGCCGGTGAATCTGGTAGAGGTCGATCACATCGGTCTTCAGACGTGTCAGGGACGCTTCGGCGGCGGCGATCAGGTAATCATGGCTGGAATCATAGGGGCGCGGCGGAATGATGCCGCCCTTGGTGGCGATCACCATACGCTCGCGCCAGGACGGACTGGCAGCCAACACATCGCCCAGGATCGCCTCGGCGCCCCCGAAGCCGCAGGGCTGGCCGAAGCCATAAATGTCGGCCGTGTCGATCAGCGTCATGCCGGCGTCGAGCGCCGTTTCGATCTTTTCCTGCGCCTCGGCGGCAGTTGATCCTGCGAAGCGCCAGCAGCCATAGGCGATGGGTCCGATAGTGAAGCTGCCGAGCGTCGTCTGGGGCATGGTGCCGTGTCCGTCCTGATCTTTGCCTGAAGGGCTTTTCCCTTGATTTTGAAGGCCGTGCAATGGGCCGGGCTGGCATTGCACGCAAGCCGCGTTAGCGCTAACCAAAACGCGTCTGGAAACAAGGAGTGCGCCATGTCCCTGTCCACCCGAACATTCGGAAAAACCGGCCGGAACGTGACGGCCATCGGCTTTGGTGCCTGGGCGATTGGCGGCTCCTGGGGTGAGGTGAGCGAAGCTGACGCCAAGGCGACCCTGCATGCCGCGCTCGATGCCGGCGTGACATTCATCGACACGGCGGACGTCTATGGCGACGGCCGGTCGGAACGGCTCATTCGGGACGTGCTGAAGGAGCGGGGCGGCGAGCGGCCCTTCGTGGCGACGAAAGCCGGGCGCCGGCTCGATCCGCATGTGGCGGAGGGATACACGGCGGCGGCGCTGGAGGCCTTCATCGACCGCAGCCTGTCAAACCTTGGCGTGGATGTGCTGGACCTCGTGCAGCTGCATTGTCCGCCGACGGAGGTCTTCTACCGGCCTGAAGTGTTCGCCGCGCTCGACGCGCTGGTGGAGAAAGGGAAGTTGCGCAACTATGGCGTCTCGGTCGAGAAGGTCGAGGAAGGCCTCAAGGCGATGGAATATCCGGGGGTCGTCTCGGTCCAGATCATCTACAACATCTTCCGGCAGCGGCCGGCCTGTTCATGGAGGAGGCACGCCGGCGCAATGTGGCCGTCATCGCGCGCGTGCCGCTCGCGAGCGGGCTGCTGACCGGCAAGATGACGTCGGCATCTGTCTTCGCGCCGGATGACCACCGCAACTTCAACCGCCACGGCGAGGCCTTCGACAAAGGCGAGACCTTTGCCGGCGTGCCCTATGATGTTGCACTTGAAGCGGTGGAGCGGATCCGCCCGCTCGTGCCGGAAGGCGTATCCATGGCGGCGCTGGCCTTGCGCTGGATCCTCATGGCTGAGGCCGTGTCAGTCGTGATCCCGGGTGCGCGCACGCCGGAGCAGGCAAGGGCCAATGCTGCCGCCGATGCGTTGCCAGTCCTCTCCGGCGAGACCATGGACGCGCTGCGAGGTATCTATGACGAGCTCGTCGCGCCGCATGTGCACCAGGTCTGGTAGCGGCCTGCCTCAGACGTTGAAACGGAACAGCATCACGTCGCCATCCTGGACGACATAATCCTTGCCTTCGGACCGCATCTTGCCGGCTTCCTTGGCGCCGGTCTCGCCGCCGCAGGCGACATAGTCGTCGAAGGCCGTCGTCTCGGCACGGATGAATCCTTTTTCGAAATCGCCATGGATGACACCGGCGGCCCTCGGCGCGGTCCAGCCCTTGCGGATCGTCCAGGCGCGGGCCTCCTTCGGGCCGACGGTGAAATAGGTCTGCAGGCCCAGCAGGTCATAGCCGGCATGGATGAGGCGCGTCAGGCCCGGCTCTTCGAGGCCCAGCGTTTCCAGGAATTCGGTGCGGTCCGGCTCGTCCAGCATGGCGAGTTCGGATTCGATCTGAGCCGAGATCACGACAGCGATGGCGCCTTCGACCTTCGCCCGCTCCTCAACTTTCCGGGAGTAATCATTGCCCGTTGCCGCGCTCGCCTCGTCGACATTCGCGACGAACAGGATCGGTTTCGACGTCAGCAGCTGCAGCATGTTCCAGGCTTTGAGATCGTCCTTCGGCACATCGGCGCGCCTGGCCGGGCGGCCCTCTTTCAGCTCGTTCAGGGCAAGGTCGATCAGGGCGACCTGGGCCTTGGCTTCCTTGTCGCCGGAATTGGCCTTCTTGATCACGTTCTGCTTGCGCTTTTCGAGGCTTTCGAGGTCGGCCAGCATCAGCTCGGTCTCGACGACTTCGAAGTCCGCCACCGGATCGATGGTGCCGCGCACATGGGTGATGTCGTCATTGTCGAAGCAGCGCAGCACATAGATGATGGCATCGGTCTCGCGGATATTGGCGAGGAATTTGTTGCCGAGGCCTTCGCCCTGGCTCGCGCCTTCCACAAGGCCGGCGATGTCGACGAAATTCATGCGCGCCGGGATGATTTCCTTCGATCCGGCGACCTTTGCCAGCTCGGCTAGGCGCGGTTCCGGAACCGCCACTTCGCCGACATTCGGCTCGATGGTGCAGAACGGATAGTTCGCGGCCTGGGCCGCGGCGGTCTGGGTGAGGGCGTTGAACAGTGTGGATTTGCCGACATTCGGAAGGCCCACAATCCCGCATTTGAAGCCCATTCCGGCCTCCTTTTTGCATAGAGTCCGGGGGGCCATAGCCGCATTTCGCGCGGAAAAACAGGCGGTTTTGTCGCCTGAAAGCGGAATTGGGTGGCCAATAACAGTGCTTTGGCTATGGTTAGCCAAAGAATTCAAGGGAACGGGAATGGCCTACGACATCTTTCTGGTTTCGGCGCTTGAAGACCGGGATATGGCGAAATTGATCGCCCGGCGGCTGCGGTCGCTGAAGTTCAAGGTCTGGTTCGACCAGAAGCAGGTGGACCAGACATTCGACGCCAAGGACGCCCGCGATTCCGCCAATTCCGAGTCCATGCTGGTGCTCTGGTCTGAGAATGCGGTGAAGAGCGACTGGGTTCGCGCGGCCGCGTCTGTCGGCAATTCGCGGCCCGGTATGCTGGTCCAGGCCGGCCTCGACAAGACCATCCCGTATGAACCGTTCCGGCATGACAAGCGCTATTCCATTGCCGGGATGACGTCTCGCAAGACGCCGGAAGGTTTCTATAAGATCGTCGAGGAACTCGGCAGCCGTCAGGAACGCACGGACCTGCGCGCCTGGATGAATTTCAGCTCCAAGGATGATGAGGCGCGCGATGCCTGGCTGGCTGCGCACCCGGCCGATCCGCTGGCCATCGATGCGGCCAAGAAGAAGGCCAAGGCAATGGGCGTCAAGCCCGCGCCCGCTGCCGAAGCGGCCGGGGCGGCAAGCCTTGCGGCCTCGTCCATGAAGGCCGGCAATGGCAATGGCGCAAGGGGCGGCATCTCGCAGGCTGTCGGCCGGGCCTCTGCCGGTGCCCGCGCGGGCACGGTTGTGATGCCGGAAGCGGACCTGCCTGCCGACGACAATGTCGGCGCCTGGACGATCGGTGCCGTCCTGTTCACCATTGCGCTGATCCTGATGTTCAGCGTGTGGATGAGTAGAGATCCACTGCCGGCGCAGATGCGCTCCGGCCTGCCGGCCATCGGCAATGCCTACAACATGCAGACGGCTTGTCCCGCCGGCACTGTGCCGCGCGCACTGCTTGAAGTGCTGGAACCCGGTCCGATCATCAATGATGTGGACGAGCCTGCCGAACCGGAAACCGATCCGGAAGACGAGTAGGCCTAGCCAAAAATCGCAATCGTCTGGCGCCCGACCATGACGGGCTCACCACGCGAATTCCAGAGGCGCATGGCCTGGCTGGAATAGCCCTGCCGCGCCGTCTGGGCGATGTGCTGGGCCAGGAACCAGCCGCCTTCGGTCCGGATGTCATCGGTCAGGAATTCCGCCATCCAGGTCATCGAACTGATGCGCGCCGGCTCGGTAATCATCGAAAAGGCGGCCGGCGGCGGTGTGTCCGCGATGGACAGGACCGTGGTCGGATTGATCGGCGCGGCCTCATCCTTGTGGCGCATCCACAGAACGATTTCACCGGAGGTCGATCCGCTCAGCGGGCGGCCCCCGCGGGCGAGGCGCACATTGAAGTGTTTCGAAAAGTGCGGGCGGCGGTTCTCGTCCGGGAAGAAGCTCGGGATCTCCTCCGGCGCAGCAGTTTCCGGCGCCTTCATGTCGGAGAAGTCGAGCACCGACTCCCGCGCGGTTCCGAAGGCGAAGATGCATTCGGCCACGATGCCGTCCGCCCCGGTCATGCGCACCTGGATGAAGGCCGTGTTCTTGCCTTCGCGCAGCAGCGTTGGCGTGGACACAAGTTCCCCCGTCGAGGGGCCGACAAAGGCGATCTGCGCCGAGCGGATCGGCCGCCCGCCGGCGAGTGGCAGGGCCGCCTCCAGGCAGAGGGCCGCCGTCAGGCCGCCATAGGTCGTGCGGCCCTGCATCCAGTCTTCCGGCACGGTGACATGCGTCGCGCCGGCAGCGTCGCGGGCGATGGAGGCGATGAGGTCAGTATAGTTCATGGCGGGGCTCCGTGCGCGGATGACATCCGCCTACAAGCATTCCAATTCGGAACCAACCCGTGCCGCCGGGACAGGGCCGGAATCGAAACGCCCCGGACCAGAGGTCCGGAGCGTTCCTGCCCGCGGGGGGGCGCGATTTAGTGCTGGCTTTCCGGCGTGGTCACGCGCAGGCCGTCGAGGGCGTCCGACACGGTGATCTGGCAGGACAGGCGCGAATTTTCCTGAACGTTCTCGGCGAAGTCGAGCATCGACTTCTCCATTTCCTGCTGCTCGCCCACCTTGTCCATGAAGGCGGTGTCCACATAGACGTGGCAGGTTGCGCAGGCGCAGGCGCCGCCGCAATCGGCGTCGATGCCGGGGATGGAATTCTTGATGGCGGTCTCCATCACGGACTCGCCAGTCTTCGCCTCGACGGTGCGTTCATTGCCCTCGTGGTCGATATAGGTGATCTTCGGCATCGGTCTGGTTGCTCTCCTTAGGCTGTGGCGGCGGCCGCAGCGATGTCTTTCATCGGGGTTGATGTATCCTTCAGCACGCCGGGCGCAAGCTTTGCTCCTGACATGATGAGTTTCTTGGATGCAAGGAATTCCGGCGGGCTGTTCACGGCATCCACGGCGATCAGCGTTCCATTGCGCAGGTAAAAGACCGCGAATTTGCGTGCGTCCGGGTCTCCGCGCACGACGAGTTCGTCATAGCCCTGGTTGAGGCCGGCGATCTGCAGTTTGAGGTCGAACTGGTCGGACCAGAACCACGGGCAGTCCTCCGCCGGGCGCGGTTTGCCGAGGATTGCGGCGGCGGCGAGCTTGGCCTGCTCGATGGCATTGTGGACGCTTTCGAGGCGCCCGGAGCGGCCATAATGCACCAGCGGGCGGCTGGCACAGTCGCCGGCGGCGAAGATGCGCGGATCGGAGGTGCGCGCGTCGCGGTCAGTCGCGATGCCATTGTCGATGGTGAGGCCGGCCTCCTTGGCCAGTTCGATATTCGGCAGGATGCCGATGCCGACCAGGACGAGGTCTGCCGGCAGCTTGGTGCCGTCGGCCAGCACGGCGGCGCTGACATGGCCGTCCTTGCCCTCGAAATGATCGAAGCGCGTGCCGGTCAGGATCGTGGCGCCCTGGGCGCGGTGTTCCTTTTCGTAGAATTCGCTCATCACCGGGCTGGTGACGCGGGCGAGCACGCGGTCCGCCATTTCCAGCACAGTGACTTCAAGCCCCATCGTCCGCGCCACGGCGGCGGCCTCGAGCCCGATATAGCCGGCGCCGATGATCACGAGCCGCCGGCCGGCCACCATCTGCGGCCGGATCCGCTCGACATCGGCCAGCGTGCGAAGATCGTGCACGCCCTGAAGGTCGGCGCCTTTCACCGGCAGGGGCCGGGGGCGCGAGCCGGTGCACAGGATCAGCGCGTCATAGTCCAGCACGGCGCCATGCTCGAGGTGGACCTTCCGGGCCGCCCGGTCGAGGGAGGTGGCGCGGGTCGACAGGATCAAGTCGACCTTGTTGTCTTCATACCAGGCGGCGGGTTTGAAATAGAGCCGCTCCTCGGCGAACTCGCCCTTCATATAGGCCTTGGACAGGGGCGGGCGCTGGTAAGGCAGGGCCGGCTCGTCGCCCACAAGCGTGATCGACCCTTCGAACCCGCCCATGCGCAGGGACTGAATCGCCTGTGCTGCGGCCTGGCCGCCGCCAATCAGCACGATCCGAGATGCGCTCGACAGATCCAAATTCAGGGCCTCCCCTCATACGATTCTCAATCGTGACGCATGCGTCACGATTTTTTCTTCTATATCGCCCGCATCCTCGGTGCAAGACAAGCCAAAAGCCATGGCACGATTTGGCGCAGCGCCCTTATATGCAGCAGATGGCCGTGATTCTCGACTGCCCGGATGAAGCCGCGCTGCGATCGCTCGCGGCGCGCATCGGCGCGCTGGCCGGGCCGGGGGACGTGATCGCCCTGCTTGGCGACCTTGGCGCGGGCAAGACCACCTTCTCGCGCGGCCTGATCGAGGCCCTGACCGGCATCTCCGACGTGCCGAGCCCGACCTATACGCTGGTGCAGACCTATGAGGCGCCGGACTTCCCGATCTGGCACTTCGATCTCTACCGCCTTGAAGATACATCGGATCTTGTCGAACTCGGCTGGGACGAGACGGTCGAGGGCCTCGCCCTGATCGAATGGCCGGACCGGGCCGGGCCGCACCTGCCGAAATGGCGCCTCGATGTGCGCATCGATTTCTCTGGGGAAGGCCGGCGCGTGACACTGGAACCCCATGGCGAAGGCTGGCAGACACGTC
>JAGQRO010000352.1 GCA_020425315.1 Hyphomonas sp. | reverse complement strand
CGCTCGCTGGTCATCCACCCGGCCTCGACCACGCACCGCCAGCTGACCGAAGCCCAGCAGATCGCCGCTGGCGCAGCTCCCGACACGGTGCGCCTCTCCATCGGCATCGAGGACGCTGCAGACCTGATCGCCGATCTCGACCAGGCGCTGAAGGCGGCCGGCTGATACACGCCCGCCCTCACAACTGAGACGCCCGCCGGATCGCTCCGGCGGGCGTTTTAGTTTTCGGGAATCCCCTATTCCTCGTCGAGCAGGGCTTCCATCCGGTCCATGATGTCGTTCATGCGGCGCACGACGGCCTGGTAGGCATCCGGCTTGGTCATGTCGAGGCCGGCCTCGTTCAGCAGGATATTGTGCGGATAGTCCGACCCGCCGGCCTTCAGCACATTAATGAAGTTCTCGCGCACCTTGTCGTCGCCTGCGAGGAATTGTTCGGAGAACCAGGCCGCGCCCGAGATCGAGGTCGCATACTGGTAGACATAGAACTCATAGTAGAAGTGCGGGATGAAGGCCCATTCGACGGTGTACGGATCGTCAATGGTCAGCACGCCTTCGGCTTCGCCATGATACTTGCGCAGCAGGTTGCCATAGATTTCGGTGAGCTTGGCGCCGGTCAGCGGCTCGCCGCGCTCGGCGGCCTCATGGATGGCGAGTTCGAATTCCCCGAACATGGTCTGGCGGTAGAAGGTGCCGCGCAGGCTTTCCAGTGCCTGGCCGAGATAGAAGAGTTTCTCTTCCTTCGTTTCGGCATGCTCGATCATGTATTCTTCCAGCAGGATCTCGTTGATGGTGGAGGCCATCTCCGCGATGAAGGTGGAATAGCCGGCCGTCTCGAAGGGCTGCTCCGATTTTGCCAGCATGGTGTGAACGGCGTGGCCCCACTCATGCGCGAAGGTCGACATGGAATCATAGTCGTCATTGTGGTTCAGCAAGAGATAGGGGTGCACGTCATAGGCTGAGCCGGACATGTAGGCCCCGCTCTCCTTGCCCTCCTGCGGATAGGCATGCATCCACTCCTTGCTGAGGCCTTCCTTCAGCAGGTTGATGTATTCCTCGCCGAAGGGCTTCAGCGCCTCGAACGTGATCTCCTTCGAGCGTTCGATATCGAACACACCGGTGTCGGCTTCGATCATCGGCGGATAGATGTCGTAATAGCGCAGATCGTCCACGCCGAGCATCCGTCCACGGAGCTTGAGGTAGCGGTGGAACACCGGCAGGGCCTCGTTCACCTGGCTGACCAGTTCGGTATAGATTTCCGGCGGCAGCGCATCATCGAACATGTTGCGCTGGAGCACGCTGTCATAATTGCGCGCCTTGGCGCGGAAGATCGCTGACTGCACCTGCGCGTTGAGCGTCGCGCCCATGCCATTCTCATACTGGCCCCAGGCGTCCCAGAAGGCATCGAACACGGCCTTGCGGTCGTCCCGGTTCGGCGCGCCGCGATAGCGCGAATAACCGGCTTGGTTGAGCTTCACTTCGGTGCCGTCCGACAGGGTGATCGTGGGCCACGGGATCGAGGCATTGGCGAACAGGGAATAGATCTGGTTCGGCTGCGACAGGGCCAGGCCCGCCTGTGCCATCAGGGCCTCGCCCTTGTCGTCCAGCGTGTGCGGCGCCTGGCGCAGCGTGTCTTCAAGGCCGAAGCGGAACGGCGCCAGCGCCGGCTCTGCGTCGAGGAAGCCCCTCACCTTCTCTTCGCCGATGGAGAGGACTTCCGGGCTCATCCAGCTCGTCGCTTCGCCGAGGGCCTGGAACAGGTTGCGCGCCTTGCCGAAGCGTTCCTGGGCCACCGCGTCACCCTGGTTCTCGTCATGGCTGAGCGAGGCATAAGTATAGAGGCGCACCGCATCCTTTCCGATATCGGAGGTCTGGCGGTAGACGGCGGCCATTTTCGCGGCGCTCTCGCCGAGCGTGCCGCGATTGGCTTCCAGTCCGCCGATCCGGCCTTCGACCTCCGCATAGGCGGCCTCCCAGGCCTCCGGCGTGGCGTAGAGATCGGTGAGATCCCAGACGATCGGTTCCGGCTCGGCCTTCACCGGATCGCTGGCCACCGCCGTATCGACGAGCGGCTCGGCGGCGTTCGAAACGCTGGCACAGGCCGACATGGCAAGGATGGCAGCAGCGCACGCGCCGCCCCGGAGAAGCGTGGTCAGTCGGATCATGATGGGAGGCCCTGTTTATAGATTGGAGGAATTTTGAACAAAACACGCGTCGCGTGAATTGGCAAGAAATTTATCTATAATCGATAAAACCAAGCGAGGCCATGCCTGGTGCGTCAAGTCCAAACGAAAAAGGGCGGCCTCGTGGGCCGCCCTCTGGTTCCGGTTCCGGATCAGGTATCCAGGAAGCTCCGTAGCTTCCTCGACCGGCTTGGATGTTTCAGCTTGCGGAGCGCTTTCGCTTCGATCTGGCGGATGC
>JAGQRO010000351.1 GCA_020425315.1 Hyphomonas sp. | reverse complement strand
CCGCGCCGCCGCGCCCGTCGCCATCCATCCGTGTCAGGACGAGGCCGGTCAGCGGCAGGCGCTCATGGAAGCGTTTCGCGGTTTCCACCGCGTCCTGGCCGGTGAGGGCATCGGCCACGAGCAGGGTTTCGGAGGGCGTGGCGATGGCCGCGATCTCGGCCGCCTCGGCCATCATCTGCTCATCGATCGAGGTGCGGCCGGCCGTATCGAGAAAGAGCACATCATAGCCGCCGATCTTGGCGGCATTGAGGGCGCGCCGGGCGATGTCCGCCGGCAGCTGGCCTTCGATGATCGGCAGGGAGCTGACATTCTCGCCGCACTGGTCAGCGAGAATCGCCAGCTGTTGCATGGCCGCCGGGCGGCGCACGTCGAGCGAGGCGAGGAGGACTTTCTTGCGGCTCTTCTCGGCAAGGCGTTTGGCCAGCTTGCCCGTGGTCGTCGTCTTACCGGAGCCCTGCAGGCCCGCCATCATCACGACGGCCGGCGGGCTGTCGATACGCAGGCTGGTGTCGGCCTCTTCGCCGCCCAGCATGTCGACAAGGCCGTCATAGACGATCTTGATCACCTGCTGGCCGGGCTTCACGGAGCGGATGACTTCCTCGCCCACGGCGCGGGTCTTCACCTTGTCGATGAAGTCCTTCACCACCGGCAGGGCGACGTCAGCCTCCAGCAGGGCGACGCGGATCTCGCGCAGCGCTTCGGACACATCCTTGTCCGACAGCGCGCCGCGCCCGGTCAGGCTGTCGAATATGCCGCCAAGGCGTTCGCTGAGGGCGTCAAACATCGCATTACTCCGTTGCCGTCTGTCAGGAAGGGCCTGACATGGGCGCTCAATCCGCACCGCGCAAACGATAAGAGCCCCGCTGAGCGAGACGTCGCCGGGCGGGGGGCCTCGCTGTCCTCTCGGGAACGGTCAAGGCGCGCTTCTTGGATTTGCGCGAATGTGGCGCGCGTAAAGCATGCCGGCGCCTGCCCCGTCAAGCACTTAAGCCTGCTGCAGCGCCCGCACCCGGTCTTCCAGCAGCGCGATGGCCGCCTTCGCCTCGCTCTCGACCAGCGACATCACCACGACATTCGCCCAGGTGCCGCCGGCCGTGCGCATATAATCGCGCAGCACGCCTTCCTGGCGCACGCCGATCTTCTCCATCGCGCGGATGGCGCGCTCATTCTCCTCCGGGAAGGCGTATTCGATGCGCCGTATCCGGGCGTCGAGGGCACGCTGGATCAGCAGAAGCTGGGTTGCCGGAACCACGGCGGTGCCGCGCATTTCCGGGGGATGCCACAGCCAGCCGATGCGCAGGCGCCGATGCGTGCGCGAAACGGCGACATAGCCGACAAAGCCGGCAAAGGCGCCGTCCTCCTGCCGGTAGATCTTGAACGGCACCATCGTGCCGGCCTTCCAGTCATGCATGGCAAGGTCGAAATAGGTGTTGAGATTGGTGCCGGTCGGGATGACGGGCATCCAGGTCCACATCGCCTCATCGACGCCGGTGCCCTCGACCGCAGCGCGATCCGCCTCGGTGAGGAGTTCAAGCCTCACAATCTCGTTCTCGAGCCCTGGCGCTTCCAGCTTCATGGCAGGGAAGGTCTCACGCCAGCCCCTGAAGGCAAGGGCTGGCGAAAGAAAAATTTTCGTTCCCTATCGAGACTCACTTACGAGTTCCTTTTTGGAATGCTTACTCTTCGAGCGGTGGGAACAATTTCTCGCTCAGATATGTGAATTCCAAAGCGGAACGCTTGGCGCGGGCGGTCTGGTCCGCCGCCGCCGCGTGGCCGCCATCGGTGTTCTCGTAATAGAGGAAGGGCAGGCCCGCTGCCTCGAATTTCTTCGCCATTTTGCGCGCATGGCCGGGATGCACCCGGTCATCCTTGGTCGAGGTGACGAAGAAGGGCTCCGGATAGGGCTTTGACGCATCGAAATTCTGGTAGGGCGAGAAGGTCTCCAGGAAGGCCCGCTCCTCCGGCACATCCGGCGAGCCGTATTCGTCGACCCAGGACGCCCCCGCCAGAAGCAGGTGATAGCGCAGCATGTCGAGCAGCGGCACCTGCACAACGACCGCGTTCCAGAGGTCCGGGCGCTGGTTCAGCATCACGCCCATCAGCAGGCCCCCATTCGAGCCGCCCTGAATGCCGAGATGATCCGGGCTGGTCACGCCGGAGGCTACCAGATCCTCGCCCACGGCGATGAAATCATCAAAGACGCGCTGGCGGTTGAGCTTCAGGCCCGCCTGGTGCCAGGCCGGGCCGAACTCGCCGCCGCCCCGGATATTGGCGAGCGCATAGGCCCCGCCCTGTTCCAGCCACAGCCGGCCCAGAACCGGGCTGTAGGCCGGGTTCATCGACACCTGGAACCCGCCATAGCCATAGAGCAGCGTCGGCGTCGTGCCATCCATCGGCAGGTCCGCGCGGCTGACGAGGAAATAGGGCACCTGCGTGCCGTCCGGCGAGGTCGCGAAATGCTGTTCCACTTTCAGGCCCTCGGCGTCGAATTTCGGCGGCAGGCTCTTCAGCACCGTCACCGCCCCGGTCCCGATATCGAATTCGAGCAGCGAATCCGGCGTCAGGAAGTCCTCATAGTTCAGGAACACTTCGGTTTCCCGGTCGCTGGTGAAGGCAAGGCTCGCCTGCCCCGTGCCCGGCAATTCAACCGGCCAGACGCGCCAGCCATCCTTGCCGGGCTCGGCCCGCATCACCTTGCCGACAGCAGTGTCCGACACGGCCAGCATCAGCGCGCCCTTGGCAATGCCGGTGCCTTCCAGCGCCTGCGAGGCGGTCGGCCGGAACACCAGTTCCAGCGGCGGCAGGGTGCGATCTGTCAGGAAAGCCTCGACCTGGAAGGCAACAAGGTCGCCGGCCAGGAACTTGCCCGGCTGGCCTTCCGGGGCCCAGTCTTCCTGCAGGGAGACCAGCATCCACCCGGCAAAAACGCCTTCGAGGCTGGATTTCGCCGGCACCGGCCATTGCACCGGGTCCGTCTCGCCCTCCGGCAACCACCAATAGGTGGAGGTGAAGAAGGTCTCGGCCACCACCGCGCCCTGCAGGATGCGGCCATCTTCCAGCTCGATCGCCATCGGCCAGGCGCCGACATCGCTCGCCTTGCCGCGATAGATTTCCTCGGCCGCCTCCAGCTTCGTGCCGCGCTGCCAGCGTTTGACCACGAAGGGATAGCCGGATTCCGTCACCGTGCCCTCGCCCCAGTCGGTGGCGATCAGCAGCGTGTCCGGCCCGGCCCAGGTGACGCCTTGCTTGGCCTCACTGGTGACGAAGCCGTCTTCGACGAAACTCCTGGTCTGCAGGTCGAATTCGCGCTGGATCACGGCATCCTTGCCGCCATTCGACAGCGAGACCATGCATCGATACTGGTCCGAGCCCATCGGCGCGAAACAATTGGCGCCCTTGTAGACCCAGTTCTTGCCCTCATCGGCGGCGAGCTTGTCGAAATCGACAATCGTCTCCCAGTCCGGCGTCTCGCTGCGATAGGAGTCCACCGGCGTGCGGCGCCACAGGCCGCGCACATTCACATCGTCCTGCCAGAAATTGTAGACGAGGCCGGAGCGCACCGTGCCATAGGCGATCCGCTCCTTCGAGTTCAGCGCGTCCAGCGCGGCGGCCTCAAACCCGGCATAGCGCGGGTCGGCTTCCAGCGCCGCCAGCGTGCGGGCGTTCTGGGCCTCGACCCAGCCAAGTGCCGCTTCGCCTTCCACCTCTTCCAGCCACAGATATGGGTCTTCGGCGGTGGCCGGTTCGGCCGGGGGTGCGGTGTCTGCCAATGGGGGTGTCTCCGAAATCGGTTGCGATGTGCCGCAGGCCACCAGGGCCAGCGCGCTCAGCGTTGCCAGAAGTGTGCGCATCGATAATCCTTTGTGGGAGGCGGGCCCCGTGCGGGAAGACTCGCCTCCGGTCTGCCCTCTCTTCATAATGGCCGGGCCCCTTGAGGCAACCGCGAAGGAATGAACATGCCGGACGCCGCCTCTAACCGCTTCGTTGCCCTGCTGCGCGCCGTAAATGTGGGCGGCACCGGCAAGCTGCCCATGGCGGAGCTGAAGGCGATGTGCGAGGCGCTCGGCTATGCCGGCGTGAAGACCTATATCGCCAGCGGCAATGTCGTCTTCCGCACCGCAGAACCGGAAGCCCTTGTGCAGGCGGCGCTGGAAGCGAGGCTCGAAGCCTATGCCGGCAAGCCGGTTGGCGTGCATGTGCGCAGCGCGGCGGAGCTCTCCGCCATCCTTGCCGGCAATCCCTTTCCGGAGGCCGCGCCCAACCGGACGCTCGTCATGTTCCTCGACCGCAAAGCCGATGCCGACCTTGCCGGCGCTGTGACGGGCCGCACCCTCGAAGACGTCCGCCCCGGCAAGCGCGAACTCTATATCCACTACCCGGACGGCCAGGCCGATTCGAAGCTGAAACTGCCCAAGGGCGTCGGCGCAACCGGGCGCAACATCAATACGGTGACAAAGCTCGCGGAGCTGACCTCAGCGCTCTAATTCTTCCAGCGCTCAAGCCGTTCGAAGGTGACGCTCTGCACGATCAGGGCGCGTGTCTTCTCCGGCACCACGGGACGGATGGCGAAATAGTCGACGCCCAGCTCACCCTCCGCCACCGGCACGTTGAACTCGAAACTGTAATCATTGAAGCCGGGCACGAGATCGAATTCCTTCCAGCCGGACTCCCCCACCCGGCCAGCCGAATAGTTCAGCGCCATCTGCATCGCGCCCTTGTCGTCAGCCGGTCGGGCCCGGACCGTGCAGCGGATGCGGAAGCCGGAATACTGCACCTCCATATCGCCGGCGAGCCGGAAATGGGGGCCGAGTTCCGGGTCCGGGTTCAGCACACCGGCATCGGCCTCGATATAGAGCTGGCGCTTGCCGTCCGGACCGTTTTCGAGGCGCGAGACCGCATCGCCGCCGGCGATGATCTTGTTGAGATAGGTGTCTTCCACCGTGATGCGGTTGTAATTGCTGCCATCGCCGGTGACCGGCCCGGTCGGCAGGCGGCCAAGGCCGGGCGCGATCGCCAGATAGACCATGCCGGCTGCCAAAAGAAAGGCCAGCGGGAAGAAGATCCGGTCTCTCATTCGGCACGTCCTCCCTTGCCGTTGGCGTGTGTCATGCGAGGCGCTGGCCATCCCGCAGCGATCCTGTTAGCAGGAGCCCGGCGGCGTTGCGAGCAGCTTTCGCTGCAGCGTCCGGGGCAATGGGCCGTCCTGAGGATTGTGGCAGGGGTTGAACGCAGCATGTCGAAATCCGCCCTGAAACGCCGTGCCCGCGAAGCGCGCCTGTGGCTGACGGATGCCTGTTTCCCGCTCTGGTCCGAACGCGGCATCGGCGAGCACGGCCTGTTCCGCGAGACCCTCGGCCTCGACCACCAGCCCGAGGACAGCGCCACGACCCGCGTGCGCGTGCAGGCGCGCCAGACCTATGTCTTCGCCGAGGCCGCCCGGCTCGGCTGGGAGCCGGAGACGGCCGCCGACCATGTCGCCATGGGCATCGCCGCCCTGACCGGGCCGGCGCTGCGCCCCGATGGCCTGGCCGGGCGCACGCTGGAAACGGCCACCGGCCGGCTCGCCGACGACACGGCCGATCTTTACGACAACGCTTTCGCCCTCTTCGCCCTCGCCGCAGCCATGGGAAGCGGCGTTGAAGTCAACAATCTCGCCCCTCACGGCAACGCCCTGGTCACCCATCTGGACACCCTTATGCACGCTCCGGACGGGGGATATGCCGAGACCCTGCCCCCGGGACCGAAGCGTCACCAGAACCCGCACATGCACCTGC
>JAGQRO010000350.1 GCA_020425315.1 Hyphomonas sp. | reverse complement strand
GATGTAAGGAAATCTTTTTCAACCATTCTCTTTGCCGGGAACCAAAAAACATGAGCCTGTCTTTCCGGTCCGCGGCACTTGTGTTTGGTCTTGCGGCCCTGTGGTCCGCCAGCCCGGCAACCGCTGAGACCAGCACGCCGTCTGCCCAGTCGGTGTCTGAATCCCATTATGCGGAAGTCGAGAATTTCCTGCTCTCCGTCCTTGGCCAGGAAAAGCAGGACCGCCGCGCGACAGCCGAGGCGATTGTGGCAGCCTCTTCGGCCAGCCTTGAGCAGGACCCCGGCAATGTCAGCACGCATCTGACCTATGTCGCCGCGCTGGGAACGCTGGCGCGGACACTGGACCCTTCTGAATCAATCAAGGGCCGCTATGGCAGCAAGAGCCGGGATGCCGTTCAGGCTCTTCAGAGGGTCGCCCCGGATGACCCGGTCGCCCGCGCGCTGGCCGGTGTGTGGCATCTGGAAGTCGCGCGCCGGGGCGGTTTTGCCGGCTCGTTCCTGCTCGGCGCCTCTCCCCAGGAAGGCAAAGCCCTGCTGGACGAAGCGCTGCAGGCGGACACCGCCAACCCGATGCTGCCCTTCGCCTATGCCGTGGCCTTGTCTGCTCAGGATCCGAAATCCAACAAGTCCAGGATTCTGGACCTTCTGGGTCAGTGCCAGTCGCGCGTCTCGCTCAAACCCTCCGCCTTGTCGGACCTGATCGGGCAGAACGCCGAACACCTGGCGGCGCTTCTGGATTCAGAGCAGCACACTGAAGCCCGCACTTTTGCCGAAAACGTCATGTAACCCAACGGCTCCTGAAGCCCAGCCACCGAGGATGCAAGCAATGCTCTCGAAATCTCTTTTCCACCGCTCCGCACTTCTGGCTCTGTTCGGCGTCATGACCGCACTGCCCGCGCTGGCAGAACGCCCCATTCTCACGAGTGAAGACAAATCGATTGCCGCATTCCTGGATGGTCCGGGCTGCGCCGACACAGTGAAGACGATTTTCCGGGCGAAAAAGGCAGACGCGTTTGCGTCCGGCAACCTCACCGCCGGCCGGCTGATGAACAATATCACCGCCCTTGTGTCGAAGAGCTGCCCCTCGGTCACGCTCGTTCGCACGACGGGCATCGTTGATAATCGCAAGGTCTATTCCGGCGTTGCCGATGCCGAGACCGGCTGGGAAATCGTCGAATACGGCCTGCGCAATTCCGGTGGGTTCATTGCGTCATCCCACAGTGTCGGGGATACGCCGGACCTGCCCGACTATCTTGCCTCCTCATCCTACACCGCTTTCGGGGATGTGGTTGAACTCGCGGCCGCCTCCCCTTTTCTGTGCACGAACTATGATGCGGCCTCCGAAACCTGCACTCTCATCACGACATTCGAAAACGCATCGGCATCGGGCGCCACAATGGTCACGCGCCAGTTGATCGATGATGACGGCGCGGTCGGCACGGTTACGCTGAGCGGGGTAACAGAGGACGGCCTGTGGTGCGGAAACCCGCAGGAGGCCAGTGTCGTCGCCGGGGGCGGAAAGCTGGCCGAGGGCAGCAAGAGCAAATCCGCAATGGAGGAAATGCTTCTGGAGCGGGTGCAGGACGCCGGCGAGAAAGTCTGCGTCGGCTATGCGATGTCAGATGGCAAGCTGACGACAACCCAGTTCGACGGCGGCGGGTTCCAGCTCTTCTCCGCAATGGAAATCTCGCCTCAGACCAGCGCCTCCGCGCTGCGCCGGGACTAGGCATTTTCGCTGTTTCAGGTGTCCGCAAACGAAAGGATTCTTGACGTGATACGTCGACGGCTTTTCGCGGTGAGCGGACTGGCGATGATCAGTGCGCTTGCGGCCCCCTGTTCAGCCCACGCACAATCGGCCAATGCCGACGCGGCCGTTGGCTGGCTGAAAGGCGCCGACTGCCCGACGCTCGGACAACCCCTGCAGCTTTCAAGTCTCGCGACGCCGGAACAGCGCACGGAGGCAAAGCAGAAGGCGCTCCGGATCGCCAGTGACGGCGTCTCGCAAATCGCCAGCGCACAACAACAGCGCGCCCTTGCCCTCGGCAAGCTGCAGCAAACCGGGTCTTCGCCTTCCAAGGGGATGCAGAGGGAACTCGACAACCTGAACACCGCCATTCAGGACAAGCTTGCCACGGTTGCCCTTGGCCTTGTCCAGTGGACGCAGGCCAACTGGATTGACCAGGCCCTGATCAATCCCGCCTATCCTTCGGATGCCACCGGCCCCCACCCGTTGAAAGCCTTCGTCACGGAGGCCCCGGTCCTGCAATCCGCGATCCAGCCCTATGAGGCCATGCCGGGCGCCGACAGGTGGCTTCAGCCAATTCAGGCAAAGTACCAGGCCTGCCTGGTCGCGACCCAGAACAGCATCATGGACTATAATGGGGCCCTCCTGAAATTTGAGGCGGACAAGTCGAACAATCCCGCCCAGATCCAGGCCATGATCTCGAAATATGCCGTCATGAGCTCGGGCTTTACGGCGCCGGGAGTTGCAGCGCCTGCAGCCCTGAAGCCGTTGCAGGACCGGGTTGCCTATCTCAACGATGTCGAGGCCCAGCGCCGCGAGGCCGAACGCAAGGAGCGTGAGCGCCTGGCCGCAATCGAACGTGAACGGATCGAAAAGGAACGGCAGGCCAAGTGCAATGCCGACCTGCAGGTCGCCAAATCCAAACACCTGCCGCTGGCACAGCAATTCGTGTCGGCGATCGGCGCGGAAGATCTGGAACGGGCCGTCAAGACGCTTCACCCGGATGTCGTGATCGACTCGCCTAGCACCAGCGGCGGACGCAATCGCTCGGCCGGCCTCGTCGCAGCCCGCAAGCGTCTCAGCGAAGGATTTTCCTCCGGCAACGGAGGAACCACCAAGGCCCCCGGCATTTATGGCTGCGGATCGATCAGCTCATCCGTCATCACGTCCCGGGGCCGCGCCACCATGCGCTTCACCTTCCGCGACGGGAGAATTTCGCGGATTGATATCAATACATGACCGTGTTGAGCACTAACTGCTAGGTGATGATGTATGGTCACCTGCAGAAGGTGAGAGAGCTTCGAGAAAGACCTTGAAGAAACTTCGAAATCGCCGTTCGTTGTCGAACCACAGATTGGCCCGATTGGCGATCTCGTCGGATTGGCGCCATAACTTCCCGGAGAGAATATTCTGCTCAATAAAGGCCCTCAGTTCCGCCATGATCTTTGGATCGTAGAACTCAATCATCTCTTTGGATATTTCTTCAACTCCGTAGTCCGGTCCAATTCCAGAACCAAAATTTCGTTCCATGATCTCCAGGAATTCATTGTACTTCATTCGCTTTAATAGGTCGGGTACGCCGTGTGAACGTAGTACCCACCCCTTCCATCAGACCTCACTAAGACCGTAGAGTTCTTTATGTTCTTTTTCACCTTCAGTTGTCCGCCCTTGTTGAGAACGCCTTTTTTGACGCCGTACCCCACCCCCTTTCCACTTTTCACTGACAGAGCAATCTCTCCCTTGGCGCCGCCTTTTACCCAGTCCTTGAATTGACGACTGTTCAACCCCTTATCAATTACTCGTTTCGCGGTTTGGGCATTCTTGAAAGAGGTGGCTGTTCCCGCCCCACCTGCCACTCTTTGTCTCAACGAAGACACTTTTTTTCCCACATGCCTATCAACAACATGTCCTTTTCCGGCCTCAAGTTTTTTTAGCGAATTTCTCGCCCCGCGATCTAGATTTATTGGACATGATTTTGCGTTGTGAACCCACACGGGTTTCGCATTGCCCTCGACGCCTCGCACAAAGTACGAATGAAAGTCCGCAACGGTGAGATTGTACGCATCAATGGGCGTCATTTCCGTTCGTACAGAGGCCACCTCCGAATAACTCTCATCGCCATTCAGGAGGCCGTCACCGACTTTCAAATTTTCAGCCCGAACCCAATTCTTTCCTTTGACATAAAATGGATGAGTCCGGTTGGAAAGGATAACCTGCTCCGCGCCGGAACTCGCATCCCTTATCCGTACAAAGATGGTTTCGTCATAAGGATCGGATGTTGTGCCGACGACGCGCTTCCACGCCATCTCCCCGGTCTCTTCGTTCCGCGACCAGACAAGATCCTCGCCCACGTCGATGTCGCGGATCGCCTCAAAACCATTCTTCGTCAGGACGAGCGTATCGCCGTGGAAGGAGCAGCTTACGGGCCGGTTCGCGGCTTTGTTCGCGGTGCGCCTCTGCGCAATCGCTTGCTTCGGCTTCAGCGCGGGCTTCATGTTCGCCCGTGTGCCAACCTTTCCGACCATGCCCCTCTTCGCGAACTTGTTGAGCGCCTTCGGGCTGCGGGCCAGTTTGCCCGACATTGCGGTGCGGGCCGTTGCTCCCGGTCTGGCCGCGCGCGAGGGCGACATGGCCCGGCGCGACGACAGGCTGGCCTTCGACACGCGCGCGCCCATGGGCCGGGCCTTCAGCATCCTTGAAGGCGTCGCAAGCCGCGCGCCCATCCGGCTCTTGCCCATCATCGCCTTCGGCCGCACGGTCTTCATGGCCCTGGGCTTGGCAAAGCTGCGGGCTGACCGGATCGCCGGCCGGCGAAGGGTCGTCGCCGCCCGGCCGGGACGGGCCATGGTTCGGACTGAGCGCGCCGGGGCGGCCTTGAACATCCGCCGGGGCGCCGCGCGCAGGCCGGTGCGTGCGACCGGCCGCAGTCCTGGACGCGCCATCCGTTGCGCCGGGCGCGCCATGCGCGAGACCGAGCGCGGCGTCACCCGCGAAATCGGCCGTGCGGCGGGCCGCGACAGCCGCGCCGGCGGACGGATGCTGCGCACCGGCGGGCTGATCCGGACAGGGCGAATGCTGCGTGCGCGCGCCGTGGACGAAGCGCGCCGTGTGCTGGACGATCGCGAATAGGTGCTGCGCGACCGGCTGGAATAATTGTACGATCTCGAACTCGAATACGATCTCGATCTGGCCATGCCGCCCCGATAGCGGACCGGGACCAGAGCCGCCTGCGCACCGGATGACCCATCATTCTCCGCCTGCATGCCGCAGCCAAGATCCGTGTTGAGCATGGCCAGCCTGTGCCGGTCTTCCGGCCACATGGCGGCACCGGCGTCTTCAGCCTTCAGGTCTTCCAGGAAACTGCAGGCATCCTTGTTGGCTTGCCGGGCCACCGCCACCAGCATGTTCGGATCGGCCGTGAGGGCGACGTCCTGATCCGGCCGTATCGATGCCTCATGACCCACGATCTCCCGGCGCGGGTCATGCGGGCTCGGCCGGAAGGCCATCAGGGGCCAGGACATGGGCGAAACAGCCGCCTCCCCCCGGAAGTCCGCGCTCGCTGTCTTGTGACCCGCGAGCGACATCGCGAACACCAGACACAGCAACAGCCTGATCCACATCCCATCCCACTCCTATGCACTTGGCATTGAAGAAATAATCCTCTTTAAATGGCAGGGGTCAAGTTGCGCAGGGAAGGAAACATCGTGCGATTTCGGGGTCTGACCGCCTGGGGGGCGGTTATCGCTTGTCTGTTGATTTCATCCTGTTCGGCCCTCACGGGCGAAACGGAAGTTGGCGATGCCGACGAGTTCTCAATCTTCGACCTTGTCACCGAGTGCGACCTGCTGGCTGCCCACCCGGAGGACAATCAGCGCATGGCCGACGGTGTCGCCGACGATGAGATCGTGCCGCGCCTGGCCATCATGGCCTGCGAGGATTCCCTGGCCGAGGATCCGGAAGATCCGCGCTTCGCTTTCCAGCTCGGGCGCGCCCTCCTCGCGGCCAAGCGTGAGCAGGAAGCCATGACCCATCTCAACTCTGCAGCGGCCAACAATTACGCCGCCGCGGAGGCCTATATCGGAGATGTCTACCAGTTCGGCCTTGGCACGACCGCGGATCCGGAAAAGGCCCTTGAACACTACAAGAAGGCTGTCGACGGCAAGTTCGAACCCGCCAAAGGCCAAGTCAAACAGATCGAATTCGACCGCAAGCTCTATATCAGCCGGTCGATTGGCCAGTTCTACGACGAGGAATACGGCAAGATCCGGGAATCTTCAGACATCCTGTTGCGCAATTATCTGTTCAACTTCACCAATTCCCTGATGGATGAGTGCGATCCGTTTCTGACACCGGGCAATCTGGTGAATTTCTATCTCTACCGGTATCCGCCGGGCAAATTCTCGCTCGACCAGGAGGAAGACATCAATGTTGCCATCCAGACCGAGCTTGGCGAACATGATGCAAGCATCTTTGTCGAACGCCACGGATGCGAAGGCCCCGTCGCGAAACGCATGTTCGCCAATATGAACCGCTTTTTCGGCGATACCTGATCAGGAGCGAAAGACCGATGACGATGTTCCGTACCCTTATTGTCTGCCTTGTTGCCGGGCTGGGCGCCGGCTCTGCCGCCCTCGCGCAGGAAGACGATCCGTTCGACAAATTCCGGAAATCGTCTGAAACGGCCAAAAAGGCGCCGCCGCCCACGACGTCCTCCCCTGCCCCGGCCCCGGCTCCTTCCGCTCCGCCGCCATCCCGGTCGAGCGGTTCTGCCGGCAAGCTCAACCTGTATTGCTCGGGCGAGGTCAAGCGGAGCACAGGATCCTTCGAAGTTCAGCGGGTTCCGTTCGAATTCCGGACCGTCATTGACACCGCCGCCGACAAGCACACCGTCGTGAATGTCGTCTCCGGCCCCCTCTTCCGGACCGGATCGACCTACGACATTGTCGAACTCGAAAACGATATCACCGTACTGAGCACCGAAATTACGTCGAAACAGCACTGGAACCTCACGTCCATGCGGCTCGACATGGCGACCAGCAAGCTTTCCGGCACCGGCACGGTCGACCTGACATCCGTTCGGGATGTCCTCAACGCCCGGATGAGCCAGTATGGGAAGAGCCTCCCGGAAGGCGGCCTCGACAGCAAACGCAAGGTCGAAGTGGATGGCAGCTGCCAGGCGCTGCAGTGACTTGCCGGAAATCTCCGGGACCGGTCATTGAGGATCACCGGTGTCTAACAACATCTCCGCGGCCGGGGATATCGACAGCGATTGGCACCCTGGCGCCCTAAACTGTTGCTGAAATGCGGGAGGTGCAATCATGACTCTTGAGCAGGCGGCGCTTGTTGCACAGATCGTTGGCGTTGTCGTTGTTGCCGCGACCCTGATCTACCTTGCCCTGCAGGTTCATCAGGGCGCGCGACAAATGCGGTCGGAAGGTCGACAGGCACAACTCACTTATGACCAGACCGGCGTATACAAATTCGTCGACTTTCCCGAGCTTGGCCGCATCTTCTCACAGACCGAGATTCCAAGCTTCGAGGAGAAGACCAAACTCTTTTTCTGGATGATCGGCCAGATGAGAGCGCGTGAATATGAGTGGCTGCAATACCGTAATGGCGCGATCACCAAAGAATCCTGGGAAACCTATAGCGGCGTGATCTTCTTCGTGCTTGGCACGGAACGCGGCCGGGCGCTCTGGGAGATCTGCCAGGACTATTTCAATCCTGGCTTTGTCGAGATGGTGGCCGCCATGATGAAGGATGTTCCCCCGATCGACTTTTGGGACAGGCTGCACGCAATTCAGTAGGCCCGCGATTGTTGGTGCCCCGACCGATCGAGCCGGGCCAGATCGAGCCAAACGGAGACGGGCCGACAACCGGCAAGATCCCGTCGAAGGCAGCCGATCGTTTAACTCAGCCGGCAGCGCATAAAGCGCCAGTCACCGCGTAGCGCTTCAGGCACCTCTGCCTCTGCATATGCCGGGATATCTGCAAACCCCACCGCCTCGTAAAGGCGATGAGCGGACGTCATGAAGGGGCCGGTGTCCAACACGAGTTCCTGATAACCAAAGCTCTGCGCGTCGTGTACCAGCCGATCCAGGATCTTTGCGCCTATTCCCCCGCCGCGGCTCGCTCGGGAGACATAGATGCGTTTGATCTCGCCAACGCCGTCTCGAATGCGGCGGAGCCCGCCCATTCCAAGCGCTGCCTCCCCATTGAAGACGACATAGACAATGCCATCTGGCGGCGTTCCCTCACACAGCTTGTCTAACGAGCTGTGGACATAATCGGGGATAGGCATTCCCAGGAGATTTGGCAGCGAGAGCCCGAACCGTTCCTGCACCGAATCCTCGATCCAGCGGAGATACTCAATATTGAAATTGATGAGCAATTCGCGGTGCTGTTCGAGATCGGCTCGCACGAAGTCCAAATCCATCTGCAGCCCCATCCTACACGCGCAACCTGTTGAGTTGGGCCGAGTCCTGCCCGCCAAAGCTCGGTTGTCAACGGCGGTTATGGTCCGCACATTTGCCGCTTGCCGGATGCAACCAACTCAAGGCACCGAACTAAGGGCGAAACTCACATGCTCAATCGAATGAGTCATGCAGGGGCAATCAATCGCCAGGTCATTGAAAACAATGGTGGGCGGTACAAGGTTCGAACTTGTGACCCCTACGATGTCAACGTAGTGCTCTACCACTGAGCTAACCGCCCGTTTCGGGGTATCTGCCCCGTCAGGAAGCGTGGGTAATGGACAATCGGCGCGGCGGCGTCAAGCGTCTTGCGCGGTGGCCGCTGCAAGCCCCCAATCCGGCACTCAGGCGGCCAGCACCTTGTCGACTTCCTCGACGATTTCGCGCAGGTGGAAGGGCTTGGACAGCACTTTCGCCCCGGCCGGCGTCGGAGAGCCCGACGACAGCGCCACAGCGGCAAAACCGGTGATGAAAACGATCTTCATGGCCGGATCCAGCTCCGCCCCGCGGCGGGCCAGCTCGATCCCGTCAAGGCCCGGCATCACGATATCGGTGAGCAGCAGGTCATAGACTTCGCGTTCCAGCGCGGCGAGCGCGGTTTCGCCATCGGCATAGTCCTGAACTTCATGGCCGGCCCGGCGCAGCGCAGCAGCCAGGAAGGCGCGCATGGAATCGTCGTCTTCTGCCAGCAGGATCTTGGTCACGTCGATCGCCCTCTATTCCGGAATCAGCCCGTCCAATAACACGCGAACGGGTAAATCTTGGGTGAATTCTCCATTCGGGCGACGTCTTTTTCACAGCAGCCCGCTTCAGGACTTGACCTTGCCGCGAACTCGCAAACGATAAGGCCGATGCGCGCCCTCGACGATCTTTCCGCCCTCGCCCCTGCCGTTCCTGCGACAGGGGACGCCCCGTTCGAGCCGCCCTACACCCTCACCCGCCCCACCGGCGCGGCCGCGACGCCTTTCCTGTTCGCCTCGCCGCATTCGGGCTCGCTTTACCCGGCCGGCATGCTGGAAGCCCTCTGCGTGCCGCTGATGGACCTGCGCCGCACCGAGGATGCTTTTGTCGAGGAGCTGTTCGCCGGCGCCCCGGCCGCGGGCGGGGTGCTGATGGCGGCGCGATATGGCCGGTCCGTGGCCGATCTCAACCGCGATCCGCGCGAACTGGACCCGGCCATGTTCGAGGGCGCCCCGCCGCGCGCCTGCGGCATGCCGACGGCCCGGGTGGAGGCCGGTCTTGGCTGCCTGCCCCGTGTCGCGGCCCGCGGAGAGACCATTTATGCCCGCCTGCTGACCCGCGAAGAGGGCGAGGAACGCCTCGTTCACATCCATGACGCCTATCATTCGGCCCTTGGCGAGGAGCTGATCGCCCTGCGCGAGGCCCATGGCGTGGCGGTGCTGATCGACTGCCATTCCATGCCATCGGTCCAGCCAGGGCGGCGGGGCCTGGCCGATATCGTGCTGGGCGACCGGTTCGGCTCGTCCTGCGATCCACGGCTCACAGCTCGCGCAGAACGCGAATTCCGGGCGATCGGCTTAACTGTCGCGCGAAATGCGCCTTATGCCGGCGGTTACACGACCCGGCGCTATGGCCGGCCGAAGCGCGGCGTGCATGCGCTGCAGATCGAAATCAATCGCGGCCTCTACATGAATGAGCAGGAAGTCAGCCGCCTGGCGGCCTTTTCCGGCCTGCAGGATGGCATCAACCGCGTGATTGCCGGCCTTGCGGACGCGGCCACACAGCTGCGCCGCGCCTGACCTACGCCTCAAACCTGTAATAAATACTGCGAATCCCGCTTCGACCAAAAAAAGGGCCGCGCGGGTTACGCGCGGCCTTTAAGTCAAAGGGAGGAAACGCCAGAGGCGTCTGCACCGGAGTGCAAGACCAGATTTATTGTGCGATGCACAAAACGCAAAGTGACAAGCTGCCACATCGTGAAAATTTCCTCGAAATGCCTGCCGATTGGGCAGTTTTGCCTCTCCGGCATACCGATTGCGTAGGGTCTGGGCGAGTTTCCTGAATTGGGACGAATTCTGTCCCACAATGCCCGGAGAGTAGACATGGCAGACGAAACAGACCTGCACGTTGGCAAGCGCCTGCGCCGCCGCCGCCGCCTGTTGGGCATGACCCAGCAGGACCTCGCATCCCAGGTCGGGGTGCGGTTCCAGCAGATCCAGAAATATGAGTGCGGCGCCAACCGCATTACGGCCTCCCGCCTGTATGAACTGGCCCGCGCGATGAACGTGTCGGTCCAGTACTTCTTCGACGGCATGCCGGCCAATGGCGCCCCGGACGCGGCCAATGACGCCGAGCGCCTCGAAAGCGACATCCTCAGCCAGAAGGAAACGCTGGAACTGGTGCGCGCCTATTACCGTCTCGACGAACGCCCCCGCCGCCGCCTGCTCGAACTGGCCAAGGCTCTCGAAGGCGACACGGCCGGCAGCGGCGCTGCCTGACGGCTTGACCTGTCCGGCGGTGCAGCCCTAGCTGCGCGGAATGAAGCCGGACTTTTCCCTTGAAGATGAGATTGCCCTGGCGGGCCGTCTCGCCGATGCGGCCTGGTCAGCGATCCGGCCGCATTTTCGTTCCCTTTCCGCAGTGGAAAACAAGGGCGCCGCCGGCCACCGCTACGACCCCGTCACCGAGGCCGACCGCGCTGCCGAACTCGCCATGCGCGCCCTCATCGAGGCCGAGCGCCCGCATCACGGCATCACCGGCGAGGAATTCGGCGAAACCGACAGCGCGTCAGGCTGGCGCTGGCTGCTCGACCCGGTGGACGGCACCCGCGCCTTCGTCGCCGGCCTGCCGGTCTGGAC
>JAGQRO010000349.1 GCA_020425315.1 Hyphomonas sp. | reverse complement strand
CGACCGGCGACGAAGACGACGACCTCTTCGCACAGGCCATCGCCATTGTCGTGCGCGACCAGCGCGCCTCGACCTCTTACCTGCAGCGCCGCCTGAAGATCGGCTACAACAAGGCCGCCGGCCTGATCGACCGCCTCGAAGAGGAAGGCGTCATCTCCGCGCCAAACCATGCCGGCAAGCGCGAAGTTCTGGCGAATGGCCGTCCGTCCCCGGAATAGGGCCTGACACGTTTGGTGGGGCGAATTGGGGCACCCCCGGTCCGACGGCAGAAGCGGACCGGGGGTTTCAATTTATCTGGGCGCAGGCTTCCGGGGCGTCAGCGGGGCGGACATTGCCGTATTCCGAAAGGTCCGGGTACTCGGCCAGCAGCGCGGCGGTGACGCCATTGGTCCAGCCGAAACCGTCCTGGGTCGGATATTCCCCGCCTCCGCCGGGGCGCGGCGTGGTCACATTGTATTTCTCGACCAGCTTTCCGGTCTCGCAATAGGTGCGGGCAACGGTGGCGAGCCAGCGCCGGGCGATTTCGTGGGCGAGGCCGTCTTCGCCATACCGGCGCAATCCTTCCACGGCGATCCAGTGCAACGGCGCCCAGCCATTCGGCGCATCCCATTGCTGGCCGGTGTCTAGGGGCGTGGTGAGCAGCCCGCCCGGGGCAAGCAATTCGTCATCCACCATGTCGGCGGCGATAAAGGCCTGCGCGTCTGTCGCGACGCCCAGGAACAGGGGGTAGAGGCTCGCCGCCGAAACCCGCCCCGTGGTCTCTCCCGTATCGAGATCGTAATCCATGAGCAGGTCTGAATGGCCTTGCAGCACAGCGTACATGGCCGTCCTTCGCTCCCCGGCGAGACGGGCATAGTCCATGGCGCATCCGGCCTCGCCGGCGCGCAGGCAGCCTTCGGCGATGGCGCGTTCGAGGCCATAGAGAAGGGCGTTGAGGTCAACCGGCACAATACGGGTTGTACGGATTGTGGAGAGGTCGTCCGGATCGGTGAGCCAGCGGGATGAGAAGTCCCAGCCGCTTTCGGCTCCGGCCCGCAGGTCGCGATAGAGATCCTCATCCGGCCTTGTGGAATCGGATGCGGTTGCGTGGTCCTGAACATAGGATTCGTCCCGCGGCACGGTGCGGGCATCCCAGTAGCGGCTGAGCCGGTGGCCGCCCGGCAGGTCGACCGCGTGCTCGCCGGTGGTCCAGTAGGCATGCTCGGCGATGAGTTCCGGCAGATACTCCGCCCAGGCCGCCGGCGGATCGTCGGGGGAAAGCAGGCTCACCATCAGGAAGAAGAAGGGCGGCTGCGAGCGGCTGAGATAATAGGTGCGGTTGGCGTTCGGGATGTGGCCGGTGTCTGAGATCAGGGCAGCGAAATTGTCGATTATGTTGCGCTTCAGCTCTGCGTGTTCCGGGCCGAGGCCAAGCAGGGTGAAATAGGAATCCCAGTAATAGACTTCCCGGAAGCGCCCGCCCGGCACGAGATAGTCATGCGGCAGCGGCAACAACGAGCCTTGCGCCGTCCCTAGATCGGCCGAGCGTGTGAGGTGCGGCCAGAGGGCCTCAATATGTTCAGAAAGGGTCAGGCCGGCCGGCAGGTCGACCGCGCCTGCGGCGCCGGGCATGCGGAACCAGCGCCGGACAAAGGCGTCCAGTTCATCCTTTGTCTGAGGGTTCCCGGCCGCATAGGCCGCAAGGATCTCCGCATCCGCTGCGAGCGGGTCCGCGTCCACCCAGTCTTTCGGGTCCACCGCGCCGCTGAGGGCGACGCTCTGAAAGAGGTCCGGATAGCGCAGCGAGGGCGGGGCGGGCCCACTCTCCGGCGCAGGCGCGGTGACGCAGGCGGCGAGCGCGAGACAGGCCACCGCCGCCAGCGTCCGCAGGCCGGCAGGGCCGGTCCGGCCGATGCGCTCAGCCCATCGGATACTGGATCTCCTTCGTCACGGCATTGCAGGCCTTCATCACATCATCCGGCAGGACGAGATCGCCAGCGGCGAAGATTTCATCCAGCTGTTCGAACTTCGACACGCCCACGATCGTGGAGGCAACAAAGTCATGCTGTTTCGACCAGGCGGTGGCGAGCGTGACGACGCTCATGCCCGCCTCCTTGGCAATGGCCATGAACCGCTCAGTGGAGGCGAGCGTCTTGTCGTTGACGAACCGGTGCGCCATCGCGGCCTGGCGTCCGCCGATCTCCAGATAGCGCGAGAAGCGCGCGCCTTCCGGGCGGGCGCCGTTGAGATATTTTCCGGAGAGCGCGCCCCCGCCAATGGGCGAGTACGGGATCAGGCTGACGCCTTCCTTGACGCAGACTTTCGACAGGGCGTCTTCAAAACGGCGATTGTTCAGGCNNGGCTGAAATTGTTCTGGATCGTCTCATACCGCACCGTGCCGAGGCGACCGGAGGCTTCGAGACTCTTCATCAGGCCCCAGGCGTCTTCATTGGAACAGCCGGCGATGCGGATCTTTCCGGCGCGCACCAGATCGTCCAGCGTTTCCATCGTCTCGTCATAGGCGGTGCCATGGTCCGGCCAGTGGGTCTGGTAGAGGTCCACATAGTCCGTGCCGAGACGTTTGAGGCTGGCATCGATGGCGCGGATGATGTTGTGGCGGTCGAGCGCCGTCATGCCGGCGCGCTGGCTGCCCTTGATCCAGCCATGTGAGGGCCCGCACACTTTGGTGGCGAGGATGATCGAGTCGCGATCCTTGGTTTTCAGCCATTTGCCGACGATTTCCTCCGTGCGCCCGGCCCATTTGGAATCCGGCGGCACGGGGTAATTCTCCGCCGTGTCAAAGAAATTGATCCCGGCATCGAGGCTCGCATCGAGGATGCGGAAGGATTCGGCTTCATCCACCTGCGAGCCGAAGGTCATGGTGCCCATGCAGATGTCGGATACGTAGATGGCGCTGCGGCCGAGGCGGCGGTGTTTCATGGCGGGTCTCCCTGGGTCCGGTCGGGCGGGAGACTAGCGGGCTCGCCGCGCAATGCCAGAGGCAGGGGCAAACTATTTCGTGAGCCGCACTTTTGGGAGCGGCCCGTAGTCCCTGCGCGCCTATTCGGCCAGCAGCTGGCTGAAGTCCACGACTTCGAAACTGTGGCCGGTCGCGGTGACGAATGTTTCGAAATCGGCGCGCGAGATGGCGGTTGTGCCGGTATTGGTGAGCGGGTGGAAGTTGACCGGGTCGTGGCGCAGCAGCGCGGCATCGACCAGGAAGCGTACCCGCCCGGCCGTATCGTTCATCAGCGCGAAGGCCGTGACCGAGCCCGGCGTCACGCCAAGGATGTCCTCCATCAGCTCCGGCGCGCCGAAGGAGAGGCGTTTGGTGCCGATCAGCTTGTGCAACTGGTTCAGCTTCAGCTGCGAGTGCGCCTCCGCCGCGATCAGTACGATGGCGCCGTCCTTGTCCTTCAGGAACAGG
>JAGQRO010000348.1 GCA_020425315.1 Hyphomonas sp. | reverse complement strand
TTCGTTTCGACGGCCGCGTCGCCATCGTCACCGGAGCCGGCGGCGGCCTCGGCCGCTGCCATGCCCTCGAACTCGCCCGCCGCGGCGCCAAAGTCGTGATAAACGACCTTGGCGGATCAATGGACGGCACCGGCGGAAACTCCGCCGCTGCCGAAGCCGTCGTGAAGGAAATCGAGGCCCTGGGCGGCGAAGCCATCGCCAATGGCTCGTCCGTTTCGGACGAGGCCGGCGTGCAGAAGATGATCAACGACACCATGGAAAAATGGGGCCGCATCGACATCATCATCGCCAATGCCGGCATCCTGCGCGACAAGTCCTTCGGCAAGATGACGGTGCAGGACATCGACCTCGTCCTCGCCGTTCACCTGCGTGGCAGCTTCCTGCCGGTGCATGCCGCCTGGAACATCATGAAGGAACAGGAATTCGGCCGCATCGTCGTGACCACGTCCTCGACCGGCCTCTACGGCAATTTCGGCCAGGCGAACTATGGCGCCGCCAAGCTCGGAGTGGTCGGCATGATGAACACGCTGAAGATCGAAGGCGCCAAGAGCAACATCCGCATCAACGCGGTCTGCCCGGTCGCCGCGACGCGCATGACCGAAGGCCTGATGTCGCCGGAAGCGCTGGCCGCCCTGAAGCCGGAATATGTGATGCCCGGTGTCATGAACCTCGTCAAGGACGATGCCCCGACCGGTATGGTCCTGTCGGCCGGCGCCGGCGCCTTCTCCATGGCCCGCATCGTCGAGACCGAAGGCGCCTTTGTCGGACAGGGCGATGCCCTCACCGCCGAAGCCGTCGCCGCGAAATGGGACGAGATCACCGACACGTCGAAGACGCTGCCCGCCTTCAAATCGGGCGGCGAACATGGCGGCAACATCTTCAAGCTGGTGGCCGAAGGCCTCAAGGGCTGAGACTTGCCAAACAGGCGAGTGAGGCGCAGGCTGTTCTCCTGACAGAAGGAGTCCAGCCATGCGCCTTACTATCCTGTCGCTGACCGCCGCCGCCCTGCTTGCCGGCTGTCACTATTTCAAGCCAGTCGAAGAGGCTGCGCCGGAGGCCGTCCCGGCCTCGTCCGGCGGGATCATCGCACTGGAAAGTGGCACCTGCGCCGGTATCGCCGCGATCCAATGCGCCGAAGGCCTCGTCTGCATCATGGATGATGGCGCCTGCCATTCCATTGCCGACGCAGCCGGCACCTGCCAGCCGAAGCGTGAAATGTGCACACGGGAATACCGTCCCGTCTGCGGCTGCGACGGCGAGACATATGGCAACAAGTGCGAAGCCCACGCCGCCGGCGTCAGCGTCGACTATGACGGCGAATGCCCGCCGACGGGCAGCTGATACGGGAACGGCCCGCTCCCCGGAAGGAAGCGGGCCGCCCTGTTATCCGGCCTCCGATGCGATGATCCAGTCGAGAATCTTCTCGGAAAAGCCGTCGATGCGCTGCCAGTCGCCTTCGCCCACACCATTCTGGTAGGACGCGACATTGACCATGTAGCCACGGCCTTTCGGTGCAGCGACGCGCTCATGCGACTGCTCGTCCGTAAAGACGATAAGCCGGCGATCTTTCCGGTCGACTTTGGCGATGGCGCTGCCAAGCAGCGTTCCGCCATGAGGCTGGGACGCGACAATCGCATCCCGCAGGGCAAACCCGCGACGAGCCGGAACTTTCACCACCTGGTTGGAGAAGGTGAAGATTTCCACATCCTCGCCGATCTCCCGTGCCAGCACGGCGAGGCCGACTGCCGCATCGAGCCGCATCATTTCGGACCGGCGCGACATCAATCCGCTCATCGAGCCGGACACGTCGACCAGCAAGGTCGTCTTGCCCTTCAGCCGGTGATGACCCTCTATCGAGCGGAACATGGCGTTTTCCAGTTCCGGCTCGAGGTCAGGCGCATAGCGCGCCGCTGCGATGAAACGGTACGGCAATACGCGGTCGACCCGCATGTCCTCCAACGCCTTCGCGATGGTCCGTTTCGGCACGCCGGCAACCTGCATCCCACGGAGGTTCCGCAAGAGAGCAAGCGCTCCGAGCTTCTTCTCTGCGATCAGCCGCTCGAACGTCTCACGTTTGTCGGCCCCGGCAGAGAGCGACACTTCCCAGGTGTCCGGAGAGGCAAGCTCGCCTTCGGCAAGCTGCTTCCAGACTTTCTCCTGGTCGGCGTCTTTCGGCTTCGGGTGCACCAGGAACAGCACGTCGCGCAGGCGCACCGCGCCGTCACGATCATACTTGGCGAGCTGGTAGGCGTCGAACTTGGCGAATGCCCGCGCCAGCCCTTTCTTGGCCTGCGCGGAAACCGCCGCCTTCTTGCGCTGCTGCATCGGCCCGAGGGCATCCACCCAGTAGATCGAGAGGAACTCGGTGAGTTCATCCGGACGCTGAATGATCCGTTCGAGCGTATCAGCCACGAGGCCGCGATGCGTCTCGTGCCGCGCCATTTCCCGTACGATGAGCAATGGCGCATGCCGCAGCTTCATGTCCTCGCGCGCCTCGACCGCCATTGCGGCGACCGTTTCGGCTTTCACCTTCGGCACAAGCTCCGCCATGCGCTCGGCAATTGTGACGCCATTCTCGTAGAACTGGTCTTCCCAGAGCATGCAATTCATGAGGGCCCGGCGCAGTTGCTGCTCCGGCCCGAAGGCGCGCCCCTTCGTTCCCTCATGGGTGCGGGCGAAAAGGCGTTTGTTTTTCGTCGCCATGACACTCTCCTCTGGCAGACTGAATTAAACTTACAAAACGAACCGGCCGGGGAACAGTCGAGACCGCCCATGCGCTCTATCCAATTGAGCTACAGGCCCGCATAAATGGTGGACCTGACGGGACTCGAACCCGCAACCACACGATGTGAAAGATCGAAGTAACGGACCTCTTCACCACCGACCGGAAATGGATTGGCAGGGAACAGGCGGAAAGGTGCTATTGCGATACTGAGCTACGGTTCGCCGGATATTCCGGCGGCCGGTGCGAGTTGAACGCACGCCTCTGCATCTTTCGGCGCAGCGCTCTTTCCGATGCACACCTTGCCTTCACCACCGCCAAAGACGGCACCACACCGGGGAACAGTCGAAACCTGAGACCCGGGTTTCCCCGGTACGTGCTCTACCAGACTGAGCTACAGGCGCGGCCGAAGCCTTGCCTGGCGGGATTCGAACCCGCGACACCGTCGATTCAACGAAGTAACAGATCTCTTCACCACCGGTGTGGCGTTTGGATTGCCGGGGAACAGTCGAAAGCGGAAACGGTCACACAAAACGCAAGGCCCGAAAGCCCGGAACCCGCGTCGCGATGCCCATTGCAGCGGGCACCTCCACGGTACGAATGTATGCCCGGCAGGAGTCGAACCTGCTAGTCCATGGCACGAAGTATCCGTTCTCTTCACCACCGGCAAATCAGTATCAGGGGAAACAAGCGTCACGGCCTTTTTTGCACGAAGAACTCCGCGCCTTCACCACCTGATGTCTCAAAAACTCCTCTCGTTTCCGGATCATGGAACTCCGATGGGGCCGGAAACAAAAAACCCCTCCGGAGCCTTGGCTCGGGAGGGGTTCAAAGGCGAACCAGTAGAAGCGGCTAAGCCGCCTCGCCTCCTCGAATGCACAGGCACAGATGCTCAAACACGCCACATAGCGCGTCTGATCCTTGCTTTGGCAGGACGATATTCTGTGTACGTCTCATGACCAGTTCCTGTTGACACTCGGCTGCCGGTTAGTCCGGCGAGGCGCGCGATATGCGCCGTGTACCGAGTGAAGTCAACCCGCTCTCGAAATATTTTTTCGCGATGTCAGAAATATCTCGCCGCATCAGGGGGCGAGCAAGCGGCGGAATAGGCCCACCTGGTCATGGGCCATGCGCAGCCGCGCCTCATCCGGCAATTCATCCCAATGCTGCAGCACCCAGAGATCCAGCGCTTCTCCGAGCCCCATGGCCGCATCCACCATGAGCGTCTCCGGCAAGTCGGTCCGCACCGCGCCCAATTCCTGCCCCTTGCGGAGCAGGTCCGTCAGCCAACGCCGCGCCGAAGCGAAGGATCGTTCCGTCGGCGCGCTGTGAGAGGCATCCGAGCGCAGGCGATAGAACATCCGCCCCATCTTCACATACCAGGCATTGCTGTTGCCGAGCGTAATGAAGCGCAGGGCCATTGTCTCCAACTCGTCCCAGAAAGTGTCTGCCGTCAGCTTGCTGTCGTCGAAGCCACCGACCTGGCGGAACAGATAGGCCAGCGACCGGTCCACCAGCGTGGTGAACAGGTCTGCCTTATCGTCGAAATAGTAATAGAGCGAACTCTTGCTCATCCCGGCCTCTTCGAGAATCCGGTTGAGCGAGGCGCCCTCATAGCCCTTCGCAGCGAACTCATGCGCCGCGCTGTCGATCAGGCGTTGCTGCTTGTCGGGGTCGAGATTCTCGAAACGTGAACGGCTCATGCCTTGACCCTACACCGCACCGCAACTACGTACCAGATGTGTGGACCACATAGTCCACAATCCTGACGGACCCCGGGCCCGCCAGCGCCTGAGCCTTGAAGATCGACCTTGTCTGTCACGGAGTCCTCCCATGAAAATTGCCATCAGCGGCGCCGGTGTTGCCGGGCCGAGCCTTGCCCATTGGCTTCTGAAGACCGGCCATGAGCCCACCCTGATCGAGGAAGCCCCCGGCTTCCGCGCGGGCGGCTATGTCATCGATTTCTGGGGTGTCGGCTATGACGTGGCCGAGAAGATGGGGATCCTGCCAGAGGTGATGGCGCGCGGCTATCAGGTGCAGGAGGTGCGCCTCGTGAAGGAAAGCGGCGCGAAGGCTGCGGGCTTCTCCGCCGATGTCTTTCGCCGCATGACGCATGACCGCTTCACCAGCCTGCCGCGCGGGGAACTCGCCGAAGTGATCTTCAACTCGGTGAAGGACAAAACCGAGACCCTGTTCAGCGAGACGATCACCGCCATCGAGGACCATGGCGACGGTGTTTCCGTGACGCTGCAGAAGGGCGGCACCCGCGAGTTTGATCTGGTTGTCGGCGCGGACGGGCTGCACTCGAATGTCCGCCGCCTTGTCTGGGGCGAGCAGTCTCAGTTCGAAAAGCCGGTCGGTTTCCATGTCGCCGCGTTTGAATGCCCTGGCTATCCGCACCGCGACGAGGACGTCTATGTCAGCTTCGCCAAGCCTGGTCTCAGCATCTCCCGCTTCGCCATGCGCGACGACCGCACGCTTGTCCTCTTCATCTTCGAGAACGAGCGCATGGCCACGCCGCTGCCGCACGACGTGGCGGCGAAGAAGGCGATCCTGCACGACATTTTCGGCAACATGGGCTGGGAAGCCCGCGAGATGCTGGACGCCATGGACGACAGCGCTGAAGTCTATTTCGACCGGGTGAGCCAGGCTGTGGTCCCGCAATGGAGCAAGGGCCGCGCCGTGCTGCTGGGCGATGCGGCTGCCTGCCCGTCACTGCTGGCCGGCGAAGGCACGGGGCTCGCCATGACGGAGGCCTATGTGCTGGCGGGTGAACTGAAGCAAAGCGGCGGCGATGTGGCCAAGGCATTCTCAAATTATGAAGCGCGCCTGCGGCCCTTCCTAGAAGAAAAGCAGAAATCCGCCCTCGCTTTCGCGTCCAGTTTCGCACCCAGGACTGAGTTCGGAATCTGGCTGCGCAATATGGCGACCCATCTGATGGTCATCCCCCCGCTGGCCGACCTTCTGATGGGCTCCAGCGTGAAGGATGATTTCGACCTGCCGGACTACGGCATGTAAGACCGCTCCGCTGGCGGGCTATTCCGTCTTGCGCAGGTACATGGAGTTCTTCGGCTTGGAGAACACGCGCTCCACCATCGGTTCGAAGAATTCGAGCGGTTCGCTCTCATAGTCCGGATCGAAGGCGGCCTGGTCGTACTTGTGGCAGAATTCGGCGCAACGCTGATAGTGCGGGCTGTCCTTGAACTGCTCGCGCATGTTCTTGTCGAGACCGAGGTACTCGAAGAAGTAATAGCCTTGGAAGGCGCCGTGATTGGCCACCATCCAGAGGTTTTCCTCCGACACGAAGGGCTTCAGGATCGCGGCGGCGACGTCCGGATGGTTCATGGAGCCGAGTGTGTCGCCAATATCGTGCAGCAGGGCACAGACGACATATTCCTCGTCCCGCCCATCGCGATGGGCGCGCGTTGCCGTCTGCAGCGAATGCTCCAGCCGGTCGATCGGGAAACCGCCGAAATCACCGTCCAGCAGGCGCAGATGGTCCAGCACCCGCTTGGCAAGGCCCTTATTGAAGACCTTCGAATGCTCCGCGATGATCTCCCAGTCTTCCCTGGTGCCTTCCAGCATTTCGCGAAATTTGGCGCGCTCCCCCATCGGGTGTCCGTCTGCCATGGCTGTTTCCTCCATTTGTATTTTCTGGCGGCAGGATACCCCCGCCGCCGGCATTTTCCAATCCTTGCTCAATCAGATCGGCGGCGCGGCCGAGGGCGGGACGTCCGGATCTTCCTCGTGCACCTCGATCAATCCGAGGCCGACATGGCTGTGCTTGCGGCTGTAGAAGAAATAGATCGCCAGCCCGATAGCTCCCCAGACGGGCAACACCATCTTCGCCAGGAAGGGCAGGTTCAGGTAAAGACCAAGGCACCCCAGCGCCGCGATGGGCGCGATCACCCAGACCAGCGGCGTGCGGAACGGCCGGTGACGGTTCGGGTCTGTCCGCCGCAGGATCATCACTGCAACAGCGACCATGAAGAAGGCGAACAGTGTGCCTGAATTGGAAATGTCCGCCAGCTGACCAACCGGGAAGAACGCGCCTGCCACGGCGACGCAGATGCCGGTGAAGATGGTCATTTTCCACGGCGTGCGGAATTTCGGATGCACATCAGCGAGCTTCTCCGGCAGCAGGCCGTCGCGCGCCATCACGAAGAAGATGCGCGTCTGGCCATAGATCATCATCAGGATGACCGAGGGCAATGCAATTGAGGCTGCCAGGCCAATAAGGTTGCCGATCACCGGGAAGCCGATGGCGCGCAGGGTTTCGGCCAGCGCTTCATTCGAGCAGACGATGGGCGCCTCGCCCAGTTGGGCGAGTTCCGCGCAGCGAGCGGTGAAGGCCGCCCCGTCCGGCGGCAAAACCGTGCCAGCCGCATCGCGCAGCGGCTGTGCGCCAACCGTGCCAATCACGCCGGCCGCGACGAGGAAATAGAACACGGTGCAGAAGGCAAGCGAGCCGATCAGGCCAATGGGCACATTGCGCTGCGGATTCTTGGTCTCCTCGGCCGCCGTCGAGACCGCATCGAAACCGACATAGGCAAAGAAGATCGTCGCCGCGGCGCCCACGACGCCAAGTCCATCATGCCCGAGCAGACCCGTCGGCATCAGAGGCGTGAAATTCTCACCCTTGAGGATCGGCAGGCTGAGCGCGATGAAGGCCGTCAGCGCGATCACCTTGATCGCCACGAGCACCGCATTGACCGTCGCGCTCTCGCTGGTGCCGATGACCAGTAGCCAGGTGACCACTGCTGCCACGACAATGGCCGGCAGGTTGATCACGCCAGTACTGAAGTCCACGGACGGCACCAGGCCATCAAAGCCCCATGCGGGGCCGCTACTGAGCGCAATGGGCAAAGCAAATCCCGTCGTGTTCTCGACCAGGCCCATGACATAGCCGGACCAGCCGACGCACACTGCCGAGGCCGCCACGGCATATTCCAGGATCAGCGCCCAGCCGACCATCCAGGCCAGCAATTCCCCCATCACCGCATAGGTATAAGTATAGGCGGAGCCCGAGACCGGCACCATGGAGGCGAGTTCCGAATAGCAGAGCGCCGCGACCGCGCAGACGAAACCGGCGATCATGAAGGAGAACATCATCCCCGGCCCGGCCTTCTGCGCGGCCGCGGCCGTCAGCACGAAAATGCCTGTACCGATGATGGCGCCGATGCCCAGCATGGTGAGGTGGAAAGCCCCGAGGGAGCGGTGCAGGGACTTCTTTTCGGCCGTCGCAAGGATGGCGTCGAGCGGCTTGATACGGTCGAATATCATGGGGGAAGGGCTCCGGAGCTATGACCCGGAGCAGAGCGTATCCCCAATTTGGCGCCGCACAAGCGGGCACAAACGAAAAACCCCTCCCTGTTGCCAGGGAGGGGTTCAGCCGTGCTGCGGACAGCGCCGGGCCGGTCAATCCCACAGCGTTCCCAGCGCCAGCCGGTCACGCCAGGTTTCCCGGCGCGGCACATGAGCCGGGCCGCAATTCCGGCACACATGATCGTGCAGCCGGTTTGCGACGGCCCAGGTGGCCTCGCCGGTGCGCCCGCCTGCCCGCTCGACCGCATCCACAATGAACCGGAGGGTTTCATCCTTCAGGTCATCATTGTTCGGGCCGAGGGCTTCGGCGAGACGCCAGCCGGCCGGATCCTGACGCAGGGCGATGGCCGCCCGCTCCACCCCGTCGCGCAGGACGTAGACGGCCATGCGGCCATTGGCGAGGTCGGCGGTGAAATCCCGCAGGCAGTTGCGGAACTCCAGCGCCACTTTCACCAGCGTCTTGCGGTCATCGACGCGGAAGAAGGCCTGCGGCAGCACCGGCGGCGCCAACAGCGCCCCGAAGCTGACCGGTTGCAGGTCTTCCGCCGCCATGTCGAACAGGCGATGCGGCGTGCCGGCACGTTCCCACCGGCGGGCAATGCCCGGCCCGGCTTTGGGTCCGTGAATGCGCAGGGCAAGGCGGAAGGCCTCTGCGAGGTCTTCAGTTGCCGCCACATTCTCCGGCACATTCATCAGGATTCCCTGCACCCGAAGGACGGCCGGCAGGATGCCGATCATCCGCAGATGCGGGGCACGGATGTCCTCCGTGTGCCGAATGACCAGGGCCGTCTCTTCCTGAGCGAACAGGTTGAGCAGCAGGTCATAGTCGGCATTCTCCCACAGAGGTTCGCCCAGGCGCCCGAGGGCCTTCATCAGGCCACCCGGCGCATGTCCGCCCATCAGGAGACGGGCGATGTCCGGGTCCCGGGCCCGCTCGGCAGCATACACCGCCTCATCGGTTCCGTTCCCGCGGCTGAGCAGGATCGCTGCCGCGTGGCGCCGGGCCGTCGGCAGAGCGAAAAACTCTGCGTGCGGCGCCGGCCAGCCGGCCGCAATCAGGTCCGCATGCCCGCCCGCAATGAAGCGCAGCAGGGGCGTAGGTGCGCCAGCACGGCCATGAGGCAATGCGCGGCGCCGGGTCATGGGAATGCCCATGATCCACCTCCTTTCACATCATCCGACAGCTGAAGGGACAGCCTTGGAACAATTGAATTATATGCGAGAGGTCAGACGCCCACCGGCAAAAGCGCGGGGGACGCGTGACGCGCTCCCCTTCGTAGCGAGGAGCAGGTATGGGATGTAATACCTGGCTTCATATGCGCTTCCATTGGTGTCTTGCGGGGTTCCGCAAGCCCTCCGTATGCAGAGGGCTTGCGGCGAAGATGTGGCAGATAGCGGATGATTGCGGGGCAAGTCAAGGAAAAACGAATTCGTCCAAAACTAGCCTTTGACGCAAACAACCTGCTTCAGCGTGTGGACGATCTCCACGAGATCGGTCTGGGCCGCCATGACGGCGTCGATGTCCTTGTAGGCCATCGGCGTTTCGTCGATGACGCCAGCGTCTTTGCGGCATTCCACGCCCGCCGTGGCGGCGAGGTGGTCGTCCAGCGTGAAGGTCCGCTTGGCTTCGGAGCGGCTCATGGTCCGCCCTGCCCCATGCGAGCAGGAGCAGAATGAGGCCGCATTGCCCTTCCCCCGCACGATGAAGGATTTCGCCCCCATCGAACCCGGGATGATGCCAAGCTCGCCCGCTTTGGCGCTGACCGCGCCCTTGCGGGTGACCCAGACATCGGCGCCGAAGTGGTGTTCCTGCTCCACATAATTGTGGTGGCAGTTCACCGCCATCCGGTCCAGCGTGAAAGCCGGCAGCTGATCGCGCAGGGCCATCAGCACACGGTCCATCATCACCTCACGATTGAGGCGCGCATAATCCTGCGCCCAACCGACAGCCATCACATAGTCGTCGAACAGTTCCTCACCTTCCATGAAGAAGGCGAGATCCCGGTCCGGGACGTGATAGCCGAGCACCCGCTTCTCCAGGGCCTCGCGGGCTTCCTGGATGAAGTAGGTGCCAAGGATGTTGCCCGTGCCGCGCGAGCCCGAATGCAGCATCACCCAGACGCGGTCCTCCTCGTCGAGGCAAAGCTCGATGAAGTGGTTGCCGCCGCCGAGCGTGCCGAGCTGTTTCGCGAAAGCCGTACGCTGGATGCGCTTGTGCTTTCCCGTGATCTGCTCGAGACGCTCGTCGAGCCCCGACTTGCGCAGCGCGGTCGCCGCACGGGCCGGAGCCTCCTTATGATTGCCGCGCGGGCCGTTGCCGACCGGCACTTTCCGCTCGATTTCGCTGCGGACCGCCGACAGGCTGTCCGGCAGCTGGCTCGCAGTCAGGCTCGTGCGCACGGCCATCATGCCGCAACCGATGTCGACACCGACAGCGGCCGGGATGATCGCGCCTTTGGTCGGGATCACCGATCCGACCGTCGCGCCGCGGCCAAAATGCACGTCCGGCATCACGGCAAGATGCGAATGGATGAAGGGCAGGCCGGCGACATTCTCAAGCTGGCGCCGCGCGCCCTCTTCCACCAGCACGCCTTTCACCCAGGCCTTAATCCGGCCACCGGCGAAGGATTCGAAAACTTCAAACTCGCTCATCTCTCTCAGTCTGTTTCCCAGACTCCTCCTCGTCCAGCCCTCCGCGCGGCCCCATCGGGTTCAGACAAGAAAAAACCCTCCGGGCGAAACGCGCGGAGGGCGACAGATGGCTTTTTCAAGCCACGGGCTGACCATCAGCCCTATCCAGCAACCTCCATGCGGATTCGTGCGAAACCCTGTTCCAGGGCCGCATCCTTCCTTGGCTGATTTGGGAACCGATACGACATCGGGCCTCTCCGTTGCTGAATGGAGGCGCCGTATGATGGAAAGCGATTCATCCGTCAACCGCAAAAACGAAATGCCCCGGAGATAATCTCCGGGGCCCTTTGTTTTCCCGAGGGAAAAATCTTTGCGCGGACTATTCGCCGGCTTCGAGTTCGGCCTCGTGGCGTGCCTTGTCGGCGGCGCCCTTCGCGTCTTCGTCACGGTCGACCAGCTCAAGCACAGCCATGGGCGCATTGTCGCCATGGCGGAAGCCGGCTTTCAGCACGCGGGTGTAGCCGCCATTGCGATCCTTGTAGCGTTCGCCCATGACGTCGAACAGCTTGCGGACAGCGTCCTCGTTGCGGACCTTGGCGATGGCCTGGCGGCGGGCAGCGAGGTCGCCCTTCTTGGCCAGGGTCACCAGCTTGTCCATCAGCGGGGCCATTTCCTTGGCCTTCGGCAGGGTCGTCACGATCTGCTCGTGCTCGATCAGGCTTGCGGCCATATTGGCGAACATCGCCTTCCGGTGGGAAGTCGACTTGTTCAGAATTCTGTGTCCGAGGCGATGGCGCATTGTCGTTATCCTTAGGAGGTGGTCAGGCCCCCGTCTGAGTTCCGGGTCCTATAGGTGGTCGTCGTATTTCTTGGCAAGGCCTTCGATGTCTTCCGGCGGCC
>JAGQRO010000347.1 GCA_020425315.1 Hyphomonas sp. | reverse complement strand
AGCGGCGTCCGCGAGGGCGACGAGATCTCCATGTTCTACGACCCGATGATCGCCAAGCTGATCACCCACGGAAAGGATCGCAACACCGCGCTCGACGTGCATGGCGAAGCGCTGGACCGGTTCCACATCGAAGGCATCCAGGACAACATCCCCTTCATCGCCGCGGTGATGGACGAGAAGCGCTTCCGCTCCGGCAATATCACCACGGCCTATATCAAGGACGAGTTCCCCGAAGGCTTCGATGGCGTGCCGCCGACCAAGACGCAGGAGACCCAGCTGATCTGCGCCGCCGCCTATGTTCATGGCTTCTTCACCCGCCGGGCCGCGATGGCGACCGGCCGGATGACGCCGCTGCCGATGCCGCGCCGCGACTGGATCGTCATTCTCGGCAATGAGCAGCACCCCGTCACGCTCGACATCGAGGAAGACGGCGTTGCCGAAGTCACCATCAATGGCGGCAAGCCGCACTCGCTGATCACGGCCTGGCGGCCCGGCTGGCACCTCGTGGAGGGCACGCTGGACGGCAAGCCCTTCGCGGTGAAATTTGCCGACCGGACGGAGGGCTATGTCTTCCGCCACCGGGGCGTTGCGCTGCGCGCACTGGTCTGCACGCCGCAGGTGGCCGAGCTGCATGCCCGCCTGCCGGAGAAGCCGAAGCCCGACACGTCCAAGTTGATTATCTCCCCGATGCCCGGCCTGGTTGTGTCGGTTGACGTGGCGCTGGGCCAGGAAGTCCAGGAAGGCGAAGCGGTCTGCGTCGTCGAAGCCATGAAAATGCAGAACATTATCAGGGCGGAGGCAACCGGAACGGTGAAATCGATCAATGTCAGCGCGGGCGACAGTGTTGCGGCCGACGAAATCATGGTCGAATTCGCCTGAGGGCTGAATTAACCTACCGATAACCAAATTGCTGCGCTATCCTGCCGCAGGAGAGCCGGGGGGCGGCCGCGAGTCCGTTGACCGGAAGCGAGGAGGGGAAGGGCCATGGAGCACTTCCCGTAATTGGGAGAGACCCTATGGAACTGTACTTCAGCCCGAATGGCCGCATCAGCCAGGGCACTTACTGGCGCGGCGTGATTACGCTGTTCGTCATCAGCGCTGTCCTGTCGGCCGTGGCGGCCTATGTGTCGCCGTTCATCGGCTTCCTTGGCATCATCTTCATCTGGCCGTGGATCGCGCTGCATGTGAAGCGCTTCCATGATGCCGGCAAGACCGGCTGGCTGACGCTGGCCATGGTGGTCCTGGCCTTCATCGTGTCCTTCGTCGTCGGCATGCTCCTGATGGGCGCCTTCGGCGTCGATGCGGCCAGCATGCAGCAGGAAATGATGGAGGACATGGAAAGCATGCAGTCGTCCGGCGATCCGGGCGCTGTCATGGCCTATGCCATGGAGCAGTCCAAGAAAATGGCCCAGAAACAGCTGATCCCGAATCTCCTGTCCAGCGGCATCGTCACGGCCGCGATCGGCTTCGTGATGAGCCTGTTCAAATCCGATCCCGCCGACAACCAGTATGGGCCGCCGGCGGCCTGAACCTGAATTTCCGGAGGGCGGCACGGCGGTGCCGCCCATCCCTTCTTATGGAGTGAATTGATGATCAGCTTCCCTGACGCCGTAAAAATGTTCTTCCAGCGCTACACTGATTTCCAGGGCCGTTCGCGGCGTGCGGAATATTGGTGGGTAGTGCTGTTCAACCTCATCGTCGTGGCCATCTGGGCGGTCCTGTTCTTCGGCCTCGGCGGCATGAACTTCCGCACCGAGGAAGTGTCGCCGCTCGGGTTTATCCTGATCGGCCTGATCGGCATCTACGGTCTCGCCACGATCATTCCCTCGATCGCGCTGTTCGTGCGGCGCCTGCACGACATCAACCAGACCGGCTGGATCTATCTCGGCCTGTTCATCGCAGGCCTCATCCCGTTCATCGGCATGCTTGCCTCGATCGCGCAGATCGTGATCGCCTGCATTCCCGGCACGGTCGGCCCGAACAAGTACGGCCCCGATCCGAAGAATCCCGGCGCCTCGGCAGACGTGTTCGCCTGATCCCCACGGGATCGACCATTTTTGAGGAAGAGCCGGGGCCCGTCCCCGGCTCTTTTTCTTTGCAGGAATTTGGGTTGTACAGATTTATCGTTTATTGATAAGAGACGACCTGCAACCGCTTGTTTTCAGGAGACTGCCCACCCCATGGACATTGCCTATGTCCTTTTCAGCCCGAAAGGCCGGATCGGCCGGCGCGATTTCCTGCGCGGCATCATCCTGCTGACCGGCGTGTCGATCATCGTGCAGGTGGGCGCCACTTTCGCGCTGCCGCCGCTGGTGCTGGCGCAATATGTCCTGATCTGGTCCTATGCCTGTGTGTTCGGCAAGCGACTGCACGATGCCGGCTACAGTGCCTGGCTGTACCTGGCATTCCTTGCCGGCTTCGTCGTGCTGCAGGTGATCGTGTCGAACCTGCTGATGCCGCTGCTGTCGCCTGAAGTCCTGCCTGTCCAGGCGGAACTGGAGGCCATCGGCATGACCGGCGATTTCGCCGGCATGGTCCAGGCGATGAGCGAGCGCGCGCCGGAAATCGCCCGCCTGTCGGCGCTGACCAGTCTTGCCGCCCTGCTGGTGACCAGCGCCGCCCTGGCGCTTGCCGGCGCGCAGCTGAAATCCGATCCGCACCCCAATGCCCACGGGCCTGCCACCGGCCCCGGCACATCCTCCTGATCCACCCGAAAGGCCCCCTGAATGACCCCCTCCGACCCCACGGCCATCGACCCGCACCGCCCCTGGATCCGCGATGTGCGCGACGATCCCGGCGCCATGAACTGGCCCCAAATCCTGTTCAATCCGACCGGGTCCAGCCCCAAGCTGCACTTCACCCGCGCCTGGACCTTCATGTTCATGGGCCGGCTGCTGCTGTTCATCGTGCCGGTGTTCTCGGTGTTCGTGGCCTCGCTGGCCGGCGCCGATCTGGGCGGCCTGTGGGAGCCGGTGGAGTTCCTGATCCTGCCGATCCCGGAACTGCTGGTGCCGTTCTTCCTGTTCACAGTGGTGACGGAGCTGACCTCCTGGGTTGCCCATACGCGCCGTTTCAATGAGTCGAACCGGTCGCCTCTGATGGCGATGATCGTGCTGATCCCGCTATTCCTCGCGCTTGTCGGGTTTTCCGTCGGCGCGATGGGCGGAATGAAACAGTTCGAGCAGATGCAGGCCGATGCGGCCGCTGCGAAAGTCGCTGCCGAACAGCCCGCAGTGCCGGAAGGCGCTGAAGCCGCTGCTGCGTCCGCTGAAGGCGAGAAGAAAGCCGAAGACGCGGCGAAGGATGACGGCAAGAAACAGCAGGCCCAGAAAGGCCAGCAGCGTCGCGGCCGGCCCGGCCCGCCGCCCACCGAGCGTCAGATGGCTGTCGGCGGCGGCTTCGGCATGGGCATGATCGCCTGGCTGCCGGCCTCCTTCATCGTCATGCTGTGGACGCTGCTTTATGTGGCGCGCATCCCGAATGGCGGTGTCGGCAAGTTCAAGACCGGCAGCGATGTCGCCCAGGGCGAGGAAGAAGTGCCGCCCGCCTACGCCATCAGCTAGGGGCGCTACGCCATCAGCTGAAGCGGGCAGGGCACGCTCACCAGCGTGCTGGCGAACACCGCTTCGAACGCATCGCGCAGGGCAATGTCCGCATCCGCCATGCTGGCCGGAATGCCGAGATCGGCCAGGCTGGTCACGCCATAGCGCGGATCGGCAATGCCGCACGGCGTGATGCCGCTGAAATGTTCGAGGTCGGGTTCCACATTCAGGCTGACGCCGTGGAAGCTGACCCAGCGTTTCAGGCGCACGCCGATGGCGGCGATCTTGTCCTCGCGCGGCGGGCCGCCGGCCTGCGTGCGGTCGACCCAGACGCCGATACGGCCCTCGCGCGGGCCGGCCTCGACATTGAAGCTTGCCAGCGCCGCGATGATCCAGGCTTCAAGGTTCTGCACGAAGGCACGCACGTCGCGCCCGCGCCGGTTCAGGTCCAGCATGACATAGGCCACCCGCTGGCCGGGGCCGTGATAGGTGTA
>JAGQRO010000346.1:2004-2342 GCA_020425315.1 Hyphomonas sp. | reverse complement strand
GCCGCCGGCCTGATCAATGCCTGCCAGATCACCGGCCGCAAGCTGGAAGAGGTGAAAGTGGCCGTCTCCGGCGCGGGCGCCGCAGGCCTCTCCTGCGCCGGCCTCATCCGCCATCTCGGCGTCAAGGCCGAGAACATCCTGATGTGCGACACCGCCGGCGTCGTCTATGAGGGCCGCACGGAGAAGATGGACCAGTTCAAGTCCGCCTTCGCGGTGAAGACCACGAAGCGCACGCTGGCCGAGGCCATGGACGGGGCGGACATTTTCCTCGGCCTGTCGGTCAAGGGCGCGGTGACCAAGGACATGGTGAAAACCATGGCCAAGAACCCGATCATCTT
>JAGQRO010000346.1:0-1968 GCA_020425315.1 Hyphomonas sp. | reverse complement strand
CGGACCCGGAAATCACGCCGGAAGACATCAAATCCGTGCGCGACGATGCGATCATCGCCACCGGCCGGTCGGACTATCCGAACCAGGTGAACAATGTTCTCGGCTTCCCCTACATTTTCCGCGGCGCCCTCGATGTGCGCGCCCGCAGCATCAATGAGGAAATGAAGGTCGCCTGCGCGCAGGCCCTCGCCGAGCTTGCCCGCGAGGACGTGCCGGATGAAGTGGCCGCTGCCTATCACGGCTCGCGCCCCTCTTTCGGACGCGACTATATCATCCCGACGCCGTTCGATCCGCGCCTGATCAGCTTCATCCCGCCCTTCGTGGCGCAGGCTGCCATGGATACCGGCGTTGCCCGCAAGCCGATTGCCGACATGGATGCCTATCGCGCCTCGCTGAAGCGCCGGGCCGATCCGGCCGCAGCCTTCCTCGAAGGCGTGCAGGCCCACTGCAAGGATTTGCAGCGCCGCATCGTCTTCGCCGAGGGCGAGGAAGCCGCCGTGGTGCGCGCCGCTTTCAGCTTCAAGAACCAGGGCCTAGGCCATCCGATCCTGATCGGGCGCGAGGCGCAGGTCGAAGCGCAGATGGAACTGATGGGCGTGCCGGCCGGCTCGCTGGAAATCCTCAATGCGCGCCTTTCCGACAACAATCCCGTTTATACCGACATGCTGTATGCCCGCCTGCAGCGCGAGGGATATTTGAAGCGCGACGTGCAGCGCCTGGTGAACCAGGACCGCAACGTGTTCGGCTGCTGCATGCTGAAGAATGGCGATGCCGACGGCATGGTCACCGGCGTGACGCGGAACTATGACGTCGCCCTGAACGACGCCCTGATGGTGCTGGACCCGTTGCCGGGCCAGGCCGTGATCGGCATGTCGATGGTGATCAACCGCGGCAAGACCGTGTTCATCGCCGATACCAGCGTCACCGAACTGCCGCAGGGCCCGCAGCTTGCGAAAATCGCCATCGAGGCGGCCCGGGCGGTCAACGCTGTCGGCTTCACGCCGCGCGTGGCCTTCCTGTCCTACTCCACCTTCGGCAATCCGATGGGCGAGCGCGGCGAGAAGGTGCGCGACGCGGTTGCCATTCTCGACCGGATGACCGGGATCGACTTCGAATACGAAGGCGACATGAACGCCGATGTGGCGCTGAACCCGAACCACCGGCTGCTCTACCCGTTCTCGCGCCTGTCGGGCCCGGCGAACGTGCTGGTCATGCCGGCCATCCATGCCGCCTCGATCTCCACCAAGCTCTTGGAATCGATGAGCCGGGCGACGGTGATCGGCCCGATGCTGCTCGGCCTCGAAAAGCCGGTGCAGATCGCCTCCCTCGGGGCAACCGTGGGCGATATCGTCAATCTGGCGACGATTGCCGCCTATGACGTGGACCGTGTTCACGGCTAGGTGAGGTCGCTCCCTTTCCTTGCGTAAGGACTCGCCGCTGGCGGGCGCCTCCCCTATACTTAAGGGGAAGGAATTACCTGAAGGGAGGCCCGAGCGGCATGCAGGAATATCTCAAATTCTACATCAATGGCGAGTGGGTCGATCCGGTCACGCCGCGCACGCTCGAGGTCGAGAACCCGGCCACCGAGGAAAACTTCGCGAAGATTTCGCTCGGCTCCGCCGCTGACGTCGACAAGGCCGTGGCCGCCGCCAAGGCTGCCTTCCCGTCCTTCTCGCAGACCAGCGTCGAATACCGCGCCGACCTGCTCGACAAGATCACGGCCGGCATCCAGAAGCGCATTCCCGAACTCGCTGAAGCCATCTCCAGCGAGATGGGCGCCCCGATGTGGCTGGCCAATGCCGCCCAGGTGCCGGCTGGCATGGGACATTTCGCCACCACCGCCGCCATCCTGCGGAACTTCCAGTGGGAAGAGGTCAAGGGCACGACCAAGCTGCGCAAGGAGCCGATTGGCGTGTGCGGTTTCATCACGCCGTGGAACTGGCCGCTGAACCAGATCGCCTGCAAGGT
>JAGQRO010000345.1 GCA_020425315.1 Hyphomonas sp. | reverse complement strand
GGTCGAGCCAGCCATGTTCGATCAGAACCTTGGCTGTGATCTTCGGAGCAGGGATGTTTTCGGCAGGCCGGAAGAGGCCGTGGAAGGCGCACACGCCCAGCAGGTCCATTCCGGCGCGCGCCATGTCGAGCACGCTCAGCCCGCCGAAGCAGTAGCCGATGGCGGCGGACTTTGAGGCATCGACGCCCGGTTGGGCCTTGGCGGCGGCGAGGCCGCCAGCCAGGCGCTTCTGAAGTTCTGCCCGGTCACCGACCAGAGGGTTCATGAGCGCCTGGTTTTCCTCGACCGACGTGCCACGACGGCCTTTTCCATAAACGTCCATGGCAAAAGCGGCGTAGCCGAACTCGTTGACGACGCGCGCCGCCTTTTGCCTCTCGTTGTCGCCAAGACCGCCCCAGGCATGAGCGATGGCCACGACCGGCACATTGGTCTTGCCTTCCGGTGCCAGGAAGTAGCCCTCATAGGTCTTGCCATCCACGGTGTAGTCGACTGCGCTCATCACGATTTCCTCTCTTGTCTGGTGATCCCTGATAGGCGCCGGGCCTGCCGTGTTTCAAGGGTTTCCGTGATTAGTATGCGGATTCTAGACTTTTTCCTTATCTGTGGCGCCATGGACAAACCCGTGAAGGAAAATCCCATGGTGAAAGCATCTGACAAGGCGAAAGCCGCGCGCGCCAAGGCCGAACAGGTCGGCAAGGCCGTGGAAGCACAATCTGCCGAACTGGCCCACAAGATCTGGCTGGCCGGCGTTGGCGCCTATGGCAAGGCCTACGATACGGCCCTGGCCAACGCTGCAACCTTCAACAAGCAGTCGACCGAACTGTTCGACGAACTGGTGAAGCGCGGCGAGGCAATCGAATCTGACGTGAAATCCCGCTTCGCGGCTGACGAGCGCATGACGAAGGCTGCTGAGGCGGTTTCGAAAGCGAACGCTGCTGCCCGCGAATTCCAGGCAGAAGCCCGTGACCGGTTCGAAGCCCGCATGGAACGCATGCGCGACCTGCTCGGCGTGAAAGGCCTCGGCCTGCCTGGCGCCAACCTCGCTGCAAAGCTCGACAAGCTGGAAGACGAAGTGGCCGAAACTGTCGCCAAGGCGAAATCCCGCATGGCGAATGTTGACCTGAAGTCGCGTATCGCGCGCCTGACCGCCGAGATCGAAGCTGTTGCCGGTGAAACCGGTGCTGACTTCGCAAAGTCGGCAAAGAAGGCTGCTTCGAAGATGTCGAAAGCCATGGAAGCTGTCGTGGCAGCTCCCGAAGCGGCTGACGACCTGACGGCGATCAAGGGCCTCGGCGCTTCGATGGTCGACAAGCTGAAAGCCGAAGGCATCACGACCTTCGCCCAGATTGCCGCCCTCAAGAAGGCCGAAGCCGAAGCCCTGGACGCCAAGATCGGCGCCCGTGGCCGCGTCATCCGTAACGAGTGGGTGAAGCAGGCGAAGGCTCTCGCCAAGAAGAAATAAGGCAGTGGGGACAGGCGGGTGGCCAAATGGCCGCCCGCCTTACTGCACCGACCGTTCGTAGTGGTCGATCATGTGGGTGAGGGCGTCAAAGCCGGCTTCGCCCATATAAGGGACGATCAGGCACATCACCTGAAAGACAGTCCGGTGGATAAGGGCGGCGCCCTCGTGTTCCTTCCGGTTCAGGCTGTCGGCTACAAGCCAGAAGGTGAGGGTCATCATGATCTGGTCGGTCAGGGCCTCGCGCAGGCGCGGATCGATGGTGATGATGCCGGCCTTTGCCAGGTCGGAGAGGACGCGAAGGATAGCGCCGCGCTGCTCGGCGACGAGAGCACGGAAGCGGACGGCAAGGTCAGGATACCTGTCCAGAAGCACGCCGAGATTGCGGTAGAAGAAGCGGAAATCGTAAATTTCCTCGAGGATGATGTAGATATAGACCCAGTTATCCTCGATCGAGGCGACCCCGCCTGAAGAGCCCCTGAGGATCAGCCGCATCTCTTCTTCGAAGCTTTCGAACAAGGCCCGGATGATCGCGTCCTTGCCCTTGAAATGGTAGTAGAGATTGCCAGGGCTGATGCCCAGCGCATTCGAAATATCGACAGCCGTCTGCGGGGCTTCCCCTTCCTCGTTGAAGAGAAGCAGGCTGACATGAAGGATGCGGTCGCGGGTTTTCATCGGCTCGACGGCAGAGTTTGACACGCAAATCTGACTATGAAACGAATTTTGTTTCAAAGTTTACAAGTAACTCTTTCCGGAAGTGAAAGAGAAAAAGGTTAGGCCGGCGGGGTACTTCACCCCTCAAAGAGACCGGCAAGCATAGGGACGGAAACGATGGCGACGCCAAAGGATGAAATTGCCCGGAATGCCGCTGAGAGCACGACGGCGCTGAACCCGCTGATGGGAGGCATTAACCGGCAGGAATTGCTGGGCGCTGTGGCGATGATGCTGCGCTCGACAATGACCAACCCGCTGACCTCGGCAAAGGCGGCGGCGAAAATCGCCCGGGAGAATACCGACATCCTGCTCGGCAGGTCCGAGCGCAAGGCCGACCCGAAGGACCGCCGGTTCAAGGACCCTGCCTGGGAAAACAACCCGTTCTACAAGCGTGGCATGCAGGCCTACCTTGCCACGCAGGAACACCTGAACGAGTGGGTGTCCGAGCTCAAGATGACCGAGTTGGAACATGCGCGGGCGAAATTCGTCATGGGCATGATCACCGATGCCATGGCGCCGACAAATACGCTGCTCGGTAATCCGGCCGCGTCCAAGCGGGTTGTCGATTCCGGCGGCATGTCGCTCGTGAAAGGCCTGAAGAACGCTTATACCGACCTCACCAAGAATGGCGGCATGCCGAGCCAGGTGGACCGGCGCCCGTTCGAAGTGGGCAAAAACCTCGCTATCTCCGAAGGTCAGGTGATCTGGAAGAACGAGATGCTGGAACTGATCCAGTATGCTCCGAAGACGGATAAAGTGCACCGAACGCCGATCCTGATCATCCCGCCGCAGATCAACAAATTCTACGCGATGGACCTGTCGCCGATGACCTCGACGGTCCAGTTCCTGCTGGCCATGGAGCTGCAGCCCTTTGTCGTATCTTGGCGCAATCCGACCAAGAAACACGCCCATTGGGGACTGTCCGATTATATCGACAGCCTGATCCAGGCGAGCGAAGTAATCAGCCAGGTCACCGGCTCGAAGAAGATCAATGTCTCGGGCGCCTGTTCGGGTGGTATTACCACAGCCACGCTGTGCAGCCTGCTGGCCGCGGCCGGTGACAAGCGGATCAATGCCGTTACCTTCATGGTGTGCGTGTTGAACCCCCAGAAGGAAGACAGTGAGCTCGGTCAGATCGTCTCGGAAAACAGCCTCGAAACTGCGCGCAAATATTCGCAGCGCAAGGGCATCCTGAAGGGCGACGATCTTGCCCGCATGTTCGCCTGGATGCGGCCAAACGACCTCATCTGGAATTATGTCGTCAACAACTACCTGATGGGTGAGGATCCGCCGCCGTTCGACGTGCTCTACTGGAACAATGACACGACGAATTTGCCGGCACAGCTGCACTCGGACTATCTTGACCTCGGCCTTAACCAGCCGTTCGACCATCCGGGTGAATTCGAGGTCGCCGGCCACATGCTCGACATGAGCAATGTGAAATCGGATGCGTTCATCGTTGCGGGCCTGACAGATCACATCACGCCGTGGAAGGCTTGCTATCGCACCACGCAACTGCTCGGCTCGAAGAATATCGAATTCGTCTTGTCCTCCAGCGGTCACATCCAGTCGCTGCTGAACCCGCCCGGTAACCCGAAGGCAAAGATGTTCCGTAATCCGAACATCGCTCCGACGGCGGACGAATGGGCGGCTGGCGCGACCGAAGAGGCGGGCAGCTGGTGGCCGGTCTGGGGCGCCTGGCTGAAGGAGCGCTCGGGTGCCATGAAAGCTGCACCAAAGGCTTGCGGAAACGAGGCTTTCAAGCCTCTCTATGCGGCACCGGGCCGCTACGTATTCGACGATTGAGCGGCTCAGAAGGAGCGGGGAAGTCCATGGCAAGCAAGGTTCGGCATCCTGAAGTCTCGATGCAGACTGTCGAAGGCATTGAGTTGCGCACGGCGTTCTGGCCGGCTCTGGAAGAGGCCGGGCATCGCCCGCTTCTGTTCTTCAACGGCATTGGCGCCAATCTGGAGCTGACCTATGCCCTTGGCGAGATGTTCCCCGACCGGGACATCATCACGTTCGACGTGCCCGGCGTCGGTATGAGTCCGGTCACCCAGTGGCCTTACCGCCCCTGGATGCTGGCCCGCTGGGCCCGCAAGCTGCTCGACCAGTTCGAAATCGATGAAGTCGACGTGATGGGAGTTTCCTGGGGCGGCGCGCTCGCCCAGCAGTATGCCTTCCAGTATCGCAACCGCGTCGGCAAGCTGATCCTGTGCGCGACAACGGCCGGCATGACGATGATTCCCGGCCGGCCCAAATCCCTTTCCAAGATGATGGATGCCCGCCGTTATTCCGACCCGGAATTCATGCGAGACAGCTTCTCTACCCTCTATGGCGACGCTGTGGACGGAGAAGCCGGACGCCATATCGACAGCCTGCTGCCGCCGGATCCGCGCGGCTATGTCTACCAGTTGCTGGCTTTCCTCGGCTGGTCCAGCCTGCCATTCATCCGTTTCCTGAAGATGCCCTCGCTTGTGGTGATGGGCGACCAGGACACGATCGTGCCGCTTGCGAACGGTCATATCCTGAAATTCGGCCTGCCGAATTCCCGCCTGCATGTCATTGAGGGTGGCGGTCACCTGTTCCTGGTGACGCGCGCGCAGGAAACCGCAGATGTGATCCGCGGATTCCTGCTGGAGGAAGTGGAAGCGGCCGAGGCCGCCTGATCCGATTTAGCCGGCGGCGATCTTCAGGGCGACGCGCTGCTCCAGCGCCTCACAGACAGCGTCGGCAATCTCTTTAGCCGCCTTGCCCTCGCCGACGGAATTGAATGCCGCGCGGCAGGCTTCGATATGGATGTTGATCAGGGCGGCGTTCTCGCCCGGTGCTGTGGCGCCGAGCAGGTCGCTCAGGGACGCGGCGAGGCGTGCGATTGACGGATAGCCATAGGAATTGGCCGCGCCCTTGATGTTGTGGGCGGCCGTGAACACAGCGCGGTATTTGTCGGGCCCGGCATCTGCGCCCTGCGCCGCCTTCCAGGCATCCGCGAGCGTGTCGAGATCCATCCGCATCCAGATTTCAAAGCGGGCGGCAAGCGAATCAACGGCCTCCTGGGCGGCAAGGGCCGGATCTGCCGCGGGGGCCTCCATTTCAGGCGCGGGTGGGGCCTCTTCTTCAGCTTCAGCGGAGTCGTCGACTTCCGGCTCTGGTTCAGGCTGCGGTGCCCTGATCACACGGCGGATGTCCAGTGTCGGCGCCGGCGAGGCCTGGCTGGTGCCTTTCTGGAAAGTCGACAGAATTTTTTTCAGCATAGTCTGATCCCTCGGGACCCGAGTCTCCCGCCGAAAACTTAAAATAATCCTAGGGAAATCAGAAGCCGAACTGCTCTCGCAGGATGCGTTCGTCCAACGCATGGCCGGGATCGAACAGCATGGTCAGGCGTCGGCGACGGTCCGCTTCGACCTCAACGCTCGAAATGTCCCGCACTTCCTGATTGTCAGCGGACGCCGCAACCGGGCGCTGTTCCGGCATCAGGACCTCAACCTTGACCTTGGCATCATGGCGCAGGAGTGCACCGCGCCAGCGACGCGGCCGGAATGCGCTGACAGGCGTCAGCGCGAGGAGATTTGCACCAATCGGAAGGATCGGGCCGTGTGCAGACAGGTTATAGGCCGTTGAACCGGCCGGTGTGGCGACCATAACGCCGTCGCAGGAGAGTTCTTCCATGCGCACTTTGCCATCGACCGTGATGCGCACGCGCGCCGTCTGGGCCGTCTGTCGCAGCAAGGAGACTTCATTGATGGCGAGCGCCTTGTGCTCCTTGCCATGAATATCCGTGGCCAGCATGCGCAGCGGCGTGATCGAGGCGCGCTCTGCGGCATCGATGCGCTCGATCAGATCGTCTTCGCGATACTCGTTCATCAGGAAACCAACCGTGCCCCGGTTCATTCCGTAGACGGGTTTGGAATCCTCAAATCGCCTGCGAAGCGAATCCAGCATGGCCCCGTCGCCGCCCAGGGCGACGATCACATCGGCGTCTTCCTCCGTGTGTTGGCCGTAGCGCTGGATCATGACCGGCAGGGCGGCCTGGGCTTCAGGCCGCTTGGAGGCGAAAAAGGCTAGTCTGGGTGAACTCATCGGCCCCATGTGGTTGAGGTTGCGCGCGTCCGTCAAGGCGTTCGCGGAGGCAGGGCAATCTGCATAGCTGACGCATGCGTCAGCTTTTACTGGCGAAATGGCTCCGCATCGGTTAATTTGCGGCACAGATACAGTCAGGGAGATCAGAAATGGCCGACGGCAACCAGAAAGTTGATATCCGCAGCTCGGTAAGCGCGGAGGAGTGGCAGGCGCGTGTGGATCTGGCGGCGCTCTACCGCCTGACGGCCATGTATGGCTGGGACGACA
>JAGQRO010000344.1 GCA_020425315.1 Hyphomonas sp. | reverse complement strand
CCACTACGTTCGTATGATCTGGTGGCCGAGTGGTCGAAGGCGCACGCCTGGAAAGTGTGTAGGCTAGCAATAGTCTCCAGGGTTCGAATCCCTGTCTCACCGCCAGCCAGACCTCTCAAAATCAGAAAGCGCGGATTTCCTCCACCGAAGCCCTGAATTTCACGGCAAGGTCGGAACCTTTTTCCCCGGTGTTGCTGGAGCGTTCCTGTTTTCTTCGGGCAATCCATTTTGGATCGAGACCTGCCGGAAGAAAGTGCGCAAATCCGATCCGACCATACCCTGAATGGCTTCGCTCCGCGACACGGACTTAGTATGTGCCCCCCAGGGCCGCGTAGAGATTGATTGCGGATGTGAGCCGGTCGAGGCGGGCCTGAACCACGTTGGTCGACGCATCGAAGTAGGTCTGCTGCGAAGAGAGCAGGCTTGTCAGGTCGTCGGTTCCGGCGCGATAGCGGATTTCGGCGGCGTCCAGTGCCTCCAGGGCGGAGTTGCGCGCAATCAGCAACTGCTGCTCGCGCGCTTTATTGGCCGCAATTGATTTCAGACTCACATCGACATCCCGCAAAGCGGCAAAAATTGCCTGGCGGTAGGCGGCGAGCTGTCCTTCCCGCCGTGCTTCGGCGCTTTCCAGTTGCCCCTCCAGGCGCCCGCCGGAGAATATGGTCTGCGCGATGCTGGCGGAAAGCGATCCTGTCAGGTTGCCGCCGCCCGAAAGAACCGCAGATAGACCGGCTCCAAGATCGGCACTTGGAAAGAACGCGGCGCGGGCGGCGTTGATGTTGGCATTCGCGGCGCGGAGATTTGCTTCGGCCTGCATGAGATCGGGGCGGCGCAGGAGCAGGTCTGCGGGAAGCCCGGGGCTGGCTGCCGGCAGCGCCACTTGCAGAAGGTCGCCTTCGGGGGCGGTATAGCCCTGCGGTACCTGGCCGAGCAGGATGGCAAGCGATGTTTCGAAGCCGGTCACCTGCGCTTCGAGTTGTGGAATGCGCGCCCGGGCATTGGCGAGCTGGGCCCGCTGGCTCGAAACATCGAGCCCGGAGATCGCCCCTGCATCGTATCTGACCTGCACGATCTCGAAGATCCGTTCGGAGATCTGCAGATTCTGGCGGGCCACATTCAGCTGCTCCCGCGTTGCGAGAAGACTGAAATAGTTCGTGGCGACATCTGATTGAACGGTGAGTTCCAGCGCGCGCTGGGAAAAGATCGCAGCATCCAGTCCGGCCTGTGCACTATCGCGGCTGGCCGCATTCGCGCCAAAGAGATCCAGCTGGTAGGAGGCCGACAGACGCCCGCTTGAATTCACATCATCAAGGCCGCTCCCTGTATCGCTGGAGGCCGACATGCTGGCACTGGCCTGCGGCAGGAAAGCTGCATTCGCAGTTTTCAGGGCCGCCCGGGAAGCGTCTACATTCGCCAGCCCCTGCGCCAATGTCTGATTATTGGCCAATGCTTCGGCGATCAGTGCGCTCAGCTCCGCATTATCGAAGTCCGCCCACCACGCACCTTCTGCGGTGCGCAGGCTTTCGATTTCTCCGGCATGGTCATAGGCATCGGGCAGGGTGATGCCCGGCTGCGTATCGACCACCCGTTCCGGGCCAATCGTGGCGCAGGCTGTAAGGGCGATCAGGGATGCGGAAAGCAACGAGGGTCTCAGCAAGGGGCTACTCCGATGCCAGCGCTGTAACGGGATCCAGCCGCGAGGCCTGTCGCGCCGGCAGAAGCCCAAAGACAAGGCCGGTCGCAAGCGCGGATGTGAATGCGAGAATGGCGGGCATGGCTGTCACGGCCACCGTCATCCCGCTATAGGAGAGGATGAAACACACGCTGAGGCCGATCAGCACGCCAGCAATGCCGCCGAGCCCGCCGACAACCAGCGCCTCGACCACGAACTGTATCATGATGTCAGACCGGCGGGCACCGGTGGCCATCCGTACACCGATCTCCCGGGTCCGCTCGGTGACGCTTACGAGCATGATATTCATCACGCCGATGCCGCCAACAAGCAGGGAGATCGCGGCGACGGATCCAAGCAGGATGGAGAAGGAGTTCTGCGTCTCCTCTACAGACTCCAGAATCGACGCTGTGTTGCGCAACTGAAAATCTTCGGACCCGTGCCGCGCGAGGAGCAGGTCAGTCGCCTCCGCCTCGGTCTCGGAAATCCGGTCGGTATCGTCGGCGGCGATCGTGATTGAAGACAGGTAGTTCTGGCCGAACAGGCGCATCATCCCGGTTGTAATGGGAACCAGCGCGATATCGTCCTGGTCCTGTCCCCAGGACGTTGCGCCCTTTTCCTCAAGGATGCCGGCGACTTCAAAAGGTGCGCCGCCAAGAAATACGTACTGGCCCACGGCGCCCTGCACATTGTCGAACAGATTGCCGGCCGTCGTCGTCCCAAGGACCACGACACCGACCCGCCGGTCCACATCATCCGCTGTGAAGAAGGTTCCGTATTTGAGGCCGCGGTTCTGGGCGAGAGGCCAGGCCTCGGTGGTGCCTTCAACAGAACCGCGATAATCATTATTGCCGACCCGCATCGTCGCGCTGCCGGAGCGAGAAGGGACGGCGGCAAGCACATTGCCGAGCTCGTTCAGTGCCTCGGCGTCGGCGAGCGTCAGCGTGGCAATTGCATCCCCGCGCATTCTTGTGCCGGGTGCGCCAGGTCGGACGAAGAGCAGATTCGCGCCCATGGATTCGAAACGTGCCATCACTTCCTTCTGGCTGCCCTGTCCGATCGCCAGCATGGCAACCACGGCCGAGACGCCGATAATCACACCCAGCAAGGTGAGTGCTGTCCTGAAGGGATTGGCCCTCAGTGAACGGAAGGCCATCTTGATAGCCTCGACAACCTGCGCAAACGGAGAGGGGGTCTTCCGCGAATACCTGTAGGTCTCCGTCGGGGCGCTGGCCGCAGATGGCCTGCCAGTGTCGGAGATGATTTTTCCATCCTTCAGCTCGATCACCCGCCGGGCACGGGCGGCGACTTTCGGGTCGTGTGTGATAAGAATGATCGTGCGGCCTGTCGCATGAAATTCTTCGAGCAGGTTCAGCAGTTCATCGCTCGATCCGGAATCGAGCGCGCCTGTCGGTTCATCTGCAAGAATGACTTCTGCATCGTTGATCAGCGCTCTCGCAACCGCGACGCGTTGCTGCTGTCCGCCAGAGAGTTGGCCCGGCTTGTGGCTGACCCTGTCGCCAAGCCCGAGCTTGTCCAGCAGTTCGGCGGCTTTCTCCCGGCGTTCCTGCAGGGTCAGCCCGGCATAAACGGCCGGGATCTCGACATTCTCGGACGCGCTCACGCTGGTCAGCAGATTATAGCGCTGGAAGATAAAGCCGAACGTTTCGCGCCGCATGGTGGCAAGCGCGTCGGCGTCGAGTTCCGCAATGTCCTTGCCGCGCACATGATAGACGCCGCCTGTCGGGCGGTCGAGGCAGCCGAGAATGTTCATCAGCGTCGACTTGCCAGAGCCGGACTGGCCGACAATCGCAACGAACTCGCCGGGCGAGATCGACAGGCTGACACCGTCGAGTGCGCGGACTTCCGTATTGCCGGAGCCATAGTAACGGCTCACATTTTCGAGTTCGATAAGAGGCCGGGTCATGAGGTGTGCCTATCCGCGCCTGACGAATGTCGGCCCGCCCATAGGTGGCCGCCGATTGTCATTCGCGCTGGAGCGCTCAATCTGCACTTCGCCGGTCACAACTGTCTGGCCCGGCTCGAGGCCGAAGAGAATTTCCGCGTTCGTGCGCGTCTTCAGGCCAACCAGAACGGGTTGCGGGTGAGGGACGCCTTCGCTGTCCATGACGAGCACGGTGGCAATCTCTGCGTCGGGATAGGTTTCGCGGGCCGCCCGGAAGGCGTCGCGGCTGGCATCACGCTGTGGGGATGCTGTCTCCGAAGCTTCCGCCTGCATGAAGCTCCCGCGGCCTCCCTGCGGAGAGCTTCCGGCGACAGCTTCCGAGCGTTGCCTGCGGTCGGGAGCGGCCTGCAGGGCCGTGATGGGAACGAGCACGGCATCCTTTGCCGATCCGATGACGAAGAAGACCTGCGCCGTCATTTCAGACTTTAGTTGCCCTTCCGGATTATCGACATCCAGCAAGGCCTTGTAGAGGACGACATCATTGAGAACTTCCGGGGTTGGCAGAACCTGACGCACCTCGGTTTCCCAGCGATGCGTGGAATCGCCAAGTGTTGTGAAATAAGCCGCCTGGCCATCCTTGATACGTAACACGTCGGCTTCGGAGACATCTGTCTCGACGGTCATCACCGTCAGGTCGGCGATTGTCAGAATTGTCGGCGCCGTCTGGTTCGCGTTCAGAGTCTGGCCCTCATCGGCATCCAGAGACACCACCGTTCCGCCAGCAGGCGCGTAAATCTTGGTGAATTCAAGAGTCGCGAGATCGGCCTGCAGTGTGGATGTCTGGCGCTCGATCTGGGCATCGATGGCCGCGAGGCGCCCTTGCGCAATCGCGTATTCGGCCTGTGCGGCTTCATAGTCTGCCCGGGCAATGGCGTCGGCATCGAACAACATCTGCGCGCGTTCGGCATTTGCCCTGGCGAGGTCCAGAGAGGCTTTCTGCTGTGTGCGGCTCGCCCGGCTTTCTTTCAGCTGGGCGCGGTTTCCTTCCACGGCCGTCATGGCAATTGTCGCGTCGATCTGCGCCAGAAGGTCTCCCTTCGCGACGGTGTCACCAACATCAACGAACAGTGTCTGAAGCTGTCCGGAGACCTGCGCTCCGACCAGTACGGATTCCTTCGGCGTGATCTTGCCGGCCGCGGAGATGGTCACTTCAATGTCGCCGCGAATGACCTGCGCCGTTTGATAGGCTGGTTTCTGCTCGCCGGACCCGAAATGCACGAACAGGAACGCGGCAAGTGCGAGCAGACCCGCAGCCAACAATGCCAAACGTAGTTTGCCTTGAAAAAAATCCTTACCAATCATCGTATTCCGTACCATGAAGTGACGTATATCCTTGGAACGTGCGGGAGCAGGGAATCCGTCGCGATCTTCTGCAAAGGTAATACCAGCAGCAGGCTGGCAGGTGGCTATTGAGACATGTTGTCAGCGAATTGCAGCAAGGACTTTGCCTGTCTCAAGATGGGGCCGGGGTGCAGCGCGCCGCAAGTCCTGTGAGCGGATTGCGGGCAGAAGCCCGCTTGCCGGAGCAGAGCAACGAAGTGCGGTGATGACTTCGTTTTTCTCTGACTGCACCGCCATCCAGTTTCCCTAAAACAGAAAGCACCGGTTTCCTCGACCAAGGCCCCATGCCGTCAGTGGGCTGCCGTGGCCGCCTTCGTCTTCGTTTCCGGAACCAGGCTGCATTTGCGGTCGCCGCGCACATGCTCCGCGCTGGCGATCCTCGGCACACTGCGACAATTGAGCGGCCTTCAGTTATTGCAAATGAGAATAAGTTGCATTAGCAGCCGAGTGCTTCATATTGTCGTCAACGGGAGAGCGGTCATGAAAAGAATGCTATTTGCGGGGGTCTGTGTGGCCGCGACACTGTCGGGAACGGCGGCGGCGCAAGACGCGACGGCTCCCGATCAGGAGGATGCGGAAAAGGTTGAGGATGTGGTCGTTGTGGTTGCGACCGGCCTTTCGAGCGCGAGTTCCACCACCAAGACCGATTCCCCGATCATCGAGTCGCCGCAGAGCATTTCTGTGATCAGCCGCGAAGAAATCGACCTGCGCGCCGCAAGCACGATTGCCGATGCCCTGTCCTATTCGGCCGGCGTGCAGGCCGAGCCGTCGGGCATTGACAGCCGGACGGACGAAATTTCTGTCCGCGGCTTCGGGGCGGGAGGCTTCTCATCGAACAGCAATTTCGTCGACGGCCTGCGCCTGCCGGCGGGTGGGCAGTGGACGCGTTTCGGCTTCGACCCCTATGGCCTGCAGCAGATCGAAGTGCTGAAGGGGCCGTCTTCCGTTCTCTATGGACAGGCGGCGCCGGGCGGCATCGTCAACATCGTCTCCAAGCGTCCAACGGAAGCGAAGCAGTTCAACGCCCAGATTCAGACCACCGGCTATACCGATCTTGAAAACTGGACCTGGCAGGCGGCCGCCGACGGCAGTGGCGCATTGACGGATGACGGCAAGCTGCTCGGCCGGCTGGTCGGCTTGGTCCGCTATGGCGACACGGCCATCAATGATGTCGAGAATGGCCGCTACTATATCAGCCCCAGCCTGACCTGGGCGCCGACGGACGATACGCGCTGGACCTTCCTTGGCCAGTATCAGCGAGACGAAGGCGGCGCGACCTTCCAGTTCCTGCCGTCTGTCGGTTCCTATGAGTCCACGAATGGTGGCTATATCGACAATGACGAGAACATTGGCGAACCGGACTGGAATACGTTCGATCGCAACCAGTTATTGCTTGGCTCCTTCTTCGAACATGATTTCTCCGACAAACTCACCCTACGGAACAATCTGCGCTACACGCATGTCGAGACGCTTTACCGGGTCGGCGTACTGGCTGGCGGCACGGTCACTAATTGCTCCGTGTTCACCGATCCCGACGAGAATGCCGCCTGTATTCCCGGCCAGACGATCCGCCGGCGCGCCGTGCAGGGCGACGGAGAAAGCGACGGCTTCGCGGTCGACACGCAACTGCAGTACAAGGTCATGACAGGCCAGGCCGAGCATACACTGCTCGGCGGCATCGACTACTTCCACACCGAGTGGGAGTGCTCTGCCCCACAGGGGTGGTC
>JAGQRO010000343.1 GCA_020425315.1 Hyphomonas sp. | reverse complement strand
CCGACAGCTTCCTGCCCAATATGGGAACGGAAGACTTCCTCCTGTGCCTGTCCCGGCAGGCCCTCGAAGCGGCATGCAAGGACACTTCGGTGCTACCCCGCAACAAGGTCCGCGACACCCGCGCCGCCCTTGTCGAGCACTTCACGGAAGAGCGTTTCGTCCATGCCTCGGCGCTGTTCGCGCCCGAGGCAAACGAAATCGCCGACTGGAAGACCCGAAACGAGATCGTCGAGGACGAGGACGCCGGGGATGCCGAAGGGGCCTCGGACGAGCCGGAAGCGGGCGACACCGACCCGGATGCCATCTCGGAAGGCTTCCGCGAAGCCGCCGAATAGCGACCGGTCTCCTTTCCTTCCGAACGGAACTTCCGCCGCCGGCACCGTCCGGCGGCGCTTTCGTTTCCAATCCCGAAAACAGGAGGACATCGCCATGTCCGCACAACTGATCTACGACCACGCACCGCTCGGCGCGATCATCCGCTATTCCGACAGCACACCGCGCCCGCCAAAACGGCACCGCCGCAAACTCCAGGCCTGGGAGAACCGCAACAATACCGGCCGTCTGGTCAAGAAAATGCCTGGTCGCCGCACCGGCGAGATCACCTTTCCCGACAGCTTCACCCTTCACGAGGGCGATTATGGCACCAAGGCCGTGATCGTTTTGAAGGTGTTCAAATCCTTTTCGGTCGACAGCGATCTTGCCTTCACGGTCGTGGAGCGTCCGGCCGTCGGTTCGGTCCTCGTCCTCAGCCGCTCCGGAGATGCCGGCGAACTGGTGCATGTCGCCGATAACAGGCCCGCAGCCGAAGAATGGCTGTCCCGCCACGGTTATCCCGGCGCGGTGTTGCATGAAGTGACCGCCGATGAGGTGGCGGCCGATCACGTCGAGGGGAGGGCGGCATGACCCGATCCCTCCAACCTCTCCCTTCCGTTCCTCAACTTCCGGACCTCTCCGGTGTCGAATTCGGGACCAGTGCCGAGGGGTTTCCCGTCGCGCGCCTCGATGACACCGCCTACGCGATGTTGCCCGGACGGGATGGAACCCACCACCTGGCCGCGGCATGGTTCGTGCGCCGGCCTTTGCACGAGCTCGTGCAAGGGGATTTCAACGGGTATCACGGCGCGCTCGCCGACGAAGCGGCCTTCCGGGCCAAAATGGCAGAGAAGGCAGAGCACGTCCGCGAGAAAAATGCCCTCGGCCGCCGGGAAATCCAGTCCCGCGCATATACGCCCTGGGGACCCTCGCAAGGCGCCACAGTCTTCGCCGAGGGTGTCGACTGCCATTCGACGGCCGGTCATGGCGGATTCCATCTTTCGGTCGATCGCAATGCAAAAGTCGATTCCGGCCTTCGCAATGCCAATGGCTGGTACGAGGAAGACGCCGAATGGGCGATCGTCGCGATCACCTTTCCAGATCTGTTCACCAGCTTCGAACGGCGCTGCGCCGACCAGACGATCAAGGATAGCTGGCCGGACGAATTCGAGGCCATCACAGGAACTGTGCTCGAACCCGGTCAATCCCGCGAAAAAGATCGCCGGGCCTTCCACACTCGGCACGCCGAAGACTGGATCGTCATATCCGCCATCCGGTCGGATCACCGTGATGGCTTTGTCGAAGTCGTCGCAACACGGGGCGGTAAACGCGATCCTGCGGCGGATGAACGCCGGTTTCTGGTTCCGTCAGAGGAATACACGGCCGGACCTTTTGGTTTCGTCATCGATCCGGACCGGCACCACGCCTATGACGGGCCTTCCAGCTTCATCGGGTGGGGGCGGTGATGGCCATCCCCTGGAAACTCATCGCCATCGCCTTTGGCTGGCGCGCCAGCTTTCGCATGGACGGCGCCCATCCAAGGCTCATCGTCCATCACAAGCGGCACAGCACCCGTTATGCCGGGGCCGATGCCTGGAGGCGCGCGGTTCTGAATTCGATCTGCGCGCCCACCTTCACC
>JAGQRO010000342.1 GCA_020425315.1 Hyphomonas sp. | reverse complement strand
GTGTAGATGACCTGGTCCATGGCATTGATGCCATTCGACTGGCGGATGGCGGAATTGGCCACCACCGTGCCGCCGCCGACAAGGCGCGCCGAATAGCCGATGGCGTAGCCGTCCGACAGGTTCGAGCCGACTTCCACTTCGTCAGAGAATTGCTGCGTCCCGTCTGTATCGATGATGACGACATTGCCAGTGGCGCGCACGCGCTCGGTGCCCCGGTTGTAGACCAGGCGATCGGCGCGCAGGATGCGCCCGTCATACAGGGCCTCGACATTGCCCTCGGCGACAATGAGGTTTTCGTCTCTGATCTCGTAGACGAAATCAGCTTCCAGAACGACCTGATTGGCGGTGCGGCTTACACTGTCGGCGGGCTCTTCCTGCGCGGCCGCCGTAAAGGGCTGGGCCGCGGCAAGTCCGAAGGCTGCTGCGTAAGAGTACCAGTGGGCCAAACCGGGCTACCTCGATCAGGGGTCCGGGCCGGGCCGGCCGCGGAACTCTACAAACTTGTCTTCCCACGAGGCTTAGTGGTGAACGCCGCGAGCGTCCAGATGGCGAAGGCCGAAGCGGCCCCATTCGGGCAGGAGGCGGTGCAGGGCGGTCACAGGGCGCTCAGAATGCCAGCGCGGCCAGTCCGCCGGGCAGGGTCTGTGCCTCCCCGGACAGCTCCAGTTCCAGCAGCGCTGCTGCACATCTGGCTGCAGGAAGGGCGGCGGCACGGGCGATTTCGTCGATCGGCATCGGATGGGGCGACAGGGCCTGTCGGACCCGGGCAAGTTCGCTCTCCCCGATCATGTCTTCTTCGTCACCAAACTCGAAGGCAGGACCGCGCGGCGCCGAAACGCCCCGCCGGTCGAGGCTCATCAGCACGTCGAGCACATCGCCGGCATGGCGGACCAGCGTCGCGCCCTGGTGCAGCAGGGAATTGGTGCCGGCCGCGCGCGGATCGAGCGGCGAACCCGGCACGGCCATGACTTCGCGGCCCTGTTCGCCGGCCGTACGGGCGGAAATCAGCGATCCGGAGCGCTCGGCCGCCTCCACAACCACCACACCGAGACTCATTCCGGTGACGATCCGGTTGCGGCGCGGGAAGTCCTGCGCCTTGGCGGTGTAGCCGAAGGGGCTTTCCGACACGATCAGGCCGGACGCGGCGATTTCGGCGTAAAGGCGCTGGTGCTGGGACGGGTAGACATGGTCCACCGCGCCACCGAGGACGGCGACGGTGCCGGTGGAGAGGCTGGCGGCATGGGCTTCGCCGTCGATGCCAAGGGCGAGGCCGGAAACCACAGTGAACCCGTTGCGGCCCAACTCTGTGGCCATGTCGCGGGCGATCTTGCGGCCGGCGGCGGAGGCGTTGCGGGCCCCGACAATGGCGACGGTCGGCTTTGCGGCGAGCTCCGCGCGGCCGAGCAGGGTGAGGATGGGCGGCGGAGGCGACAGGTTCTGCAGCAGCGGCGGATAATCCGGATCACTGCTGAGGGCGATGCGGGCGCCGTAGCGTTCGGTGGCTTTCACTTCGCGGGCGGCCTCGTCCCGTGTCGGCGGGCTGAGCGGCCCGCGCTTTGAGCGGCCGGACAATTCGGGCAATGCCTCAAGCGCCGCGGTGGGCGTCTTGTAGCGATGTAGCAGCTGGAAGAAGGATACCGGCCCGATGCCCTGGGTGCGGGCGAGGCGGATCCAGTCGAGACGCGCGGCCTCGTCGCTCATGTCTTGGGTTTGGGCGCCCCGAAGCGGGGTTCGGTTCCGGCGATGAGGCGGCCAAGATTGGTCCGGTGGGTCCAGAACACGAAGGCCGAGAGGCAGGCGAGCCCGCCCAGCACGAACCAGTTGTGCGACCGGTGCAACAGCGTCTCCACCGCCCAGGCGCCCGGTGCGACGAGCGCGGCGGCCGTCAGCGCGGCGAGTGACGAGATGCGGCTGATGGCAAAGATGCCGAACCAGGCCGGCGCGGCGACATAAAATGCCGGCAGCGACACGAAGGGCAGGAGGCCGGCAAAGGTCGCGACGCCCTTTCCGCCCTTGAAGCCGAGCCAGACCGGGTAGCAATGGCCGACAAAGGCGCAGGCGCCCGCGATCAGGCCGAGTTCCGGCCCGCCCAGAAGCCGGAAGCCGAGGGCGACAATGCCGGCCTTGAAACTGTCGAGGATGAGCGTGACGAAGGCGAGGTCTTTCCGTCCCGTACGCAGCACATTCGTGGCGCCGATATTGCCCGAACCGATGCTGCGGATGTCGCCCAGCCCGGCGGCCCGCGTGATCAGCAGGCCGAAAGGGATCGATCCGGCGAGGTAGCCGACCAGCGCGGCAAGGGGATAGACCATGTATGCGACCATGCGCGGCTCCGGAAACGAGACTCAGTGGTAGGCAGGGACGGCCCCTCGGGCAAGCCCGTCAGGCGAGGCTCTCATGGGCGAAGACCTGCTGCCCGCCGACAAAGGTGCGCATCACCCGGCCCTGCAGGCGCCGCCCGTCAAAGGGCGAATTGGTCGAGCGCGAGCGCAAATGCTCCCGGTCGCAGAGCCAGGGCTTGCCGGGATCAAACAGGATGACATCGGCCGGGGCGCCCCTGGCGAGGCGGCCCTGCGGCAGGCCGAGCATGGCGGCTGGGCGGCAGGTGATCGGCGCCAGCGCTTCGAGCAGGCTGAGCGGGCCGTCATGAACGAGGCTGAGCAGGGCCGGCAGCACGGTTTCGAGGCCGGCGGCGCCAAAGGCCGCTTCTCCGAACGGCAGGCGCTTTTCTTCTGGCGGCTGGGGGTCATGGGCGGAGACCACGGCATCGATCTCGCCGCGTTTGAGGGCCGCGATCAGGCCCTGACGGGTGTCTTCGTCCCGGAAGGGCGGGTTGACCTTGCAATAGGTGAGATAGTCGCCGACGTCGCGCTCGTTGAAGAACAGGGAATGGGCCGCTGCCGTGGTGAAGATGTTGGCGCCGCGCGCACGGGCGGCCATGGCGACTTCCACCGTGCGCGGGGTCGAGACCTGGTCGAGGATCAGCGTGCAGCCGGTCGCCTCGGCAAGCGCGGTGTCGCGCATGGCGCCGATGGTCTCGGCTTCGACAGGAATGCCCGAGAGACCCATGCGGGCAGCCAGAGCGCCGGCATTCATCACGCCGGAGCCGGCCAGCGCGCGTTCGTCCGGGCGGGACATGATGATCGCGCCCCGGCTTTTCGCATACTGCATGGCCCGCTTCAGCAGGGAGGCATTGGCCACCGGCAGGTCGCCATTGGTGAACAGCACCGCGCCGGCCTCCGCCATCAGGCCGATTTCGGCCATGGCCTCGCCTTTCAGGCCCGTCGTCAGGGCGCCGGCGGGATAGATATTGGCCCAGGCGCTGGTCTTGGCCCTGTCCGCGATGAAGCGGACGAGCGCGACATCATCGATGACGGGGCGCGTGTCCGGCATCACGACGAAGCTGGTAATGCCGCCAGCGACGGCCGAACGGGAGGCCGTGGCGAGGGTTTCCTTCTGCTCGTCTCCCGGTTCTCCGGTCTTCACGCGCAGGTCTACCAAGCCCGGCGCGAGGCAGAGGCCGTTCGCATCGATCACCGTGTCGGCGGGCGGCGCGCCTTCGGGGGAGACTTCGCGGATCAGGCCGTCTTCGATCAGCAGGGCGCCGAACGTGTCGAGCCCGGTGGCGGGGTCGAGCAGGCGGGCATTGTGGATGGCGAGGCTCATGCGCGGCCTCCTGCGAGAAGGTGCAGCACCGCTTCACGCACCGCGACGCCCATTTCGACCTGTTCGGTGATGACCGAATGCGGTCCGTCGGCGACACCGGGATCGATTTCAACGCCCCGGTTCATCGGGCCCGGAT
>JAGQRO010000341.1 GCA_020425315.1 Hyphomonas sp. | reverse complement strand
TGTAATCGAACAGCTGCAGCAGCACGCGGCCCATCGAGACTTCTTCGGCCGGCTTGCCATGGATCGGCTCGCCGATGGTGCGCAGGGCCTGCGCGAAATCGCCCACCGATTGGGTCGGCGGCACATAGCCGGCCTCGAAATGGACTTCGGCGACGCGCACATAATCGCGCTTCAGGAAGCCCCAGAGGATTTCAGCCAGGAACCGTCGCTCGATCATGCCGATGCGGCCGATGATGCCGAAATCGACGAGCGCGATGCGGCCCTCCGGCGTCAGGATGAGATTGCCTTCGTGCATGTCGGCATGGAAGACGCCATGCTCGATGGCATTGGTGAGGAAGCCGCGCGTGATGTCATTGGCAAGTTTCACGCGGTCGATGTCCGGCCGGTCGAGCGCCTTGGGATCGGTGAGGGGCACGCCCTCCACCCAGTCGGTCGTCAGCACACGGCGCCCGGTGCGATCCCAGTCGACTTTCGGAATGTGGAAATAGCCGTTCTTCTCGCTGAGCGCGCGCATCTCGTCGGCTCCGCCCGCTTCGAGGCGAAGGTCCGTCTCGCGCATCATGGCGGTGGCGATGGTCTCGGTGAAGGCGACGGGTTTGAGGCGACGGCTTTCCGAAGAGATGCCCTCGATGGTGCGCGCGGCACGCTTCATTGCGGAGAGTTCTCTGGTCAGCTGCTCCTCGATCTTCGGGCGGAGGATCTTCACCGCGCGGGCGCCATCGGGCAGGACCATGCGGTGCACCTGTGCGAGGGAGGCCGCCGCGACCGGCTCGGAAAGCTCCGCAAATAGACGGGCGGCGTCCTCGGCGCCGAATTCGGCGACCAGCGCGGCGCGGGCCGCCTTCATGGAGAAAGGCGGCAACTTGTCTTTCAGGTGACCCAGATCGGTCGTGACTTCGGAACCGAACACATCCGGCCGTGTCGCCAGGAACTGGCCGAGCTTGATATAGGCGGGGCCCAGGCTTTCGAGCGCGCGGGCAAGGCGCTGGCCGGGCCGGCCTCGCGCGCCGCCGGTCAACAGGCGCAGCGTGCCCCCGGCGACCCGCGCCGGCAGTGGTAGGCGCGATTGGTAGGCCGCCGGCAGAACCACATCATGCCGCGCCAGCGACATGCCGGCCCGCATCAACCGGCGATAATCCCCGATCATACCCATGATCAGACAGCCCAACCAAAATGCAGGGCGGCGATGCCGCCGGAATAATTGGTCACCGAGACATTCGAGAAACCGGCGCCTTCGATCTCTGTACGGAAGGTCTCCTGATCCGGGAATTTGCGGATGGATTCGACGAGATACTGGTAACTGTCCTTGTCGCCGGCGACGAGGCTGCCGAGGCGCGGGATGACATTGAAGGAATAGGTGTCATAGGCCGCCTGCAGCGCGGGCACGGTCATGTGGCTGAATTCGAGCACGGCGAGGCGACCGCCCGGCTTCAGCACGCGGCGGAACTCGCGCAGGCCCGCCACGCGGTCGGCGAAATTGCGGATGCCGAAGGAAACGGTCACCGCATCGAAGCTGCGGTCGGCCCAGGGCAGGTTCTGGCCGTCGGCGCAGACCCAGTCCAGACGGCCGGCCCATTGCGCATTGTCGGGCCGGGCCTTGCCGGCCTCCAGCATGGCTTCGTTGATATCGGAAACGATGGCCGTGGCGGGCTTGTCCACACCGCGCCGCTTGCCCGCCTTGTCGGCGAGTTCGAGGAAGGCGCGCGCCAGTTCGCCCGTGCCGCCCGCGACATCGAGATGCCGCTCGCCCGGCTGCGGGTTCACCTTGTTCATGGCGTCATGCTTCCACAGGCGGTGCACGCCGGCGGACATCAGATCGTTCATCAGGTCATAGCGTGAGGCGACCGAGCGGAACACGCCCTTGACGCGCGCCACTTTCTCGCTCTCGGTCACCTCTTCGTATCCGAAGGAGACCTTGCGCTCTGTTTCAGGTTCTGCAGACATGCGCGCCACCATACTCAGCCCCTTTGCCATAGGCCATATGCGCTAATCATGCCTGAATTGCCCGAAGTCGAGACAGTTCGCCGCGGCCTTGCCCCGGCGCTGGAGGGCCGGCGCCTCGTTTCGGTGACCGTGAACCGGAAAGACCTGCGCTTCCCCTTCCCCGAAAACTTTGCCGCGCGCCTGACCGGGCAGACCATTGTGCGGCTAGGCCGGCGAGCGAAATTCCTGACGGCGGAGCTGTCTTCCGGCGAAGTGCTGGTCATGCATCTCGGCATGACGGGGCGGTTCACGGTGAGCGAGACGCGGCCCGGCAAGTTCCACCATGCCGTCGCCCCGGATGCGGCGCACGACCATGTCGTGATGGTCAATGATCAGGGCCAGGCGATCACCTATAATGACCCGCGCCGGTTCGGCTTCATGGAACTCTGGCCGGCCGAGGCATTTGAGGCCTATCCAAGGTTAATGGCGATGGGGCCGGAACCGCTCACCAACGGCTTTTCCGCCGCCTATCTGGATGAGGCGCTGACCGGCAAGAAGGCGCCGATCAAGGCGGCGCTGCTGGACCAGTCGGTGATTGCCGGCCTCGGCAATATCTATGTCTGCGAGGCGCTGTGGCGGGCGAAGATTTCACCGAAACGCCTGTCGCTCAGCATTCCCGGCAAGCGGGCCGAACGGCTCGCGCCTGCGATCAATCAGGTGATTGCCGAAGCCATCGAGGCAGGCGGGTCCTCAATCTCCGACTTTGCCAGCGCCAGCGGGGAGCTTGGCTATTTCCAGCACCGCTTCGCCGTCTATGACCGCGAAGGCGAGCCCTGCCCGGCCTGCGGCGCGAAAGTGAAACGCCTCGTCCAGTCGGGCCGCTCGACGTTTTACTGTTCGAGCTGCCAGCGCTAGCGCGCGGGTTTGAGGCCCAGCCGTTTCAGCGGCGCGCCGATGGCGCCGGAGACCATGGCGGCAAGGATTTGCGGGCCCGGCCAGATGCGGCTGACCGGCGCCGCCAGCCAGTCGCGCAGCCAGGGCAGGATGACCGAGTCCGACTGGTAGACCGGCGTGAAAAGCCAGCTCATCGTCTGGAACAGGCGCACATGTATCGCCCGCATCCGCTTATAGGCCTCAAGCCGCGCGGCCACGTCGCCCGGCCCGGACATGGCCTTGGCGAGCGCGAAGGCATCGAGCAGCGCCATGTTCGCCCCCTGCCCCAGCTGTGGGCTGGTCGCATGCCAGGCATCGCCAAGATGCACCATCCGGCCCTGAACGACGGGCCAATGGGTGCGGTGGGCATAGCGGGCGAAGGTGAGATCGCTGTGCGACGTGATGCCGGCAAGGAGGGGTTCGGTCTCCGGCCAGAGAGCAAGGGCCTGCGTCTTCCAGTCCTCGATCGGCAGGGCCTGCCAGGCCGTATGGTCGCTGGCGCGGATGGACCAGAAATAGGTCACCGTCTGGGCCCCGCCCGGCGCGGCGCGGCCGGACGGCATGACGCCCGCCATCTTGCGCGCGCCTTCATAGCGCTGTTCCAGCGCATCTGATTTGAAGCCATCGGCGGGCAGCGGCAGCGTCGCCCAGAGCGCGCCATAGGGCAGCTGGTGGCGCGGCAGGTCCGACAGGGGCGAATGGGCGCCGAGAGCGTCGATCACAAGGTCGAACGGCCCGAGCGTTTTGCCGCCTTCGGTCATAATCATGCCGGCGCCGGCATTGACGTTCAGGATGCGCGCGCCGGGCACGATGGCGACGCCCGAATCCAGCGCCGCCTGGTAGACCAGCTGGAACAGGACTGGCCGCAATATGGCGACGCCCTTGAGGCCGGGGCGCAGGGCTTCATAGCGCACATCCAGCACGGTGCGGCCGGTTTCGCTGGCAACGCCCCAGAGGCGGTTGATGTCGGCGCCGAGTTCTTCCGCCGCAGGCCGCAAGCCCAGCTCGGCCAGCACGCAGAGCCCGATCTCCTGCAGGATGAGGCCGGAGCCGACCGGGCCCGGCTCATCGAACTGGTCGTACACGGTCACCTTGTGCCCCGCCCGCGTCAGCAGCGCCGCCACCGCAAGCCCGCCAATGCCAGCGCCGGCGATGCCGATTGTTAAGCCCTGCTCCAAAGTCAGTTCCCTTTACAAACCCACTTGTCTGCGCAAGCGTCAGCCCATCGATCAAAGGAGGAGCAGATGCCGGCAGGTACGGGCGCAGCTTTAGTTGTAGGAGCCGGCGATGCAACCGGCGGGGCGATTGCGCGAGCGTTTGCGCGCGAAGGGCTGACGGCCTGTATCACGCGCCGGGCCCGGCACCTGGACGAGTTGCAGGCGCTGGCGGCCTCCATCGAGGCAGACGGCGGCAAGGCCCGCGCCTTCGGCGTCGATGCGCGCGACGAGGCCGAGACCGCCGCCCTGTTCGAGACCATCGAGAAAGAGGTCGGCCCGCTGGAAGTGTGTGTCTTCAATATCGGCGCGAATGTACGCTTCCCGATCACCGAGATGACGGACCAGGTCTATCGCAAGGTGTGGGAGATGGCGGCCTATGCCGGCTTCCTGGCCGGGCGCGAGGCGGCGCGGGTGATGAGCCCGCGCGGGCGCGGCACGATCATCTTCACCGGGGCGACGGCGGCGGTGCGCGGCGGATCGGGCTTTGCCGCCTTTGCCGGGGCGAAACATGCGCTGCGGGCGCTTTCCCAGTCCATGGCGCGGGAGCTGGGGCCGAAGGGCATCCATGTCGCCCATGTCGTGATCGACGGGGCGATCGACTCGGCCTTCATCCGCGAAATGTTGCCCGATGCCGACGAGCGCCGGGCGCGCGACGCCCTGCTGGTGCCCGGCGAAATCGCGAAGAATTATGTCTGGCTGCACAAACAGCACCGGTCTGCCTGGACCCATGAACTGGACCTGCGCCCCTGGTGCGAGACCTGGTAAGCTACATCACCGCCGTCGGCGGGCGCGAATTGGCGATCAGCTGTTTGACGAACTCGACATGGCTGCGAAGGCGGTAGAGGTCGTCCGTATACGACAGGGGCACTTCCACCGTGCCGATTTCTTCCTGCAGGTCTTCGAGTTCCTCAAGGATCTGCGCGCGTTCCTCTTTCGAGGGCAGCTCCCGGCCGCGGCGCTCAAGGTCGCGGATATCGGCATACCAGACATAGATCTTGCGGCGCACGCGCCAGCGGTAAAGCGGCGGGGCGGCCCGCACCAGCGGGAAAAGAAGCGTCAGCAGCGGGATCGCCAGCACCCAGGCACGGTCGAGGAAATTCGCCCAGCCGAAGGAGAAATAGCGCCGCAGGAAGCTTGGCCCGTCCTTGTAATAGCGGCGCGCCTGCGTCGACATGGGCAGGTCGGTCGCGTCCGGGTCCGGCCAGGTGCCGGCATCCGACAGGAGCGAGCCGTCGTCATGAATGGCCACCGCCGCATCGACCAGCAGCGCCTCGATGGCCGGGTGCAGATCCTTGCGGATGGCAAGCTGGGCCACCGGGGCGACCAGCGGCACGTCCGTGGCCGGAATGTCCGCCCCGACATCGACGACGCCGCGCAACAGGGTGACGGCCGAGAGCGCATCCTGCCGGCGGGCGATGGCCGGGGCGCGCGGGAAGGGTACGAGATGGATGCCCGGCTCCCGGATCAGGGACTGGACATAGGAGGCTTCAATCGAGGCAGCGAAGGCGGCCGCGTCCAGGTCCCCGGCCTTCAGCGCATCGGCTGCGGCCGTGCCGGACAGGGTCATCTGCGAATCCGCCGGCCAGTCGCCGCCGAACTCGCCCTGCAGTTCCAGCGCGAGGGTGCGCGTGCCGGACCCCTGCCCGCCAATCGCGAAGCGCGCGGTGCGCAACTGGTCGAAATCACTGATGCCGGATTCGTCGCGCGCGAAGACCCAGAGCGGCTCCGGGAACAGGCCCCCGATGGAGCGCAGGAGGTCCCGGTCTTTCGACGTGGCAAGGCCGCCCTGAACGAGCGCGGCCTCGACGGCCCCCTCTTCCAGCAGGCGGTAATTCTCCACCGATCCGGCCGTCTCGACGATCTCGACCGTCACGCCGGCCTCGGCCAGCAGGCGCTGATAGCGCTCGGCATAGGCATGATAGGCCCCGCCCGGCGTGCCGGAGGCGAAGCGGATCGTCTTCGGCGGGGCCGGATCCATGAAAAAGAAGGCGGCGACCAGGCCGAGCAGGGCCACCGCCACGAAGGGCCAGTAGACCTTTATGAAATCGCGCAAACCCGACACCTGATCCTCCCACACCATTCTGGCTGACATCACGTCTAGGCCGGGTGCGGGGCCGGATCAACAAACTGTAAGGGTCTGCCTCCAAATCGCCCCGATCGCGCCCAGCGGTGAGCCCAATCGGTTCGGAAACTATTCATTAAGGAAATCGAAAGGCTGGAAGGAGCCCATCATGCAATCCGCCCCCGCACTCGCGCGCTGGACATCGCTGCTGTCGCTGGGGGCCATTGCGATGCTGCTCTTCGTCCTGGCCTTCGGGCCCCAGCCGTCCATCTATGCCGGCTGATTTGGGGCTTCACGCCTTGTGATAGGGCGTGCCGGCCATGATGGAGACCGCCCGGTAGACCTGTTCGGCCAGCATTACGCGCACCAGCCGGTGCGGCCAGGTCTGCCGCCCGAAGGCGAGCGTGTCGGGCGCCGCCTGTTTCACCGCCGCGCCATAGCCCTCAGCCCCGCCAATCAGGAACACCAGGTCCGGCGTGCCCTGGTCGCGCCACTGGGCAAGCTTCTGCGCAAAGGGTTCGGACCCCATGACCGGGCCGAATTCGTCGAGGCGCAGGATGCGGGCGCTGGCGGGGAGTTTCGCCAGAATGCGCTCGGCTTCGGCGTCAAGACCGCCGCCGGAGGCGACTTCCACTTCCTCACTGCCCCGGAATCCGAGGCTGCGCGCCACGGGCAGGGCGCGTTTGACATATTCGTCGACCAGATCGCGCTCGGGGCCGGATTTCAGCTTTCCGACCACGAGAAATGTCAGGCGCATCGGGCCTAATGGGCCCTGGTGTGCACTTTGGAAGGATCGGACGCCCAGATTTTCTCGAGATTGTAGAATTCTCGCACTTCGGGGCGGAACAGGTGGACGATCACGTCGCC
>JAGQRO010000340.1 GCA_020425315.1 Hyphomonas sp. | reverse complement strand
GTGTTCGCCGACAATTTCGACCGCCGCAAGATCATGCTTTGGGCGCAATGCTTCATGTGCGCGGTGTCGGTGGTGCTGGCTGTGCTGGCCTACGAGGGGTTGCTGACGCCCTGGGTGCTGTTGTCCTTTACCTTCCTGATCGGCTGCGGCACGGCGATGAATGCCCCGGCCTGGCAGGCGACCGTGGGCGATATCGTGCCGCGCGGCACGATCCCGGCAGCCATTGCGATGAATTCCATGGGCTTCAATATTGCCCGCACGGCCGGCCCGGCGCTCGGCGGGGCCATCGTGGCAGCGGCCGGGGCGGCAGCGGCCTTTACAGTCAATGCGGTGACCTATGTCGGCCTCCTCTGGGTCCTGTTCCGTTGGAAACCGGACTATGGCGCCAAGCCGGCACTGCGCGAGGATCTCGGCACAGCCATGACCGCCGGCGTGCGCTATGTGCTGATGTCGCCGCCGATCCGGCGCGTGATGGGACGCTCGGCCCTGTTCGGCCTTGCCGCCGCGGCTGTGCCCTCGCTCTTGCCGCTGGTGGCAAGCCATCTTGTCGGCGGCAGCGCCATCACCTTCGGCCTCCTGTCAGGATCGTTCGGCATCGGCGCGGTTTCCGGTGCCCTGTCCAATCGCGGCTTCCGTGCCCGCTTCTCCAGCGAGGGAACGGTCCGCATCACCGTGGCATTGATGATCGCCGCCGCCATCATCATCGCGCTCAGCCCGTGGCTGGCGCTGACCATGGCCGGGCTGGTCGTGTTCGGCTGGGGCTGGCTGATGACGATGGCGACACTGAACGTGACAGTGCAGCTTTCAGCCCCGCGATGGGTCGTCGGGCGGGCGCTGTCGCTTTACCAGATGTCCGTATTTGGCGCGATGGCGGCCGGAAGCTGGCTGAGCGGCACGCTGTCGGAGCATTTCGGCATCGCCGAGGCGATCCTCATCATGGCGGCGGTCCAGTCCGTCGGCCTTGCCGCCGGCTTCGTCTGGCGCCTGCCGGAAGTCGGCGACCTCAATCTCGACCTTGTCGGGCGCTGGCGCGTACCGGATGTGAAAGTACCCGTCGAGCCACGCAACGGGCCGGTGCACATCCACGTCCATTATCGCATCCGCGAGGCGGACATTGCCCGCTTCCTCACCGCCATGAATGAGAGCCGGCGGGTGCGCCTGCGCGACGGGGCACGCAACTGGGCGCTGGTGCGCGACCTGTCAGACCCCGAACTCTGGATCGAGAAATACCGCTTCGGCCGCTGGCTCGACTATGTCCTGCACAATGAGCGGCGCACGCATACCGACCGGGACAATCTGAAGATCCTCCACACCCTGCACCAGGGCGACTGGCCGCCGCCCATCGAGCGTATGCTGGAACGCCAGGTAACCGGCGTGACGATCTATCCGGAGATTTCAGCCGACACGACGAACGACCCGACCAAGGACTGAGGCCCCGCCGATCAGGTCGGGTGCGGCTTCTGGATGCTCTCCATGTAGGAGAGAAGCGCGTCGATCTCATAGGGGCTCAGCTGGAATACCGGCATGTCCGGGTGGCCCACCATGATGCCTTCGGCCAGCGGCTCTTCCAGGTCACGGATCGGATAGTTTTCGGAGAATTCGCGGAAGGGCTTCGCCTCGTCATGCGGGCTGCGGTCGCCACGGCCGGTGGCGTGGCAGCGCGAACAACGTGTCTCGGCGATCAGCTGGCCAACCTGCAGCTTGTTGTCGAGATCGAGCACCGGCGCCGGGGCCGCTTCAGCCGCCTCTTCCGCCGGCGGCATCTGGCAGGCGCCGAGCGTTAGCACTCCAAGGGCGATGAGGGCGGCCGGTCGCAGCAGCATGTCAGAATCCTTTCCGTGAGGTCATATCTTGCCAGTCTATGCCCTCGCGTGCCGCCCGGCCATCCGCAACAAGCCGGAACAACATTAATTCGCGCCCTGCCCCGGCGTCCCTGTGTCGTCCTGCCCCCGCTTTAGTCTAAAGTCTGACTTCGGAAGCGGGCCGCTGCGCGCTAGAGGTTCCTAAAAAGGCCGGCCGACCGGGAGGATGATACATGGGCTATGAGGACGTATTTGGCGCCTGGAGCGCGTCGCCGGAGCAATTCTGGCTGGACGCCGCGAAGGACATCGCCTGGATGGAACCGCCGAAGACCGCCTATGAGGCGGGCAAGGGCTGGTTCCCGGATGGCAAGGTCAATGCCTGCCATGCCGCGCTCGATGCCCATGTCGAGGCCGGCCATGGCGGCCAGGTTGCCATCTATTACGACAGCCCGGTTACCGGCACGAAGCGGCAGATCACCTATGACGCCCTGCTGGCGGATGTGTCGGCCTTTGCTGCCGGGCTGAAGAAACTTGGCGTCGGCCAGGGCGGGCGCGTGTTGATCTACATGCCGATGGTCCCGGAAGCCGTCGTTGCCGTGCTGGCCACCGCACGGCTCGGCGCGGTGCATTCGGTGGTCTTCGGTGGGTTTGCCGCGCGGGAACTTGCCAAGCGGGTGGACGATTTCGCGCCGGACCTGATCGTCACCGCTACTTGCGGCATCGAGCCGGGGCGGAAGATCCCCTACATGCCGCTGGTCGACGAAGCGCTTGCCCTGTCGAAACACGCCCCGTCCCGCGTCATCGTCAAGCAGCGTCCGGAACAGGACGCCGTGCTCCAGCCGGATCGTGACATCGACTATGAGGCGATCATCGCCGAAGGCGGCAGCGAACCCTGCTGCCCCTGCCCGTCCACCGATCCGCTCTATGTGCTCTACACGTCTGGCACGACCGGCACGCCGAAAGGCGTGGTGCGCGACATCGGCTCCTATCTCGTGGCGCTAAAATGGTCGATGACCAACATCTATTCGTCGCAACCGGGCGAAGCCTACTGGGCCGCCTCGGACATCGGCTGGGTCGTCGGCCATTCCTATATCGTCTACGGCCCACTGGTGAACCGGTCCTCCACCGTACTCTATGAGGGCAAGCCGGTCGGCACACCGGACGCCGGCGCCATGTGGCGCATCATCAACGAATACGACGTCCGCGTCGCTTTCACCGCGCCGACCGCCATCCGAGCCATAAAGCGCGAAGATCCGAAAGCGGAACTGATGGCGAAGTACGACCTCTCCCGCCTGCGCTACCTGTTCCTCGCCGGCGAGCGCGCCGATCCGGACACGGTGGAATGGGCCGCGAACTCGCTGAAGGTGCCAGTGATCGACCATTGGTGGCAGACGGAACTTGGCTGGCCGGCGCTCTCGGCCTTCCCCGGAATGGGCGACACGACCATCCATCTCGGCGCGGCCGGCCGTCCGGTGCCGGGCTTTGCCTTCGACGTGCTGGACGAGGACGGCCATTCGCTGCCCCGCGGCACGAATGGCGCCATCGTCATCAAATGCCCGCTGCCGCCGGGCTCGATGACAGGCCTCTGGAATGCACCGGGACGGTTCGAGGAACAATATCTCAGCACCTATGAAGGCTATTACCTCACAGGCGACGCGGGCTATTTGGACGAGGGCGGCTTCGTCTTCGTCATGGGACGGACGGATGACGTGATGAACGTCGCCGGGCACCGTCTCTCCACCGGGTCGATCGAGGAAGTGATTGCCGCGCATCCCGCCGTGGCCGAATGCGCCGTGGTCGGCGCCTCTGACGACCTGAAAGGCCAGGTCCCGGTCGCCTTTGTCGTGCTGAAGGCGGGCGCCAGCCCGGCGGTGATCGAAACCCTTGAACAGGAGCTTGTCGCCAGCGTGCGTCAGGAAGTCGGCGCAGTTGCCTCCTTCCGCCGCGTCTACCAGACGCAGATCCTGCCCAAGACGCGCTCCGGCAAGATCCTGCGCAAGACGATCCGCAGCCTGATCGATGGTCAGTCTTTCGACATGCCCGCCACGATCGATAATCCGGACGCCATCACCGCAGTCAGGGACGCGATTTCATCCCACGCCTGAGGTCCGGCGCCATCTGGTTGACGATGCCCCGGGCGTGCTCGACCACGCTTGAGACGAGTTCGTGGGAGAAGGTGGACCCGGTGAACCAGACCCCGCCCTGCCCCTGACAGGTCTGGAGGCGCGAGAACAGGCCTTCGGCGACGGCCTCGCGCCTGTATTGCGGGAAGTATTTCCAGGTCCGCTGGTCGATGATGGCGGCGATGGAGAAGCCCAATTGGTCGGCCTCGGCGCGCATGATGTCGCGGAGTTCCTCATGGGTCAGCCCGCGTGAGAACTGGCCGGTGATGTAGAGCCGTCCGCCAAGATCGGCGCTCTCGCCTTCCCGCCGCGCGCCCAGCATCGCGCCGAGACGATCCGGCCCCCTGGCCGCCTGCGAGAAACCCATGACCTGGTATTTGTCGAACCAATCGGGCGATGACAGCAGCGTCGTTGTATAGGCCTGCCACTCAACGGCGTTGGCGATGAACGCATCATCTTCCGTGGGCTGAGCGATACGCACGAATTCGTCTACCGGCGCACTCCAGATCACCGCGTCGAACTCCTGGCTCTCGCCATTCACGACCACGACCGGCTTGCCGTCGCGCCGGGCGACTTCAGTAATCCGGGCATCCATCGTCACGTCCAGGCGGCGGGCGAAGCGTTCCCAGAACTCGCTCCAGCCTTCCACCGGCATGTGCAGCTCGTTGAGGACACCGGAGAGAAGGAAATCGAAATCGCACCAGCGCGCCGTCTGCCCGGCCGCCGTTTCCTGCAGGTAGCCATAGCCCTGCGCCGTCTGGATGCGGACCATGGCCCGCTCGATCTTACCGAGCTTCAGCCCGGACACCCATTCCTCGGTCGACAGGGCGGCCTCGCGGCGCACGTCCGGATCCATCGGCCGTTCGGCCAGCTGGCGCCGCAGCCGGCCGGCCGCGCGCACGAATTTCACAGCCTGCCCGGCCAGCGGCCCGCCCGGCCCGTGCTTCACGAATTCCCGAATCGGCACACCGTCATAGACAGCCTTGCCGAGGCGCTGGAGCGTGATGTCTTCCTCGCGCATCCACTTCTTCACCTGCCGATGGGCCCGCGTCGTATAGCAGGTGCCAAGCTCGTTCAGCGCGTCCCCTGTCAACACCGAATAGCTCTTGCCGCCGATGCGCGGTTCCCGCTCGAACACCTTGACGTCAAAGCCCTTATCCTGGGCGAAGCGGGCCGCGCTGAGCCCGGCCGGGCCGGCGCCGATCACGGCAATGCGCGCCGGGCCGCTTGGCATGGCCTGACGCCCCGGGCTGCCTTCTGCCCGGTCCAAAGGTTTACGAGTCCTTGCCAGCATTGCTCGCCTTTTGAGGGATCTCCGAACGCAGCTTCAACCACATTGCGCTAAGAGAGCAATATGTTCACTGCTGACCGCAACTTTCTCGGATACGTACTGGCTAGGCCAGATCTGGGTCCGGACGCCCGTGCCGGGCGCTTCCTTGTGCGTCAGCATATGGAGTTCACCCGCTCCACCCAGCACCTCGCCACCATTATCGTCATCAACGCGCTGGCCTTCACCGCCTTTGCGCGGATCGGCCTTGGCGAGACCGGCGTTGTCCTCTGGCTGCCGCTGAACCTGCTCGTCGCGGCGATGCTGTTCCGCGATTGGCTGCGCTGGTCGAAGATGGATGCGCCGACCAAGGTGTCGGGCAGCTATCTGCGCAAGAACGAGACGGTCGGCTTCTTCGCCGGAGCGCTGTGGGGCTCTGCACCCTTCTTCCTGACGGACCATTCGCACCTGCCGCTGCTGGTCGGCGCCACGATCTCGATCCCGATGGCGGGCGGCCTGCTCAGCCTGATCCCGAAAAACCCGCGCGTCGTGCTGCGTTACGCCGCCGGCACCTGGTTTGCCGCCGCTGCCTATACGGCGCTCAATCCGACGGTTGCCAACGTCGTGATGCTGTTCATGAACGCGGTCTATGCCTACAGCCTGATCCTTGGCCTTCGCTCGACCTTCCTGGTGCACCTGGCTGAATTCCAGGAACGTTCGAAGGCCGAAGAAGCGCACGACCTGCTGATGTCCGCGCTGGAAGCCTCCGGCCAGGCCTTTGCCATTCTCGACGAGAACAATGCCACCAAGGTCGCCAATTCGGAGCACAACTATCTCGTCTCCAAGCTGGGCGTGAAAGTCGAAGAGACCAACCGCACGATCCGCACGCCGGGCGCGCTGTGGATGCGCAGCTTCAACCGCCTGCCGACCGGCGACGCCGTGGTCATCCATACCGACATTACGGCCATCGAGAACGCCAAGCAGGACCTCGAAGCCGCCCGCGCCGAGGCCGACGAGGCCAACCGCGCCAAGTCGATCTTCCTCAATCACATGGGGATGCACTTGCGCGCGCCGGTCAACACGATCCGCGCCGTCTGCGAGATCACCAGCCGCGACTCCCGCATCCCGGTGAGCGAGAAGCAGCTGCGCGACTATGTCGAGACGATCAACACCGAGGCACGCCACCTGTCCTCGACGCTGGAGCAGATCAACGAATATCTGGAACTCGAACGCGAGGACCAGAACATCTATGTCGACACGTTCGAGCCGTGCGAGGCGATCCGCCAGGCCATCGCACAGCAGACGAACTACCAGAAAGACCTGATCAATGTGATCTGCGATGGCGGCTTCTCGCTGTCGGTCCAGCGCGCCAGCTTCCAGCGTGTGCTGAGCAAGCTGCTCTCCAATGCCCTGACCCACGGCCAGGCCCGCGGTGTGCAGGTGCGCGCCCGCCTCCTGTCCGATGGCCGCGCCGCCATCCTGGTGCGCGACCGCGGCCCCGGCATGTCTGACCAGCAGCTGAGCGCCGCCGCAACGCCGTTCCACGGCGCCAACGAAGGCAAGCTTAATCAGGAATCCCGCAATGTCGGCCTCGGCCTCGCCATCGCCAAGGGCGTGTGCCAGAAGCTCGGCCTGACGCTGGAAGTGCGCAACAGCCGCGAGGGCGGCGTCGTGGCCACGATCATCGTGCCGGCCGCGCTGGTGGATCGTCACCAGTCCAACCTGACCGACGAAGTGTTCCGCGCCGGCTGATCGCCGCGTCAGCCTCTCCGCACCCGGAAGAATTCCTTCAGCAGCGCGCTGGCTTCTTCGCCGCGCGCCTCGTCCTGTTCCACGTCCGGACGCCAGTGACAGGTCGGCTGTTCGAAGAAACGCGCGCCGTGAATAACTGCGCCGCCCTTGGGGTCGCAGGCGCCGAAGACGAGCTTGCCGATACGGGCGAGGCTGATCGCCCCGGCGC
>JAGQRO010000339.1:966-1732 GCA_020425315.1 Hyphomonas sp. | reverse complement strand
GGTGCGGCGGCGCGGAACGACAGGTGCGCTGGTGTATCGATGAGGAGGTCATAGGCGTCACCTGGCTGTAAAGCAGGGGCCGTTTCATAAGCCCTGAATTCCTGCGCGCCCTGTGCACGTACCCAGCGTTCATTGGCTGCCGAGGCGACGGCGGTCACGCGGGCGCCCCGGCTGGCGGCAAGCTGCACCGCGTAGACGCCAAACCCGCCGGCAGCGCCGATGACCAGGCAGGACTGCGCAGGAGAGAGGGGACAGAGGCGTTCCAGGACTTCCACTGCGGTCAGGCCCATAACGCAGAGGGCCGCGGCTGATTCATCGCTCAGAGAATCCGGTATTGCGAGAATACTGCTCTCGGGAACAGCGGCAAACTGCGCATGCACCCGCGGCCCGTTCAGCACCGGAGAGTATCCCATGACCCGCTGGCCGGCGCGAATGCGCTTGCCGGATGTCCGGGCGATACCGGCAAATTCGAACCCGGTGAGCACAGGTCCATCGCGCCGGAAGCGCTTCACCTGCGCCGCCCAGCCTCCCGCCCGAACCTCGACATCCATCTCGTTGATCCCGGCCACTGTCACTTCGACCAGGATTTGCCCCGGCTTGGGTTTTGGAACCGGCACATCGACAATGCGAGAGGATTGCGTGGCAGGATCGACGGCAAGGGCACGCATCATGACAGGAACTCGATCTGGACGCCAAAGTCCCGAAGGCGGGCGACCGCCTTGTCGGGATCAACGGCGGATTCGGGGAAGACCAGTCCTTCCGGCGG
>JAGQRO010000339.1:0-907 GCA_020425315.1 Hyphomonas sp. | reverse complement strand
GTCAGGTGAGCCTGTCCAAGGGGATCGGAGACAAGGGTGCGATCATGGGCGGGAGTACCCGCCCTGCTGCCTGTGATGTCGATATAGAGATCGTGCGAGGCTGCACGTCCCGCAATTGTTCCGAGGGAGTCGCCGGACCCGAGATCGAACCGGACATCCCTTGCGCCGGTGATTGCGGCCAGAGCCGGGGTATCCAGAACGCCCATGGGCATGGCATCAAACGATGCCTGGCCTGCCCTTCGAACTGACCGGGCCGCGTCCGGTGCAAGGACCTTCTGCCAGCGGCCGTTTTGCCGGATCAGGGCCTCACCCACGAAGCCGGTGGCATCAGCTTCCGTCATAGGACCGATCGGGTCGGCATAGTCATAGAGTGCGGCCATCTCGACGCGGTCGACGGTGTCGAAGCGGCGCGCGGCAGACAGGGCGGCAAGGGTCAGCACGCCCGCCTGCCAATGCCCCAGCATCATCGTAGGCCGCTGGGCGCAGGCGGCGGCCATGATTGCGCTCGAGGCCATGTTGTCCACAGTGCGGGTTATGCCGATATGACCTGCGCCGGAACGGAGCGTGGCGGCCAGAAGCGTATCGTCCGGATCCTGAAGGGCCGCGATCACCAGGTCCACAGGGCCGGCCGCCGCGAGGCCTTCTGAGGGGGCGTCGACATCCAGCCGGACGAGGCTGGCGCCGAGATCTGCGGCCAGCACCTTACCGGTATCGGGATTGCGGCCCCCAAGCACGATGTCTAGGTCATGCCCCGCTTCGCGCAGGACTTTTGCAATCCGGGAACCAATAAGGCCCCAACCGCCCGCGATCAGAATGCGCGCCCTCACAGCGACACCGCCATGCGGTATTCAGACGGAAAGCCGTGGTCCCTCGACAATTCAGGCGACCTGATTTCTGCGAGGATGGA
>JAGQRO010000338.1 GCA_020425315.1 Hyphomonas sp. | reverse complement strand
GGCCTGATCGTGGAGGGCGGCGAAGGCGGCGGCTTCAAGAACCCGAAGGATGTGGCCTCCATGGTTCTCATCCCGCAGGTCTGCGAGGCGGTGGACGTGCCGGTGGTCGCCGCCGGCGGCATCATGGACGGGCGCACCATGGCGGCGGCCTTTGCGCTCGGCGCCGAAGGCGTGCTGATGGGCACGCGCATCCTCTCCTCCGCCGAGAGCCCGGTTCACGCCAACTGGAAGGAGGCCATCGTCAAGGCGGACTCGACCGACACGGTCTTCCTCAACCGCTCCGGGCCGGGGCCTGCCCTGCGCGCCCTGCGCACCGAGCGCACGACGGTGATCGAGAAGGAAGGCTCGCCCAATATCTTCGGCGAGTTCGCCCGCACGCAGGACGTTTATTTCAAGGGCGACCTTGAAGCCGGCATTGCGCTCACAGGACAGGTCGCGGGGCGCATCAAGGCAGTGAAGCCTGTGGCGCAGATCTTCGAAGAGACGATGGAGGAATACCGCCGCACCGTGGCGGCGCTGCCGCGCTAGGGCCTATTGCTCAATGCCGAGGTCCCAGTCGGAAACCCAGTTGATTGCCGGGTCCTGGATCGAGTGCATGCCCTTCAGTTCGTACACGTTCGTATAGCCATAGCCATAGAGATTGATGAAGGTCGGCACGTTCAGCGCCAGCGGCATGCTCTTCAGCATCACCGGGGCGATATTGTCCTCGAAATTATTGTTGCAGTAGATCAGGATGCGCGTGTCTTTCGACGGGATGATCTTTTCCAGCTTGTCGGTGGTGAAGTCCGAAAAGTTGACGTTGATGGCGCCGTCGATATGGCCCATCGCAAACGCATCGGCGCTGCGCGAGTCCAGGATGATCGTATCCGGATCGAGCTTCATCGCGTTGAATTCCTTGAGCGGCACGAGGCGCGCTTCGCGATAGGGCTGCACTTCGGCGGAAATCTCGAGGAATTTGTCGAAATCGATGGCGGAGTCGGCTTCCTGCGCATTCGCCATCAGGCCACAGCCGACGAAGGCCGCAATCGTCAGCACTCCGAGGATCGTGTTGCGTTTCACACCCATGACGCGTCTCCTGCCAGTCGTCAGATGTGAATCCTCGCTCGCAATTGCGGCAGGATAATGGACATGAAGGGCCGTTAATGGGATTCTGTAATATCAGGCACGCGGATGGGCGGCGGCGTGGACTTCGCGCAGGCGGCTGGAATCGACGCCGGTATAAACCTGTGTGGTCGAGAGCGAGGCATGGCCCAGCAGCGTCTGGATGGCCCGCAAATCGGCCCCGGCGGCCAGCAAATGCGTTGCGAAGGCATGGCGCAGGGCGTGCGGCGTCGCCGTGTCCGGCAGGCCGAGCAGGCCGCGCAGTTTCTGAACGAGGCCCTGGATGATGCGCGGGTTCAGCGCCCCGCCCTTGGCGCCCCGGAACAGCGGCTCGCCATGGACCAGCGCATAGGGGCAGATCTTCGCATAGGCCTCGATGGCGTCGCGCACCGCCGGGATCAGCGGCACGATGCGCACCTTGCCGCCCTTGCCGCGAATGCGCAGCCGCTCCGGCGCCGGCACATCCGCGCCGGTCAGGCTGAGCGCCTCGGAGATACGAAGGCCCGCGCCATAGAGCAGCGACAGCACGGCGGCATCGCGCGCATTGATCCAGGGCTCGGCATCGGGATCGGACTCGGCCTCCTCGATCATGTCCTTGGCCGCTTCGATGGACACCGGGCGCGGCAGGCGCTTCGGCCGTTTCGGGCCCTGAAGGTAAGCCACTTCCGCATTGTGGATGTCATGCGCACGGCCGAGCCAGCGATAGAGCGCCTTGATGGAGGAGAGCAGCCGCGCAATCGAGGCATCCGACAGGCCCTCGCGGCGCCGGTGCGCCAGATGGGCGCGGATGTCGCGCGCACGCAGCTCTCCCAGTGCCTTCGGGGTCGGCTCCTCGCCCAGATGCATGCGCAGGAAGCCGAAAAAGCCGGCGAGGTCGGTGCGATAGGCCTCAACCGTCTTCTCCGCCATGCGGCGCTCATCGGTGAGATAGGCTGTAAAGGCGGCAAGCGTGTCCATCGCCGGAGTGTGGCATGGGGGGCCTTAAGGAGAGGTTCTTTCCAATCTTGTCATCCCGGAAAGCGCGCAGCGCTTATCCGGGACCCAGGGCCGCGAGTCCGGTGCTGCTTGATCCTGGGTCCCGGCTCTCCGCGCTTCGCGCTGCGGCCGGGATGACAAACATTAATTGCTTTGGAACAACCCCTCAGGGCTCATTCCCCTCCCAGTCGACGATCCAGTCTTCGGGGTCTTCGTCGAAGACGGTGTCTTCCGAAACCGTCCGGCCCCGGATGGAATTGCCGGTCGTGTGCACGCGGTTGCGGTCGCCGCAGACGAGGTGGTGCCAGTCCGGCAAGTCCCTGCCCTCCAGTACGAGGCGATAGGCGCAGGTGCGGGGCATCCATTTGATGTCGGAAATGTTCTGCGGCGTCAGGATCACGCAGTCCTCCACCACTTTCTTGCGGTTCTCATAATCGGCGCAGCGGCAGGCCTGCGCGTCCAGCAGGCGGCAATGCAGGCGCGTATAGGCGATTTCGCCCGTATCCTCGTCTTCCAGTTTCAGGAGGCAGCATTTGGCGCAGCCATCGCAGAGGGATTCCCACTCGGCATGCGTCATCTCTGCAAGGGATTTCTGTTTCCAGAAGGGCGCGCTCATGCCTGCATCATGGCCCATTGAGGCGATTTCTCAATGAGCGCGCTGGCAAACCAGCATTCCGACGAGACGGTCTCCCCGCAGAGGATCACATCCTCCATCAGGCGCGTCACCAGCCGTTTGCCGAGCCCTTTGCCGCCCAGCGGGCCGGGCACGATCGTGTGGGTGATGTGGCGGTGGCCCTCGCGCGGGCGCTCATAGGTGAGGTAGGCCTCCAGCCCGTCCATGAACAGGCTGTAGCGCATCAGGTTTTCGTCGTGGGTAATCTCGCTCATGCCAGCACGTCCTGCCATTCGGGGTGTTTTTCGATCTGCGCCTTGGCGAAGGGGCAGAGGGGAATGATCCTTATACCGGCCGCGCGGGCATCTTCCACCGCGCGTTTGACCAGCGCGACGCCGACGCCGCGCCCGCCGAGTTCTTTCGGCACGCCGGTATGGTCGATGATCAGGCGGCTGGCACCGGCTTTCGAGAAAGTCATCTCGGCCTCGTGGCCGTCGACGATTGTGACATAGCGCCCGCCGGTGGGCGTGTCTTCGCGGGTGATGTCAAACTCGGCCATTCTGGTCTCCTGACGCGCCTATCTGACGTGGACGCCGCAAACACGCAAGTGACAGAGGCGTATCCTGCGCGCAACCGGCGCTATCCAAAGCGCAGGCCGGCAGCTATCAGGCGCCATGGCCCGCCTGCTGACACAGCCCGAGATCGACTGGAAAGATGACGGCACGCCCGTGGCGCGCGCGGCAGGCGATGTCTATTTCACCGCCGGCGACGGGCTTGGCGAGACGCGGGCCGTGTTCCTCGCCGGCTGCGGCCTGCCGGAGGGCTGGGCCGGGCGGGAGCGGTTCACGATTGCCGAGACGGGCTTCGGCACGGGGCTGAACTTCCTGGCAGCGTGGGAGATGTGGCGGAGCCATCGCCCCTCCCCCTGTGCGCAGCTTCACTTCGTCAGTTTCGAGGGCTTTCCGCTGGCGCGGGAGGACGCAGCGCGGGCGCTTGCCGCCTGGCCGGAACTTGAGGCGCTGGCGGGGAAGCTGATCGCGGTGTGGCCGGGCCCGGTGCGCGGCGTGCAGCACTTCGGGTGGCCCGAGGATGGGGTGACGTTAACCCTGCATCTTGGCGACATTGCAGAGATGCTGCCCGCCAGCGTTTACCATGCCGATGCCTGGTTTCTCGACGGGTTCAGCCCGGCGAAGAACGAAGCCATGTGGGCGGGCAGCCTCTTCCCGCTGATTGCGGAACGCAGCGTACACGGGGCAAAAGCGGCCACTTTCACGGTCGCCGGTGCGGTGCGCCGGGGCCTGACGGAGGTCGGGTTCGAGGCCGTGAAGGCACCCGGCCATGGCCGCAAGCGGGAGCGGCTGGAAGCACGGCTCGTCAGCCCGCCGGCGCCGCAGCCGGACGTGTTCGGCCTCACCCGCCCCCTGCCCCCGGCGCGCAAGGTCGCGATCCTTGGCGCGGGTATTGCCGGGGCGGCCGCCGCACGGGCCATGGCGGATGCCGGCCTCGCCGTCACCGTGTTCGACCCCGCGCCCGGCCCGGCGAACGGGGCGAGCGGCAATCCGCTCGGCCTCGTCATGCCCCGTCTCGATGCCGGCGACACGGTGCAGGCGCGGCTGCTGGTGGATGCCTATCTCGCCGCCAGCATGGCCTATGCCGGCATGCCGGGTGTGACGGAAACCGAAGTGCGGCAGGTGCCGAAGGATGCGGCCGAAGCCGCCCGGTTCGAGAAACTGCTGGCCGACCCGCCCCTGCCGCTGGAGGATCTCGAAGCCCTGTCCGGCGGCGGTCTCCTGCACAAGCGCGCGCTGATCCTGGAACCGGCGAAACTCCTCCCCGCCCTGCTGGACGGTATCGCGCAGCACTACGGCGCCGCGCTGCAGGTGAACCTTTCCGCGCGCACCGTGAATGGCGAGGCGTTCGACGCCATCCTGCTGGCCAATGGCATGGCCGCCGGTGCGGCCCTGCCCTGGCTCGGCCTCGAAGCGCGGATGGGACAGGTGGATTTCACCAACGGCCCGGCCGATGCGCCGCCCTTCGCGCTCGCCAGCGGCACCTATGCCCTCGCCCGTGGCCACCAGCGCCTGTGGGGGGCAACCTTCGACAAGGTGGCGGCGGACACCGATCCGTACACATCCGATGCCGCCCGTGCGGAAAACCTGAAAGGCGTCGAGACGCTCTCCCCCTACTGGGTCCGCGATGCACGCGGGGCCGGCATCGCCTCCCGCGCGGCCCTGCGCGCCACCACGGCAGACCGCCTGCCCCTGATCGGCCCGGTGCCGGATCATGACGCCTTCCTCGCCGCCTTTGCCGGCATGCGAAAGGGGCGCCCGGCAGATGCGGACGCCCCTCTTCTTGCTGGCATTTTCCTGTCGTCCGGGTTCGGGGCCCGGGGGTTTACCTGGGGGCCGTGGGCCGGCGCGATCCTTGCCGCGCGGCTTTCCGGAGCGCCCCTGCCGGCTGGCCGGACCGCACTGGAAGCGGTCAGCCCGGCCCGGCTGCTCCTGCGCGCCCTAAAGCGACAGGAGGTCTGACACCTCTTTCGCCCGCACGACGGCGAGCCGGAGGCCGCCTTCCTCATGCGGGGTCAGGGCCAGTTGCAGGTCACCCATCGTGATGGCCATGTGGCCCTGCAGGCTGGAGACCACGGCGATGGCGACCAGGATGGTGATGGCCACGCCGCAGAGCAGCCAGTTATTGGTGAGAAGAGTCCCCTTGCGCATTTTACCGTTCCTTACACGGATATTATTCGTTGATATTGGCGGGTGCGGTTCTAGTTGCCGCGTTCGAGATCCCGGAATTCCTTGCGGAGGCGCCATTCGTCCGACGTCACCTTGCGTTCGATGTCGCGCAGGCGCTCGTCGAGATCCATGAAGGTGTATTTCAGGTTCCCGAACGTGGCGCGCGGGCGATCCGAAACGCCGCGCCAGAAGGCGTCCTCATCCGGTGACATGGCCGGCATGCCCACCGGGGCATAGGGCGTGATCATCCAGATGGTGACATAGGCGATGATGGCGATCGGGCCGAGGCCGAACAGAAGGCCGAGCACGGCCAGGACGCGGACCAGGACAGGTTCCCAGCCGAAGCGTTCGGCGATGCCGCCGCAGACACCGGCAAGCACCTTGTCCTTGCGCGAGCGATAGAACCGTTTCGGGTTCGGGGATCCATCATAGCGGTCGCCATGAACGGCGTCGCGGAATGGGCGGGAGTGGCGGGACATGTCTTATATCCTCAGTCGTCAAAAGTGGATCTGGAACTGGGCGGGGGACGGCGCGGGCCGTCCTCCTCATGCGCGGCCAGCAGCCGCTCCAGCGTGTCGATGCGGCGTTCCATGGCGCGGGCAGAGCGCCAGAGATCTTCCATCATCCGCTCATCGTCCGGCATCAGCGTCTTCTGCTTCCGCCACAGGGTGATGTAGTGGAAGATCATGGCCGGCAGGACGATGAAGATCGAGATGATCGCCATCAGGGGGATGAGTTCACCGCTCATTGGGCGGCCTCATTCTGCTTGGCGCGGCGCTCGTCCATCGCCATCGCGATGAGGCCCGGCGAGCAGAACACCACGAGGAAGCCTGCGAGCATGAAAATCGAGGTCACCATGTGATCAGCCCTCCGACTTCTTGGCCGAAGACTTGGACCGCTTCGCCTTCAGGGCGGCGAGTTCCTTCTCGATGCTCTCGTCGCGCTCAAGCGCGTCGAACTGGGCTTCGAGGCTCGGCTGGGTGCCGCGGATCGTGTCGGCATAGGCCTCCATCTCGTCGACCTTGCGCTCAAGGTTGCCATAGCGGGCCAGCGCCTCGTCGACCCGGCCGTCATAGACCTGGGAACGGATGCGGATGCGCTGCTCGGCGGCCTCGCGGCGCATCATCAGGGCACGGTGCTTTGCCTTGGCTTCGTCGAGCTTGGCCTGGAGTTTCGACAGGTCGTCCTGGCGCTTCTCGAAGGCTTCCTCGGCGGCGGCCATGGCGTGCTGGCGGCGATCGATCTCGGTCTCGGCCTTCTGCTTGGCGACGAGGGCGCCGCGGGCAAGGTCTTCGCGGCCCTTGTCGATGGCCAGCTCGGCCTTGGTGGCCCAGTCGTCGCGGACGGTCGAGAAATGGGCGACGTCGCGCTCCATCTCTTTCTTGTCGGCCATGGCGCGGGCAGCGGCGGTGCGGACTTCGACCAGCGTGTCTTCCATTTCCTGGATGATCAGGCGGGCGATCTTTTCGGGGTTTTCGGCATTGTCGAGCATCGCATTGATGTTCGAGTTGATGATGTCACCGAGGCGGGAGAACAGACCCATTGTGGTGTCCTTTCGTGTATCTGGGAGGGGATTAGAAGAAGAAGCCGCCGAGGAAGACGCCGACAGCAAAGAACATCCAGGTCTCTGCGGAGCGGGTCGACAGCCACCGGCCGAAACGGCCTGCGTCTGATCGGGTTTCGGAGCGGTAGTCGCGGTCTTCCATCTGGTTTGGTCCTTCTTCGGTTTGAGCAACGCCCGTTGCTCTGAGCCCTTCCCTCATTTCAAGGACCGTGCCAGTTCAAAATTAATTTTGTAAGTGTCTGATTTTGTTGATGAAAAAACTTCATTCGAGGTTTTCTGAACATCTATTCTGGTAAGTTTGGCGATAATATTAGTGGATTTGACAATCCTGATTGGCTAAATTGACCAAATGATCAGCCCAACCACCCAGCTCATCGGAGAATCCGCCGCCTGGCTGAGCGCGCAGGAGCATGTTTCCCGCGTCGCCACGCTGGAACGGCCGATCCTGGTCATCGGCGAGCGCGGCACCGGCAAGGAACTGATCGGGGAACGCCTGCACTTCCTGTCGCGGCGCTGGGAAGGCCCGTTCGTGAAGGTGAATTGCGCCGCCCTCTCCGAGACGCTGCTGGACTCCGAACTCTTCGGCCATGAGCGCGGCGCCTTCACCGGCGCCACCGAGCAGCGCAAGGGCCGGTTCGAGCTCGCCGATGGCGGCACGATCTTTCTCGACGAGATCGCCACCGCTTCCCAGCAGGTGCAGGAGAAACTGCTGCGCGTGGTGGAATATGGCGAATTCCAGCGCCTCGGCGGCTCGCGCGTGCTGACCACCAATGTGCGCATCATCGCGGCGACGAATGCCGACCTGCCGGCCATGGTGGAGCAGAATGATTTCCGCGCCGACCTGCTCGACCGCCTCGCCTTCGATGTCATCACCCTGCCGCCGCTGAGGGCGCGGCGCGGCGATGCCAGCCTGCTGGCCGATCATTTCGCCCGGCGCATGGCGATCGAGATGGGGGAGGATTTTCCGGGCTTCGCGCCATCGGCCATCGCCGCGATCGAAAGCCATGACTGGCCGGGCAATGTGCGCGAGCTGAGAAATTTCGCCCAGCGCCTTGCCCATCGCTCGATGCTGGTGGCGCCCGGCGAGCCGGTCGTGTTCGACCCCACCGCCCTCGACCCATTCCAGTCACCGTGGCGGCCCCCGTCCGACACCGGAAGCGGGGGCTCGCCAGCGCCGAAGTCAACTATATCGACCCCCGCAGCAACCTCGCAGTCGCCTTCGGGACGGATCGATCCGAGCGTGACGGCGGATTTCCCGGCCCAGGTCGCCGCCTTCGAAATGCGCCTGATCGACGAGGCGCTGGCCTTTGCGCATGGCCATCAGGGCAAGGCGGCCGAGGCATTGGGCCTGACCTATCACCAGTTCCGGGGCCTGTTGAAAAAGCACGATTATGGCCGCAAGGCCGGCAAGGTGAAGGAAGACGAAGGCACGCCGCTGACCGGCGTACCGCGCCCGGCCATGTGACGGCTCAGGCCGGGCCGAGTTCGGCCAGCAGGGCCAGAAGCTGTTTATAATCAATCGGCTTGCTGAGCAGCGGACGGGTGGCAAAGGCCTCCGGCAGCTTCGCCGCGTCATTGCCCGACAGGAACAGGAAGGGCGTGCCCGCTCCAGCTGGGCCTTCAGGTCCATCGCAATCAGGAACTCGTCCTCGACCAGCAACACTTTCATGCCTGTCCCCTATCCCGCTTCTGGAACCGGAAGCGGGCCTGCACACCCTCCGGCCGGTAGTCGATCTCGGCCGTGCCGCCGAGGGAATAGACCAGGCTCTGCTCGATCAGCAGGCTGCCGAAGCCGCGCCGCGTCGGCGGGGCGACCGGCGGGCCGCCCGTCTCGGTCCAGGTGACGATAGCCTCCAGCAGGCCCCGGTCGGTCGCCCGGTCCCAGCTGATGTCGACGCGGCCGGATTCCGTCGACAGGGCGCCATACTTGGCCGCATTGGTGGCCAGTTCATGCAGGACGAGGCCGAATGTGTGGGAGGCCTCGGCGCCAAAGATCAGCGACGGACCGGACATGGTCACCTGATCGGAACCCGACAGCGCATAGGGCATCACCTGGTCGCGCACGAGCTGGGAAATATCGGCATCGCGCCGCGTCGCATCGACCAGAAGGTCGTGGCATTTCGAAATCGCCATCAGGCGCCCGACAAAGGCATCGCGGAACGTGTCGAGATCACCGGCCTCGCGCAAAGTGTGGGAGGCCATGGTCTGCACCGTCGCCAGCGTGTTCTTGACCCGGTGGCTGAGCTCGCCGAGCAGAATTTCGCGGTGCTGTTCGGCCTTCTTGCGGTCGGAAATGTCGGAGAAGGAAACGGCAAACCCGTCGCCGACCGCGGCCGCCGTGACCCGGAACCAGACAGGCCCCGCCCCACGCGGATACTCGATTTCCGCGTGCCATGTCTGGCCGGTCTCGACGACTTCGACATATTTGTCGAACGCGCCAATCTGGAAATTGTTCGGCATTTCGGCACGCATCGTGCTACCGACAAGACCGGATGCCGAACGTCCGACGATGCGTTCGGCGCCGGGATTGACGAAGTCGAGCCGGAAATCCTCGATCGCGCCGTCAGGATTGCGCAGGGCATGCAGCAGCATGAAGCCATCCGGCGAAGTCTGCTGGACCGCCCGGAACCGCGACTCGCTGTCCGCCAGGGCCTCGATCATGCGCTTCTTCTCGGAAACGTCTTCGATGACCGAGATGAAATAGTCGACCGCCCCGTCCGGCGTGCGGAAACAGGCAACCGTCAGATTGACCCAGACGATGGACCCGTCCTTGCGCAGGTAGCGCTTCTCGATGTTGTAGGTGTCGCGCTCGCCGCGGATCGTCGCGTTCAGGAAGTCGAGATCGATATCGAGGTCTTCCGGATGGGTGATGTCCTGGAAGGTCAGGCGCAGCAATTCCTCCGGCTGGTAGCCGACGATCTCGGAAACCTTGCGGTTGACGCGCAGCCAGCGCCCGTCCGGGGCGACCAGCGCCATGCCGACGGCGGCATTCTCAAAGGCATTGCGGAACCGGGCCTCGCTCTCGCGCAGAGCGTCGGCGGGTGGATCGTCGCGCCGGGCGGCGCCTGTGCCGGAAGCGGCGGCCATGCCGGTTTGCCTCGCAGAATCCCCGATAAATCCTTGTTGAACGCCACTGATGTACGAAATCTTACCCCGGCTGCGCCCTTGCGAACCGCCCGGAAAGGAAATCCTGCCTAGGATGCCCGCAGAATCAGGAAAATGCCATGCACGCAGCGACAACCCGCTTCCTGGGGCTCGACTTCCAGCCGATGATGGCGCCGGAAGCGGCTTCGCGCATTGCCGGCATGGCGTCCCGGAACGAAGCGTTCACCTATGTCGTGACCCCGAATGTCGACCATCGCATCCGGCTGGAGCGCGAGCCGCAGCTGCGCCCGCTCTATGAGGATGCCGGCCTGATGGTGAATGACAGCCGGATCCTGGAAGTCCTGGCGAAAGCCGACGGCATCGCCCTGCCGGCCGCGCCCGGCGCCGACATCGTGCAGCTGCTGTTCGAACACCATATCCGCCCCGACGAACCGGTCACGATTATCGGCGCCGATGCCGGCATCGAAACGGCCCTGCGCCAGCGCTTCGGCCTCACCCGCACATACCGGCACGCCCCGCCCATGGGCCTGCGCCACAAGCCGGAGGCGATTGCCGCAGCGGCGGCCTTCATCGCCGCCCATCCGGCCCGGTTCCACTTTCTCTGCGTCGGCTCGCCCCAGCAGGAAATGGTGGCGCATGCGGCGGCGAAGCTCGGCACGGCAACCGGCATCGGCCTCTGCTGCGGAGCCAGTCTCGACTTCCTGTCGGGCCGCACGGCAAGGGCGCCCGGCTGGATGCGCTCGGCCCGGCTGGAATGGCTGCACCGGCTCGGCTCACAGCCCCGGCGCCTTGCCCGGCGCTATCTGGTCGACGGGCCGGCCATCTTCGGCATCTGGCGCCGCAGCCGCCGGGCCTGACCCCCTTTCAACTGGCTTAAGTCTTGCCCATCTTTTCGGGAAGGGAGTCGCATCGCGCGACTTTCTGCGCCATAATTGGCCCCTGTGAGTGAAGGAGACTGCCCGTGCAAATACAGATTACTGGCAAGCATATAGATCTCGGCGAAGCCCTTCGAGGGCGCATCGAAATGGGACTCGAAGCGGCGGTCAGTAAGTATTTCAACCGAACCGGCGATGCCCGCGTATTTGTTTCCCAACACGGCCCGTTCGTGGAAGTCGACTGCAATGTCCACCTGCCCTCCGGCATCGTGCTGCAGTCCACCGGCAAGGCCGACGACCCCTATGCGGCCCTGGAAGACAGCCTGGACAAGATGGAAAAGCGGGTCCGGCGCTACAAACGGCGCCTGAAGGACCATCATGCCGGCAATGCCACGCCCCTGCCCTCCGAACCGGCCGCCGAAGCGGTGTTCCAGGCCAATGGCCATGCCGTTGAAGATGCCGGGGAATTCGACGAAGCGCCTGATTCTCCCCTGACGGTTGCGGAGACATCCGTACAGATCCGCACGATGAGCGTTTCGGAGGCAGTCATGCAGCTGGAACTGCAGGAAGTTCCGGCACTCATGTTCAGAAACGCTAGTCATGGTCGCCTGAATATGGTGTACCGCCGCC
>JAGQRO010000024.1 GCA_020425315.1 Hyphomonas sp. | reverse complement strand
TGCGCCTCAATGCCGAGGCGCCGGAGCCGGGCGAAGCCTGGCTGGGCTTCGGCCCTTCGCCCCATCCGGGGCTGAACCTGTCGCCGGAGGGAGACTTGCGCGAGGCGGCCACCCGCCTGTTCGCCGCCCTGCGCGCGCTCGATGCCCGCTACAGCCGCATCGCCGTGGCGCCGATCCCCAATACGGGCCTTGGCGAGGCCATCAATGACCGTCTGGCGCGGGCCGCACACCGGGACTAGACTTGCGCCCATGCACCCTGCCCGCATGTTCCTTGAAACCGATCCGGGCCTGCTCGTCCGGCGCATCGCGGAGCATCCCTTCGCGGTGATTGCCGCCGTGCGGGACGGCCGGGCGTTGGCGGTACACTCGCCCGTCATCCCTTCCGGGGAAGGGGAGGATGTCCGCCTGCGCTTCCACTTGTCGGCGGCCAATGCGGTGACCGCCGCCCTGCTGGACGGCAGCCCGGCGCTCGCCGTGTTCACCGGCCCGCACGCCTACATCTCGCCGGACTGGTACGGCATGGACGACCAGGTTCCGACCTGGAACTACATCTCCGTCGAGGCCGAAGGTCCGGTGACGCGGCTGGACGAGACAGATACGCGCCAGTTCCTGCACGACCTCTCCGTCACGTTTGAGAACGCCCTCGCCCCGAAGCCGGTCTGGACGCCGGACAAGATGACGCCGGCGCGGATGGACGCCCTGCTGCGCGGCATCGTCGCGTTCGACATGGTGCCTACGCGCCTGGAAGGCATCACCAAACTGAACCAGAACAAGCCGGCCTCCGCCCGCGCCGGCGTGGCGGAAAACCTCGAAATGACAAAAAGTGGCGTTCCGATTGCCGCCGCAATGCGTAGAATGGATTCATGACCCAGCTCAGCCCCGACTTCACCGCCGCCCTCAAGGACCTGCTCGGCCCGAAGGGCTGGAGCGACGATCCCACCCGCCTCGAAGAGCACGTCACCAGCTTCCGCGGCTTCGTGAAGGGTGAGACGCCGCTGATCGCCATGCCTGCCAGCACGGAAGAAGCCGCCGCGCTCGTAAAATTGTGCGGTGAGCACCGCGTTGCGATCACCCCGCAGGGCGGCAATACCGGCCTCGTCGATGGCGGCACGCCGCATGGCGAAGTCTGCGTCTCGATGCGGCGCATGAACAAGGTGCGCAGCATTGATGTCTTCAACAATTCCATGGTGGTGGAGGCCGGTGCCCCGCTTGTGACGGCACAGGCCGCTGCCGAGGAAGTGAACCGCCTGTTCCCGCTCTCGCTCGGCTCGGAAGGCACGGCGACCATCGGCGGCCTGATCTCGACCAATGCGGGCGGGGTCAATGTGCTGCGCTATGGCATGATGCGCGACTTGCTTCTGGGCATGGAAGTCGTGCTGCCGTCCGGCGAGATCTGGGATGGCCTCTCGGGCCTCAGAAAGAACAATACGGGCTACGATCTGAAGCATCTTTTCGCAGGCGCCGAAGGTACGCTGGGACTGATCACGGCGGCGACGCTAAAGCTCTTCCCGCAGGTGCAGCGCGCGACCGCCTGGGTGACGGTCGAGTCGACGGCCGACGTGATCGCGCTGCTTGCCCATGTACGCGAAGTGGCCGGTGACACGGTGACGAGTTTCGAGATGATCCCGGCCAATGCGGTCGAGATGGTGATCGCCGACATTCAGGGTACGCGTGACCCGCTGCCCTCAAACCTCGAATGGCGCGTCCTGATGGAGATTTCCTTCTCCGACGAGGCCATGGCGCGCAAGACGCTGGAAACCGCGCTGGAAAGCGCGTTCGAAAAGGATCTGATCCAGGATGCTGTCATCGCCGAAAGCGTCGCACAGGCGCGGGCCATGTGGATGGTGCGCGAGACGATCCCGCTGTCGAAACGCGCCTATGGCAACTCGCTGAACCAGGACATTTCGGTACCCGTCAGCAAGATCCCCGCCTTCATGGAGGCCTGCAATTCGCGGGTGAAAGATGTGCTGCCGACAGCCGGCTTCGTCATCTTCGGCCATGTCGGTGACGGGAACCTTCATTACTCCGTGATCGAACCACCGGAGCTGACGGGCCTGAAGGAAAATGCCGGCCCGCTGACCCGGATCATCTACGACACGGTGATGGAACATGACGGCTCCATCTCCGCCGAACACGGCGTCGGCCGGCTGAAGCGCGACGAACTGGCGACCATCCGCCCGCCGGCGGCGACGGATGCCATGCGCGCCATCAAGAAGGCGCTGGATCCGCTGAACATCATGAACCCGGGACGGGTGGTCAGCGTCTGACGCGCATCAGGCTGTCATCGAGATCGGCGAGGCGCGGCACGCCAAGCAGGCTGAGCCCGCGCTCCACATCATCCTTCAGGATACGGATGGCCCGCGCCACGCCTTCCTCGCCGCCGGCCGCGAGACCATAGAGATAGGCCCGCCCAATGGCGACGCTGGTGGCGCCGCGCGCGATCAGTTTCAGGATATGGCTGCCCCGGCGCACGCCGCCATCGGCGATCAGCTCAATATGGGAATCCAACACGTTGCGCACTTCCGGGATCAGGTCGATCACAGGCACGGATGTGTCGATCTGGCGCCCGCCATGATTGGAGAGCCAGACGGCGCTGGCGCCATGGTCCACTGCGCGGATGGCGTCCTCCTTGGTGGCAATGCCCTTCACGGCAAATGCGCCGCCCCATTCCTGCGCCATCCATTCGGCGCCTTTCCAGTCCATCGACCGGTCGAAGAGGTTGTTGATCGTCCCCATCACATCATTGGCTGAACCGCCGCCGGGATTGCGGAAGTTGACCGGGCGGATCTTCGGACTGGTGGCCATGTCCATCAGGTAGCCGGGGCGGGCCAGCACCTGCGACACGGTCTGCGCGTTGATCTTGGGCGGCACGGAGAAGCCATTGCGTGGATCGCGTTCGCGATAGCCGGCCACCGCTGTGTCGACGGTCAGGATGCAGCCGGTAAAGCCGGCCGCTTTCGCCTGGTCGAGAAACTCCTTCACGATGCCCCGGTCTTTCCAGACATAAACCTGGATGAAGCGTGGCACGTCCGGCGCGGCGGAAGTGATGTCTTCCAGTTTCTGACTGGCAAGAGTCGAGGCGGAATAGGCGATGCCGGCTTTCTGCGCGGCGCGGGCGACGGCAAACTCGCCTTCCTTCGGGTGGAACAGGCGCGAAGATGCGGTCGGCGAAATGAAGAAAGGCAGGGGATTCTTGCGGCCGAGCACGCGCGTTGACGTGTCGAGCTTCGTCACATCGACCAGCGAGTTCCATTGCAGTTCATAATCATCGAACCGGTCGACCGAGCGGCGCAGCGTGATCTCGTCCTCGGCGCCGCCATCGATATAGTCGAAGATCATGCGTGGCAGGCGCGCTTTCGCCAGCGTGCGCAAGTCGTCGATATTGATGGCTGATGCGGCTTTTCCCATGACGCCCCTCCCGGCCCGGCGCCGCGAATCCGTTTTACGGCTCATCCGGCGCGCTGTACGCTATGGGCATCAGGTAACCGGAGGGACTGTCATGCGCAACTGCCTGTCTATCGCCGCCTTTGCCATTGCCGTTGCGGCATGCACGGCTTCGGCCCCGCCCACTGAGGCTCCCGAAACGGTCGAAACGCCTGCAGTCGAAGCCGCCACCGAAGAGGCCGGCGTGCGGATGATCCCGATTTCGACGTCAAAGGGAGACTTCAAGGTCTGGACAAAACAAGTGGGCGACAATCCGCGCATCAAGGTGCTGCTGCTGCATGGCGGGCCGGGCATGACGGCCGAAGCCTTCCTGCCCTTCGAGGAACATTTCCCCGACGAAGGTTTCGAGTTCTTCTATTATGACCAACTCGACTCCTGGCGCTCCGACCAGCCGAACGATCCGGACCTCTGGACGATCGAAGCAGCCGTCAGCGAGGTCGATCAGGTGCGCGAGGCACTCGGCCTCTCGCCGGACAACTTCTATCTGTACGGACAATCCTGGGGCGGCATGCTGGCGATGGAATACGCCCTCGCCCATCAGGACCATTTGAAGGGCCTGATCATCTCCAACATGATGGCCTCCATTCCCGAGTACAATGTCTACTCGAAAACCGTGCTGCAGCCGGAAATGGACCAAGGCGTGCTCGCTGAAATCCTCGGCTATGAAGCCTCAGGCGACTTTGCCAATGAGCGCTATATGGGCCTGCTGATGGAGCACTATTATTCCGAGCACATCCTGCGCCGTCCGCCGGAAGAGTGGCCACCGGAAGTCATGGCGACGTTCGAACATTCCAATCACGACAAATACGTCGCCATGCAGGGACCGAGCGAGATGGGCGCCGGCGGCACGCTGGTCGACTGGGACCGATTCGCGGACCTGCATGAGATCACCGTGCCCACTCTCGTCATCGGCGGCGCGTTCGATACGATGAGCCCGGAACATCTCGGCCGGATGGCGGCGGAGATTGAAGGCGCCGACCTCACCATCTGCCCCGATGCCGGCCACCTGACGCAGTATGACAATCCGGACTGTTTCTTCGGCGCCCTGACGGCCTTTATCGAAAAGGTGGACACCGCTTCCGCCGAATAATCACCCCCCTTCCGGAAGGGGAGGGCCAGCACGGAGACACTGATGCGACTTCTATCCGGCCTGCTATGCGCAGGCATCCTGACGGGTCTCACAGCTTGCGAGGACCCCGGACCGATCACCGGCGGCCCCTGCAGCTATGAAACCTCGACCGTCACCGGCACGGTGACCGAGGCCGATGAGGACGGCGCTCTGTTCGAGGGCGACGAGGGCGAGTTCTGGGTGCCGGCATCCTATCTCGGCACAGTGCCGGCAGTTGGAGACTCGCTGACACTGAAGCGGGAGCGCATCATCGAAGGCACCTGCACGCCGGAAATCTATTCCGTGGTGAGCGGCGACACCGAGTAGGCACACCGCCCGCAACCAGCCAGACCGGTACGGATCTTGCGCTTTGGCGGCGAACAGGAGGACTCCGCCATGAAACAGCCCGCAAATGTCGAAGCCCTCTCGGAATTCGGACGCATCCGGCTCTCCCCGAATTTCTTCATGCGGGATTTCCTGTTCTCCGACATCGCCGCCTTGCACGGCATGTCGAACATTCCGGACGATCCGGACCTAGCCGTCGCCGCCGGCACGAAGCTGTGCACCGAATTGCTCGAGCCGCTGCAGGATGTGTTCGGGCGTATCGCCATCCGCTCGGCCTACCGCTCCTCGGAGGTCAACGGCTTCGGCAACAAGATGCAGCTGGAGAACAAGAAGGGCTATAATTGCGGGTCCAACGAGGGCAACTACGCCGCCCATATCTGGGACCGGCGCGATGCCAAAGGCAATATGGGCGCGACGGCCTGTATCGTCATTCCGGCCTTCTATGATGCCTTCCATGAGGAAGGCGACTGGCAGATGCTCGCCTGGTGGATCCACGACCACCTGCCATATTCGAAACTCTGGTTCTTCCCGAAATACTGGGCCTTCAACATCCAGTGGCGCGAGAACCCGGAACGCAAGATCAACAGCTATGTCGAACCGGCACGCCAGCTGACCGCGCCCGGCAAACCGAATTTCGACGGGTCGCACGAAGACTTGTGGGCGCCGATCAGGAGCGTGTTTCCGAAGGCCTGAGCCGGCTCAGCCTGCCAGCGCGGCGGCGATCGCCGGGTGAGACGGGAACACGGCATGCGCCCCGGCCTCGGCCAGCCGTCCTGACAGACCTGCATCCGCATGACCGCCGCCGGTAAAGCCCCAGGCCGTCATGCCCGCCGCACGCGCAGCCTTCACCCCGTTCACGCTGTCCTCGATCACAAGGCAGGTTTCCGGCCGGGCGCCGATCCGCTCCGCGGCCAGCAGGAACAGGTCGGGCGCGGGTTTGCCATTGGTCACGAGGTCTGAGGAATAGACATGCGGCGCGAAGGCCTCGTGCAGGCCGGTCAGCTCCAGCTTGCGGATGAGCTTGTCTGCCTCCGAAGATGAGGCCACGGCCCGGAGGCCCGGAAAGGTATTCACCACATCCATCACCCCGGCAATGGCGCGCAGCTCCGTCTCGTAGCGTTTCCAGTTATTGGCATGCAGTTGCGGGCCAAAACCCTTCGGCAGGCTGATGCCGGCCGCCTCGGCATCGGCCGCGAGCGCGATATGGAAGTCCCGGTTATGCAGGCCGACGAAGCGCGAAACGAAGGTCTCGAAATCGTAGACAAGGCCCCATTCGGCCAGCAGCTCGCGCTCGCACTGAATGGCGATGACTTCGGAATCGACCAGAACGCCGTCGCAATCGAAGATCAGCGCCTCGAAGCCGGCCATGACTCAGCGGCGCCCGAACAGTTTTTCGATGTCGGCGAGTTTCAGCTCGACATAGGTCGGACGGCCATGATTGCACTGGCCGGAATGGGGCGTTGCCTCCATCTGGCGCAGCAGCGCGTTCATCTCGTCTGCATTCAGGCGCCGGCCGGACCGCACCGAGCCACGGCAGGCCATGTTGCCCATGACTTCCTCGAACCGCTCCTTGAGGGCAAGGCCGGCATCGTATTCGGCGAAATCGTCGGCGAGGTCGCGGATCAGGCCAGCCGTATCCATTTCCCCGAACAGGGCGGGCGTCGCACGCACACAGATGGCGCCAGCGCCAAAGGGCTCGATCTCAAGGCCGAGTTCTTCCAGCTCCGCTGCACGCTCCAGCACGCGGGCCGCCTCGTCCTCGGTGAGTTCCACGACATCCGGGATCAGCAGCGCCTGCCGCTTCACGCCGCCGGCAGCCATCTGACGCTTCATGCCTTCATAGACGAGGCGTTCATGGGCGGCATGCTGGTCGACGATGACGATGCCGTCGGCGGTCTGGGCCACAACATAGGTCTTGTGCAGCTGGGCACGGGCGACGCCGAGCGGGAAGTCCTGAACCGGGGCGGCGGGGACAGGTTCCACCCGGGCGCTTGGCGCCGCATCGGTCGCATAGGTTTCCGGCGCCTCGGCCATGCCAGGGGCGGCAGGCTGGTAGGACGGCATGACAGGACGCACCGGTGCGTGCGCCGGGCCTGACTGGAACAGCGCCCCGGTCGGGGCACCTTCCGGACGCGCCTTGCCGAGCGCGAAGCCCGCCACCGTGGTGGAGGCCCGGTGCCCCGCATCGGCCAGCGTGTGGCGAAGGGCGCCGATCATCAGGCCGCGAATGTTCCCGGCATCCCGGAAGCGCACTTCGGTCTTGGCCGGATGGACGTTGACGTCCACGAACTCCGGATCGAGATCCACGAACAGGGCCGCGAGCGGGTGGCGGTCGCGGGCGAGGAAATCCTGATACGCCGCCCGGATCACGCCTGCCAGCATCCGGTCCTTCACCGGCCGTCCGTTCACGAACAGGTATTGCATCTGGGCATTGCCGCGATTGAGCGTCGGCAGGCCGGCAAACCCGGACAGGTGCACACCTTCGCGCTCGGCCTCGATGGCGACGGCATTCTCGCGGAACTCGCGCCCCATGATCGCGCCGAGGCGCGCGAGGCGGCCGGCCTCGCCTTCGGCCTCCGCCGCATAGCGCAGCAGGTTGCGGCCATTGCTTTCGAGGCTGAAGGCCACCTGCGGATTGGCCATGGCGAGGCGTTTGACGGCATCGGTGACGGCCATGGTCTCGGCCCGTTCGCCCTTCATGAATTTGAGACGCGCAGGGGTTGCGTGGAACAGGTCGCGCACTTCGATGCGCGTGCCGGTCTCGCCGCGCCCGGTGAAGGCCGCCGGGCGCGGGCCGTCGATCCGGCCAGCCTCGATGAAGACTTCCGCCGCGTCTTCGCCCGCCGCGCGGGACGTGATGGTCATGCGGCTGACCGAGGCGATGGACGGCAACGCCTCTCCACGAAAACCCATTGTGTGGATGTTGAGCAGGTCCACCCGTCCGTCATGGCCCGGCACCAGTTTCGAGGTCGCGTGCCGGTCGAGCGCGAGGGCGAGATCGTCGGCGCTCATGCCGCAGCCATCATCCTCGATGGTGATGCGCTTCAGGCCGCCATTCTCGATGGCGATGTCGATGCGGCGGGCGCCGGCATCGAGCGCGTTCTCGGCGAGTTCCTTCACCGCCGCCGCCGGACGCTCGACCACTTCACCGGCGGCGATGCGGTTGACCACATCGGGCGGCAGCTTGCGGATGACGGGACGGGGGCGCGCGGAATCAGGCATCGAGGAAAGATAGACCAAGCAGCCGGATTTGTCCTTGCATTGCCTCAGGATCGGCCGGCTTGCCGGCCAGACGCCGCGACAAGGCGTCCTGCGGCAATCCGGAAAAATTCCTGACAAAACAATCTTGTACGTCGCGGCAGAACTTAGGGATCTTCCCCTATGCCATGCCCTAACCCGCTGTTTTATTACGCATTCCGATCCGTGCGGGGCGCATGGACGCATTTGCAAACCTGACAGGCGCGAGGCAGATTGCGCGCCAGCACATCACTGTGGAGCCTGAATTCATGCGAACGACCCTGATTTCCGCGTCGGCTGCGGCCCTCGCTCTCGCCCTGGCGGCCTGTGGCGGCCCGAAAGAGACGCCCGCCGCACCGGCCGAACCCGTAGCCGAAACCACGCCTGAGGCCGCCCCGGACACCGCACCTGAAGCGGCGCCCGAAGCCGCCCCGGAGGCCGCGCCCGAAACCGCCGCTGCACCGGAAACCATCCCGGCCAGCGCCACGGCCGGCGGCGACGAATTCGCCAGCCTTCCCGAGCCCTACAACACCGCGAACTATGCCGCCGGCAAGCGCACCTTCAAGCTTTGCCAGTCCTGCCACACGACGGCAGAAGGTGGCGGCAATCTGGTCGGCCCGAACCTGCATGGCGTATTCGGCCGCGCCGCCGGCAGCAAGGAAGGCTTCGCCTTCTCTGATGCGATGACGAATTCCGGAATTGTCTGGTCGGGCGAAGAACTCGACAAGTATCTCGAGACCCCGGCCAAATACATTCCCGGCAACCGCATGACCTTTGCCGGCGTGCGCAAGCCGGACGACCGCAAGGCGGTGATCGCCTATCTGATGCTGGAAACCGGCTATACCGGAGAATAATCCGTTCCCGGATGAGAGGAGAAGGGCGCGCCCATCGGTGCGCCCTTCTTTTTTGGCCTAGCGCCGGACGGTGAGCGAAACCAGCCAGGCCTGCTCGGTAAAATCACCGCCGAACTCCTTGCGGTACCCCACCGACAGATCAGCCAGTTTGAAATGGTAGCCGACCCGGGTTTCCAGTTTGGCCGAGTCGGCCGTCTGATTGCCCTGTTCCAGCCAGACCTGCTGTTCGGAAAACCAGTGCTCGCTCAGGTCGGCGCCATATCCGGCTTCAAACCGGTTGCGCGTGCATCCATCCTCATGCGCAATGTGCGCCGCGTCGGCAAAGACATAGAAGGACCGGTCGCGATAGACCCCGCTGCGCCCGACAGAGGCGCGTGCCTCGCCGCCCCAGCCATCGCACCCGGCGACACCGGCAACGGCGCTGCCATGCACCGCACCAAGCTCGGCGCCCAACGCCCAGCCGCTCTTGCTGGACCAAAGCTGGCGCCGGAGACTGGCGCGAAGCGCATCCCGGTCTGATACGCCGCCACCATCATAGCGCACCGCTTCGGCCTTGCCGGTCAGTGTCCAGCGGCCTTTCAATCCGTACTCACCGTAAAGATCGCCGCGCCAGCCATCCTTGCCCGACAGCCGTTCCGCCGAGGCGGTGGCGCGGGCATAGATGCCGCCGGCTTCCTGCGCCCATGGGCTCGCTTCCGCCGCGCCTGCAGCGGCTGTCGCGCCCATCACCAGCCAGCCGATCCCCTTCATGCCGCGCAACCTAGCGGTGGAGGCAGTTTCGCGGAAGCGGATTCTTTTTCAGCCGCCCCTAGAGTGTCCAGTCGCGGCCGAACAGGACAACACGATAGCCGTCGGGATCTTCAAACGTGACCCCGCCATCGTCCCAGTAGGGATTGAACGCCGGCACAGGTTCAAACCCGGCTGCCCGCAGCCGTGCGGCAACGGCCTCCAAACGGTTCTGCTCGGGGACATAGAAGACAAGGAGATTGTCTTCGGTTGGCGCGCGGCCGGCCCGGTGCCCGTGTGCCGTCACGAATTCCAGGTGATACGGCGCCGAAGGATGGCCCAGCATCACGCCGTCAAAACTTGCATGATCGCGAAACTCACCAAGGACCTGAAAGCCCAGCCCCTTGCAATAGAAGGGCAGAAGCGCGTCGATATTGTCGGTTGGCCTGGCGACGCGAAGGATGGCATTTTCGAGTGTCAAATTCACCTCCATGATGGCTGCATGGAAGGTGTTTCGGACCTCAACCAAGGTTGAGGTCAAGCCCGCCGCACAAAGAAAAACCCTCCGCCACGAAGGCGGAGGGGGCTCCCAGGATGTATTTCGGACCGCTCTTAGAGGCGGAAACGGATCTGGTCGGACCAGAAGCGCTCAAGGCGCGTGATGGTCTTGTTGAGCTGCGACAGGTCGTCAGGACGCACGCTGGCGGTCGGCTCAAGGGCAGTGGCCTGCTTTTCGAACAGACGGGCGACACGATTGCGGACCTTCAGGCCACGCTCGGTCAGGCGCAGCGTCACGGTGCGCTTGTCGTCTTCAGACCGCGTCTGGGTCAGGTAGCCGCCTTCCTGAAGCTTCTTGACGTTGTAGGAGAGGCTCGTGCCGGCAAAGGCGCCGCGGGCACGCAGCACGGAGGCCGGGGCCTCGTCTTCACCAATCTCGTAAAGAAGCAGCGCCTGCACGCCGGTCAGCGAACGCTCGCCGCCACGCTCCAGATCGTCCTTCACAACATCATGAAGACGACGGTGCGCCTGTTCCAGAAGAGACAAAGACTTGAGGAAAGACTCGCCCACGCTCAGTTCTGCAGTTTCCTGCATTTCAGCAATCATCATTTTCACCACCACTCAACTTTTGTTGTAGTTTGAATAGAACTACACGATCAGTCCTAATAAACTGATAAGCATGTTGGTGTTGGCAGTGTTGTTGGTTAATATTCGCGCGATTTCATTTACCGTTACTTTCACGTAACGAATTTACTTTCGATTCACGAAAAGACCGAGATCACATCGTCGCCCTGGCCGTATTTGGGGCTTGTCCCATGCACGTTCTTCTCCGGCTTCCCGTCGATCAGCATACAGATAAGAATGGCGATCGACCCGGCCCAGGGGATAATTCCGTCGCCCAGCTTCAGCAGATACATCCAGCCGCTGAGGTTGAGGTCATGCAGGCGCCGCACGACAATGGCGATGTTCGGAATGAGGGTTCCGAGCTGCCAGATGATGGTGAGATAGAAATACCAGAACGCCTCGCCCGGCCCGACCATGGCGGATGTCAGCCCAAGAAGGATACTGTCCAGGATCAGGATACCGATCGTGGCGATCCACCAGAACAATGTATAGCCCCAGTATTCGGATCGTCGCGCCCGGCCGGTGAACTGCGCATACTTCTTCGTCAGTCCCTCCATGAAATAGGTCCAGAGGCTTCCGGCATCCCGCGCCGGCGGCTTCGGCGCATAGGCCGGCGGTACTCCCTGTGCCGGATAGACCGGCTTCACCTGCCCGATATCCACCTCCGCCGGTGGCGGCACGGTGCGCGCGTCGAGGTGAATGTCGCGGGCATCCTCGCCCAGGCCGATAAAGTCCACCCGGTCACCCGCCGTCAGGACAGCGCCATTGCGCACCTGCGCGGCCATGAAGTGATAAAGCTTTCCGTCGTCGCCGCGGATCTGGCCCGGGTCGCCTGCGAGTTCCTGACGCTCGACGGTTCCCTTCACGCGGCGCTCCTTATCCGAAGGTCAGTTCGTCTGTTCCCAGCGGCGCGAAATACTTCGCCACCTCTTCCTCGCTGACGCCTTCCAGTGTCACAGGCGACCAGGCCGGCGCATTATCCTTGTCAACGATCACGGCCCGCACGCCCTCCTGGAAGTCATGACTCTGCACCTTGCGCCAGCCGATACGGTATTCCATGGCCATGTTCTCGCGGAAGGTCTTGCACTGGCGTCCCTCGCGCAACTGGCGCAGGGCCACCTTGATGGTTTCCGGCGATTTCGCGCGCAGCGTCTTTACCTGGGCCAGCGCCCACTCGCCGCCATCGGCCTCCAGCGCGGCAACGATCTCTTCGGCCGTGTCGAAGCGGAAACAGTCATTGATCGTCTTGCGGTGCGGGTCGAAACTGCCGGCCGGGATGGAATGGGTCAGGGACCGCAAAATCTCATTCAGCATTTCCGCCGCGCCGATGGAGAAGTCGGCCGAGGCGACCTGCTTGCGCAAGTTCGGGATGAGTTCCGACGGCAGGAAGTGCGTCGCCACCCGCGCGGCGGCCACATCGACGCCTTTCAACCGGTCACCGGTCAGCGCAAGCCATGTGCCGAGTTCCCCGCCGAGGCGCGGCAGGAACCAGCCGCCGCCGACATCCGGGAACAGGCC